>CAJLLL010000004.1 GCA_905207485.1 uncultured Phascolarctobacterium sp.
TTTAAAGGTGGTGTATATTGTACCCTTAAAAAAATGGCTTGATGTAAACGGCAAATTAAAATATAACTTTGCGCTTTTAGGTATTGACAACAAGTTTACATTAAAGCCTATATATATACACGATTGGGGGCACGTATCCAAAAGCAAAAACAGCATAGGCATTACAAATATTTATTATACCGTCAGCGGTGAATATTCGTCTCCGGCAAATATACAGCAAATAATTTATAATAAAACTGGCATTAAAGTACATACAAAATATTTGCATGATACTATAACAGCAGACGGCGGCGGAGACTTTGGGGTACTGTCTAACAGTGATGTTTTGCAACTGATTAGAGACTTTGATAATTAAAAAAAGGCGGTGGAAATATGTGGTGCTACGTTGAAAGCGACAAGTGTACCTATACAGTGAATTTTTTATGCGAAGACAAGAACGGTAAAATTATCAGTAAAGCGTTAAACTTTGCAAGACTACAAACAGCACGCAACAGATTAAATAATTTATATTTTGATTTTGACGAACAAGGGGCATTTATTAAAATTGCACGCATTATCGACAGCAGGGGCATTTGTGTTTGTGACTTATTGATAAGGTAGGTGTAAAAAAAATGAAATATTTGCCTGTTAAATATTATAGAGATATTTGCAAATATCCGAATATACATAAAAGCGGTAGCATTATGGGTATGCGTAGACTGTATGGGTGGAAGTATATAGTGCGGTGCGGTAATTATTACTATAACGTTGATAAAAAATTTTATGATAGTGTAAAATAGGGGTGACAAATATGCAAGTCAATATGCAGGTTTATAGCAAAAAGACTGACACGGCAAGCAAGGTATTTAAACAAGTTACAGACTTTATAAATTTTATGCAAAACTTGACAGTGGATAATATCGCCAGTTTTAAGGACGCATTACAATTATATTTTACATTATTCCCCCATGGGTGGATAATTGCAGGCGGATATTTTTATGAGTTGGCAGGCGATAACAAAACGATTTTAAAAAATAATTGGGGTAAATAGGGGTGGTTAAGATGTTGCATTTACTAAGTTTATTTATAATTTACTTGTTGATTAAAGAATGATATAATAATAATTACTAATAGCAAAGGGGCGTTATATATGTATTTAACAGTTAACGGCAATAAATACCACGGCGCAACAGAATTAGACTGTGCAATACAATTTTTAAACGATAAATTTTGTGAAGGCGCAATGAGTGCATTACAAGAAAACATTTTTACACGTGCAAGCGAATATATCGCAAATAACCTTGCAACAGATGAAGAAATTGAGGACTGGGGCGCAGATGTGTTCGGGAAGTATTGTACAGATGAACTTTTGTATGATTGTTTTATAGACTACATCAATAGCAATCCCACAAAAGCAAAAATTTACGGCATAGCGTTTTACGATTGATAAGGTAGGTAAAAATTTATGAAAATTACAGGATATACGCAAAATAATAAGCCTTGTTTATGGATAAAGTCTATTGTAGACGGTCAACAATATTTAGCAGAAGAACAATATTCTGACGAAAACAAGGAATATTTAAATACTTTACAAAAAATATTTGACTGTGCTTTTAGTGGTAACGGTGCAAGCGGTCTGCAATATATTATAGCAGGCAACAAAAAGCTGTATTATAAAAATGGTTATATCTACACTCAAAATATTGTAAATGGCGATATTATCAAAAAGACAAAATTATAATAAGGTAGGTGTAAAAAAATGGCATTGGCGGGCTTTTTAGATACGGACTTGACAAGGGCATTAAAAGGGTTAGGCTTTTATAATATTAAACTTGATAACAAAAACAACAGTATTGCTTTAAGTTGCAAAGTTGTAGTATTTGACTTGCTAAAAGATAACGCAGATTTTTTACAAGACTTGTACAATTATCACGGGTTAAACAAACAGCAGACGTTAAATGTTTTATATGCTTTAGGGATATATCATTTTGACAGCACAACAACAGGTGATTTTGAATATTTTACTACCACCGTAAATATTAATACAGATACTTTTTATAAGGTAGTAAATTATACAACACATTATATTGACGGCGTGCTACAAAATTTTATAGATATTCTAAACGCTTTCAAAGAGCGCACAGAAGTATACCAGTAATAAACTTTACACTTTTGGACTGTATGGCATAATAGCTGTACAGTCTTTTTTTTATGCGCTTTTGGCTTTTGTAATACGCTAAAATTATTAAGCTATAGCTATAAATAATATGCCATTTATATTACAAGGATAAATTTATACATTTATTATACACATATTTATATACAAATACACATATTTTACAACGTGATAATATGGCTGCTACGTGCTTGTATTTGCGTTATATGGCGTTTATAGCGTGCGGTGTACGTTTTAAAAATTTGCGCATATTATAAGGCGTTGTAAGGGCTGCATATATTGGCATAGTAATTTGTTCAGCGTGATGTGCTTATGGTTGCTCATGTGGTCAATATAAACAGGCTTAAATGCGTGCTTGTTATATGGTTATTTGTACGCTAAACGTGTATTATAATAGTATTATATGCTTATTAGTAGTTAATACAAATAAGGTACAATATAAATAATAACGTGCTACAATACAACATTATAGCTTTAGTATAATTACATTATACGGCTGTACAAAAGTATTTTGTACTTTATCGTGATTAGGGTTACTTTTAACGCTGTACGCAGATGGACTTGTTGACGGTGTAGTTACAGGCTTTATATTTATATGCGTTGTAGGCATGATAGCGTTGTATTTATGCGTTGATGTGATGTATGTAGCGATATGCGTAAAAGGCGTAATATAAGGTGCGATATGCGTAAAAGTAATAAAGTACATTTTTGCGTTCGCCCAATGCCAAAATTAGTGGGACTAAAAACGTCCCGTTGTACAGTGCTTATGTAGCTAATCGCTATTATATCATTATGTATAATAATGGCACATTTTAACACGCTAAAGGGTGCGCAAACGCAGGCGCAGAGCGGTTCTGCGGCGTTGGGCGGGGGTATTTTTTTGTAGACCAAAACGCCCATTTCATCACACGAGAGCCGAGTTAGATTATACGCACGCCTACGGCTATTACCATCACTCACGCTTTTACTGTAACCATTACACGCACTGTAACGACAACCTGTACCACGCTACTACTCACCGTTGTCGCTAAGTCACTCAAACGCAGTCTACTCCTACTTGTAGCACGTTAGTAGTATGCGTAACACGTTTCGAGGACGCAATAACCGTTGTAATATGTAATTCGTCACGATAATAGCTATTCCATAACACGATTGGCTCTAAAATACCAAGGAAGTGTAGCACGGTACAGCACACAGTTTTAAGGTTTAGGCTCGATAATCCTATTTTCTTGGTGGGTAATACCAATCGGAAATGTTAGGTGTAACACTAAACCGCTGAAACTGTAATTTACCAAGTAGACCGAGGTATATTCACGAAGCTAAACTCGTCGAGGGATATTGGTAAATTGTTGTACGGCGAAATCGTGACACAAGGGTAATCGTGCAGACAAGCGAAAGCTCGTGCGAAGCGGTACGTAAAAGACGTGCAAACATACAACAGAAGTGACATCAAAGTGACATCAACTGTCCGCAAAACGCCAAAATTCCAATATATTATGTAAGGTAAAAACGAGCAAACATTAACGAGTAAAGCGAACGATTAGTGAGCTTTACGAGTTCAAGAAACGTGACTAACCAAGAGCGTATGTAGTAATACTGAACGAGAATAGCTTGAAGCTCTAAGCGAAAGTTATTCGAGTGAAGTGTTACTACATCAAGGCATAGTGAAGTTATGTATATTGAGTGTGTTTGAGTTCCCAAACGAAAATACACGAAAGATATATAACTGAACGGTGTTCTTAGTGAAAACGAGTGTAAGCGAAGTTTGAACTTAGAACAATACCCGCTGTAAGCGTTCAATAAAACGTGTTTAGCTTGTACGTTTGTTATGCGATACGGAAATGAATAACTATGCCTATTTGAAAATAATAGACCAGCAAAAAATATTTTTCAAGAATGTGCTAAAATGCGTCCGCAAAACGCCAAAATTCCAATAATATATAGAGGGGTATTTTCCTCTATATTCTTTAGATTTTAATTTCCGCTACTGCTTGCGAGTGTAGCGTGAGAATTGGCAGCAGGTAGGAGTAGTTCTCCTAACAAGGCTCATACCCTTGTAAAAACGGTGCAATTCCGTGTGCTGCAACCAAAACAATTACGGTATGCTAATACCGTGACTGATATTAGTAAAACTGGGTATGGAAGTTTTGTAAAAGTTTATCGCAGCTTTAGTTTTCGTACATACCCCTCCTTCCTTTGATGTATTAGGGAATAGTACGGTGATTATAATTTGATTGGAAATCTATACATTATTACGAATACAGTTACCGATAAAGTTTATGTAGGCAAGTGCTACTATTCTTTGCGTGAGCGTTGGACTGAACACCGCTGTAAAGCAAAGCGGTATAAGCAAGGGCGTATTCCTCATAAGATGAAGTTGTACGAAGCTATGAACGAATATGGCTTTGATAAGTTCACGATACAGCTTATCGGTAGATTTAAACAAGGCTTGCTTGAAGTTAAAGAAGTCGAATATATCTACAAATTTGATAGTTATTATAACGGATATAACTCTACAATGGGTGGTGATTGTCCATCTGTGGCTACTATTGGCAAAGAAATGGACGTAATACGCTTGTATTGCGTTGAAAAGCTACCGATTTTAGCGATAAAAGAGCGAATAGGGTTATCTGAACATACAATACGAACTATCTTGTATTCACGATATATTTTTACTGATAACATCAACAAAACTCGACCGAAAGGGTCAAATTAAATTTAGGGTTTCTTCACTGGTTAGTGCGGGTTGTGAATTTACACGACAAGGAATTTCGCTAACCAGTTTTTATGGAAGGGTGTGCCGAGTGGCGAAGGCGGCGGACTGTAAATCCGCTACGTGAGATACAACGTAGGTTCAACTCCTACCCCTTTCACCATCTTATCAGAGTGTAGCGCAGTTTGGTAGCGCACCTGTCTTGGGAACAGGGTGTCGTTGGTTCAAATCCAATCACTTTGACCATTACTGGACGGTAGTTTAATAGGCAAAACAACGGTCTCCAAAACCGTTTGATGTGGGTTCAAATCCTACCCGTCGCAGCCAATATGCCGTGTTAGTTTAATGGTAGAACCCCGCTCTTGTAAAGCGGATATATCAGTTCAAATCTGGTACACGGCTCCAGTATTAACAAGCGCAGCAACCCCTACGGGGGACTGTACGAAAATTACACGAGAATTAGATGTTCTCACCAATTCGGGCAATCGCCCAATCTAACCACAAGGTTCTGTTGGTAGGTATGACCTATGCGACCTGAAAAATAGGCGTACTGACACCAACACCATTTACGTGAGCTTGGTCAACTTACGTTAATGTGCTTATATGTACACCGAACAAGCTACGGCTTTAGGGGTGGGCGGTAGAGCTGCGGCTACTATCGTTTCTGAAATAAACGTCAATCCCCCTGTTGGAAGATAGCTTACTATCAACCCTCTAATCTTCTGATTAGTTGTACGCAGGGGTTTTATTATTTAAGGAGTGATTTAATGTTTTGGGAGATTGCTGAAAGCTCTCTTAATCTTGGCTGTTATTATGGCGGTATTGCTTTCTTCACTGTTCTTTGGATAGGAATATATGCTTTTTATCTGTGCTTATTCTGGCGTATTTGTCGTGGGTTCGCTAAGTTAATCTGCAAAGGCTATTACAAGTTAAAGGAAAAGTTTAAGCGTGAAAAAGACGTTCAAGAAAAAGCGACCGAAGAATAAAGTCAAAAACCAGAAGTCTTACATTATTAACGAACTAAACTCTAAAGAACGCAAGAAAGAAGCGTTAGAAAATAGGGATAGATAAGAACTTAGATTACCTTGGTTTACTTGGCGATATTGAGAAAGAACTCGAAGCCAATGTAGACGAAAGTGTAATCGAAAAATGTAAGACCGATTTAGCTTTATTCTGTAAAACATTCTTTCCTCACATATTCACTGGCGAGTTTTGTGAATTTCATAAAGAAGTATTCCATACGCTTGAAGAATATGTTATTAAGCGCAAAGGAAGTAAGTATTACTTTGCAAGGGGTGCGCCCCGTGGACATGGTAAAAGCCAGATACTTAGCTTTGGTTTTCCGATTTGGTGTATCGTATTCGGGTATGCTAAAAATATCCTAATTGTGTCTGATACCGTAGACCAAGCTACACAGTTTATTATGGCAATCCGTGACGAACTTGAAGAAAACGAATTGCTCCGTGAAACCTTTGGAGATTTGGTTGGTACTAAAGTATGGTCTAACGCAAAAATCCAAACGGCAAACAAAATACAGATTGTAGGTAAGGGTGCTGGTCAGAAACTTCGTGGTATTAAGTACAGACAGTTCAGACCTGACGTTATCGTGGTAGACGACCTTGAAAATGACGAAAGCGTTGAAACCGAAGCACAGAGAGCAAAACTCTTGAATTGGTTTCAGAAAGCGTTAATCCCTTGCGGAAATACAACCGTAAAAATTATCTACATTGGTACGATACTCAACTATGAGAGTTTGCTTAACAAAATTCTTACAGCACAAGAGTATAGTATGTGGGATAGAAAAAAATATCAAGCAGTTATCAAGTTTAGCCAGTCTCCGCTTTGGGAAGATTGGGAGAACATACTAAACGACGAAAAAATTGAACACCCAGATAAAGAAGCAAGAGCGTTCTTTGAAAAGCACCGCAAGGCTATGCTTAAAGGGACACAGCTACTTTGGGCTGATAAGCAGCCCGATTACTACTATGACCTTATGCTTATGCGTAAAATGAACCCAGAAGCATTTGACAGCGAATATCAGAATGACCCTGTATCAGAGAGCCAGCGTATTTTTAAAGAAGATTGGTTTAAATACTGGGAAGTGCTGCCCGATATTCGTCAAATTTATATTGCTGTTGACCCTTCGCTTGCTAAGAAAAACAAAGCTGACAACAGTGCGATTGTAATACTTGGCAGAGGTATCGACAACTACGTTTATGTGTTAAAAGCCGATATTAAGCGAAGAAAGCCAGACAAGATTATAGACGACTTGATTAGCGAGTGTATCACGTATCAATCAAAACTTACAAAAGTAGGTATAGAAGCGGTACAGTTCCAAGCGTTCTTTGCACAAGAATGTGGACGTAGGGCTTTAGCGCAGAATATTGCTCTGCCGATTGAGGAAATGACAACGCTAACTGATAAAGAGTTGCGCATTAAGGGTTTAGTGCCGTTTATTAGGAATGGCTACATAAAATTTAACATTGAACAGAAACGATTATTAGACGAACTAAGACGTTTTCCGAAAGGGTCAGATGATGGTATTGACGCTTTGAAAATGGGCTTGGATTTGATTTTCCCTACTGGAAAACACGGTGGCACTGGCTTGTGTTTTGGTAGTGTAGGTTATTAAGACAAGGTGGTGACAGATTGGAATTTACATTATTTGGCAAGCAATACTTTGTTGGTAGAAAACCGAAAGTTCCTGTTCCGTCTACATCTTTAGCTTATACGCCATACGGTTATGCGATTACGAGTTTAGATGGCACGATTGATAAAGAACCAACGGCTGTACTATTACGTCAGTTCGCTAAAACGCCAGTGTGCCGTAGAGCTATCAGCATAGTAAAAAACGGTGTATTGAACTGTCCTTGGCGTATCGAAAAAGTAGATATGTCTGATGAAAGCGATTATGTAGACGCTATAAGAAAGATTACAGGGTGCTTGGAAAATCCGAACAACGGAGACACGTTTAAGTCTTTGTTTGGTGCGGTTATCGAAGATATTTTAACAGGCGATTGTGGCGCAGTAGAGGTAGTACCTTCTGGCGACCTTAACCGACCTGTTTTTTTATTTCCCGTTGACGGGTTCACGATTAGGGTTGGGTTAGATAGAGTTAAACGACCAACCGATATTAAGTATAAGCAGCGTAAAATAGACGGTTCGGAAGTTCCTTTAGCAGAGCAAGACTTAATGTACTTCAAGAATACGAGTTTTACATACACTCCGCTTGGTACATCTCCTATCGAAAGTGCGTTTAAGATTATCAACTATTTGCTGGAAACGCAGAAGTATTCCGCTTCCGTAGCGAGTAAAGCAATACCGAAGTATTTACTGAACCTTGGCGAAACAGCAACGAGAGAAGATATTGCCGCTTACCGCAAATACTTTGAAGAAGAAATCTATGGCACTGGCAGAATACCGCTTATTGGTGGTTCTAATGGTGTAAAGGGCGAACAGATTGCGCCAGCAGGAGATGAAGGGCTGTATTTGCAATGGCAACACTTCTTGACGGTTATTATCGCTTATACATTTGGCGTTGACCCTAAACGCTTTAACGAAGGCAGTCAGACCGATAGAAGTACAGTAGCCGAGCAGAAGGAAAACATACTTGAAGAAGCTGTTATTCCTTTGGCAAACGTTATCGCTGAACAGATTAACCGTAAGATTATCGACAGGTTAGGCTACTCTGGTAAGTTGCGCTTTAAGTTCGTGTTTGAGGATAACGAAACACGTAAGAAAGCAAAGAGTGACAGAGTGCTTGCTGAATTTAACGCAGACATTTTAACCGTGAACGAAACGAGACAGCTTTTGGGTTACAGCAAACTCGAAGGTGAGAACGAGAAGTACGGCAACTTGTTAAAGAGCGATTATAAATCACAGCTTAACATTGACTACGCTAAAGAAACTGCTGATTTGCAAACACAAAATGCTGGTGGCTACAACGGTGTAGGCAAAAACAGGTACGATAACGTAGACGACGATAGGGACGGTGATGATACCAATAATGAGTAGTAATTTATTCTTACAATTTAATAATTTTAAGTTTGAGAGTACCGCTGACGAGCATATTAATAAATTGCCGTTTAGCGGTATTTGTTTATTCGCAGACAAACCTTCTGACGCTATTCCTTGTGGCGCAGATAAGCCAGTTAAATTTTCACGGGAAGCAATACAGAACGCTTTAGATAGCTTCGCTGGTATGGGCGTAAATTGCCGTTATAATCCGTGGGACTGTCCAGAGGACGCATTAACAGGGCATGATGAGCACTTCAAGATTGGCGTTGTTGAAAGAGCTGAACTCGAAGCTGATGGCGGTGTTCACATAGACGGTTTGCTCTGGAAGCACGATATGTATGAAGTGTGCTTTATGATACAGAACGCCAAAGACAGCCTTGGTTTTTCGGTAGAGGTATTCATTGAGGATATGAAAGACCTTGGCGATTGTTACGAAGTAGAGCAATTTACTTTTACTGGTGTTTCTATATTGTATAAAAATTTAGCCGCATTTAGAACTACACAAATAGCGGCGCAAGCAAAACAAATGCAAAAGGAGACTGATTTAATGACAAAAGAAGAACTTGACGCTATTGTTGGCAAGATTAGTGAAGGTTTCGCTGACTTGAAAGCAAGTTTCGGTGCGGTTTCTGAAAAACTTGACGCTCTGGCTGCTAAAGAGCCTGTTTCTGTTGACTTTTCTGCTGTAACCGCTTCTATTGACGCTTTGGGTGAAAAACTGGAAGCAAAAGAACCTGTCGTTCCTGAACTGAAAGCAGACAACGAACCTACTCCGAAAACAGACGGTATGCAGTTCGCAGGCAAAGAAGATGAAGTTCCGAAAGACACGGGCTGGAAAGCAGCTTGTGAAGCTATCGACAACGACGCTTCTATTCCCGACAACCTCAAAGCTCATAAAAAAGTAGTAGCATATATCGCTTCTGCCAAAAAATCTAACTAATAAAGGAGAAATGTGATACATGAGTTCTAAATTTATTACATTTGAAGCTGGCTCTGCCGCTGGTTTGAACACAGGCAACGGTTTTATTTATGTTCCTGTATTTGAAAAAGAAATTCTCGACCTTGTAGGTAAACGTGGCTATCTCTTGCGTCGTATGAAAACTAAAGCCGCTACTGGCAACCCGACACAGTATTTTGAAAAACGTGCAGTTGCTTCTACTGCTTCTTTCCAAGACCCGCACGATTTGAAAGCCAATAAATACACTGTACAGCGTGTAAATAAAGCAGCTTTCATCAAAGCAATCACTAACGAAATTGAGTTCTCTCATTTTGACCGTGAAGTAGGAGCACAGCAGGGTTTGTACAATGGTTTGACTACCGAAGATATTCAGTCTATGGTTTCTGACCTGTTGATGTTACAGGACGCTAAAGTATGGACTGGTAATGATACTTCTCTGTCTGAAAGCACTACAAACGAGTATGTAGGTCTTTTGACCCAGATTACCCAGACCGCAGACGTACCCGAAGGTACTCTTATTACCGACTTTGTTCGCACTAAAGTAGCTGAACTCGCTGCTAAAACCGATTATGATGTTCGTCCTTCTCTTATCGTTGTAAATCCGCTGACTTATGACCTTATTGAACAGGAAGAACAGTCTCGTCCTAACACTGTAAAAGGTTATGAGGTAGAAATCACAGCAGGTATTAAAGTTCGTGGCATTATGACTTGCATGGGCGTTCTGCCGATTGCTCCTGACCCGTACTTACCTGTTGGTGAAGATGGTGTTCACAATATTGCGGTACTGTCTGAAAATCTGCTGACCCGTTACTATGTAACCAGCCCGAACCCTCGTATTTTCGCTTTTGGTATTCAGGACGAAAGCCTTAACGAAAAATACATGGCTCTGCAATATGACTGCATTGTAGCAAAAGGTGCAGATTACGCTCACCTTATTATCAAAAAAAAAGTAGCACAGGCGGGGGCGTAACACCCGTTGACACGGAAGCAGTAGTTGGTGAAGCCGTTGTTGGTACAGCTACCGTAGCGGCTTCCACTACTAAAACTCGTACAAAACGTGTTACTACAAAGAAAGGCTGATGTGAATGGCATATAGCAAAACCACTTGGAACACAGGCGATAAAATTACCGCTGAAAAATTAAACAACATTGAAACAGGCGTTGGCAACGCTCTTGAAAAACCTGCGGCAGATGGCGCAGAAGGTCAGATTTTAGCACGTAACGCTGACGGCACTCTTGCTTGGACAAACAAGCCTGCTGACGGCAAAAATGGTGCAGACGGAGCAGATGGCGTTGCAGGTAAAATTACCGCAGTAACAGCGACCGTTGACGCTAACACTGGTACTCCTGCCGTTGAGGTAACTCTTGGCGGTACTGAAACAGCAAGAACCGTAGCTCTTGCGTTTAAAAATCTTAAAGGAGCAAAAGGCGATAAGGGCGATACAGGCGCTACTGGTGCTACTGGTGCTGATGGTAAAGACGGTGCTGCTGGGGCAGCAGGCAAGGACGCTCCTACAATTAAATCTTGCGTTATCAACGTAAACGGAGCTACTGTTTCTGGTACTTTAACCCTGTCTGACAATAGCACAGTAGCTATTACAGGTACTTACACAGCGGCGTAAAGAGGTAACTAATGAGCCAGTATCTAAACGAAGAAGAAATCCTCAAATACTGTAACCGAGTTCCAGCCGTACAAGTATCTGACGTGATTATCGCTTCTAACTTAATTGACGGTTATTTGGGATTTTCATTTTCGGAAGCAGATACGGTTGAGACAGTTAGGTTAAACGAAAAGCGCAGAGGAAGATTGAAGCATTACCCAGTTATCGAAGTGAAATCTATTAAAGAGGTTTACGCTTCACCTGTTGGGTTGGCAAAATCTGACGGTAACACTGAACAGTTTTACCAAGACGTAGAAAACGACGGCTACTTTTACTATTATCCGAAAGTAAGTCCGTTTCGTATGCCAATGGATTTTTGCGCTCCATTTATTCCTCGCTTGTCGCTTGAAATTAGTTACAAATACGGCTACTCGGAAGTACCCGAAGAAGTCAAATACGTCACAGCTATGCTTGCTCAAAATATTAAACAACTCGCTACCTTCGCAGGCGCAAAACGCCTAAACACTCTTGATTATACCGTAGAGATGAGTAATCCGTCGTTTTTTACAGACGATATGCGCTCTATTCTTTCTAAGTATAGGAGTATCGTGTGAGCCTGCAAGGTTTTTTTCTTACTAAAGAGTATGATGTCTATGGTTTAGACGGCTTGTTAAAGTGTAGTGAATTAATCCATATTACACGGCAATCCAACTCGAATACAGATTTTGCACATTCGTATAAATTCCGTGGCTTTTTAGCTGACGATACGCAGATTGAAACAGGCGACCTTGTTGCTTACGGAGATGACAGGCTGCTTGTTACTGCGTTTCGCCATACGGATTTTATGAATACTAACACGGCTAATATGTGGCTGTGTGATAGCACTTGCTCAATTTACCGATTGAAAGGTAAATACGCAGGCAACCAACGTATTGGGAATGAATTAATTCCAGTCGTTGAAGATGTGCCATGTGTACAGCAAGACACAAACGGCAAGATGAAGTATTATGACGCAGGTTTGCTTGAAAGCACTACGAAACTGGTCTACATACAACGGACGGCAGAAGTAGAGCTTATGGATAGAGTTGTTATTGATGGGCAAAATTATGAAGTGGACAGTATTTCGACTTCGATTAAAAACGTGCTGGTGTTACAGCTCTCACCTGACAAGAGGGCAATATGAATAACACAGCGCAGGTGCAGAATAATATCCTAAAAGCAATTCTCAATGTATGTGATAGCGAAGCTGGCAAAATCGTAGCGGACATAAAAGCTGATTATTCTGGTATCAATAATGTAAACGGAAAAGCTGATGTTACAAGTGAGCTTAAACGATACGCTAAAGACCAGATTATTATGTCGATTATTTCCGCAGGGCAAAAAGCTGTAATCGCTGAATATGGTAAAGGTTCTTTAATGGACAAAAACAACCCAGCATTGGACGACTATTTTAACGAAGATGGTACGTTTAATAAGCGCAGGTTAGCCCACGGGTTAGCGATTATGACAAGACCTTATGACGAGCAATATAAAAATCTTGATGGCGTAGTAATTAAGCGTAAGCCACCGAAACGAGAATACAACTTAGAGGAAACTGGTATGAAACAGTATCAGCCTGTTGAACCTAAGTATATTGTTCGCAAAGCGGTAGAGCAGCGGTTAAATATTATTCTTGAAAAGATTGCCGAAGCGGTAGCCATAGAAAGCAAGATTGAGAAAATGTTTGAAGGGTTTAAATTTAAGGTGAAGCTATGACGAATAGTTTTGACTTGTTAGACGAAATTTTTGAGCGTTGCGTAAGTGACGAAGAAATGATTAGTCTTTTGGAAATAAATACCGAACTTACAGGTGATGAACTCTTAGACGAGCAGAACCTCAAAGTACGCAGGGAGTATCAAACGGCAGACGTTATCGAGCCACAAGATACTCCTTTTATTTCTGTGTATTTTATGCACGCTGAAAAGTCTAAAAAGAATTACCTTGTAAACGTAGGCGATTTATATGTTGATATTTACACGCACAATATGTACGAAGCTGGGTTAATCTCTAAGGCGTTTCGTAGAATTGCCAAAGGATTAGACGTACAGCCTTTGTTGATGTACGAAGGTCAGCATTACAGCGGTGTAACTGGTGTTCGTAAATATCGTTTGATTTACAATCCGTTAATTGACGGAGAATAAAACGAAAGGTGAGTGAACTACTTGATTGATACTAAAAATATGGTAATTCACGGTACAGGCACAGCATTTTTGATTGGCTCTGATGGCACAACTGGCGCACAGCTTATGAAAATGCAGAACATGACAATCGAAATCACTTCCGAAAGCGAGGACGTGTTCGGTGGCGATAGTCTGTTCCCGTTCTACAACTACATTACATCTAAATCTGCAACCTTTACTTTCACCAACGCTACTGTTGACCTGAACGTATTGGCTATGACACAGGGTGTTCCTGTTATTGGTGGTGGCGAAGCATTTGGTAACGAAACTATTACCGTAAAAGGTACTGGCGATACCCTTGCTATCACTACTGGCGTTCAGACTGACACCGTAGAGGTTTTAACTGATGAAGGTAAACGCCTTACACGTGTTTCTGATAGTCCTACTGCTGGACAGTTCTCTTGCACTGAAAATGGCGCATTAACTTTTGGTGAAGATGTTACCGCAGGCACTAAAGTTCATGTATCTTACGTATACGAAGTAGAAGAAGGTTCTACCGTTCACGTATTTACTGATAGCGTTCCTGGCTACGTAGAACTTCGCCATGTATCTAACGTAACTGAAATCCCTGACGGGAAAGGCGGTACTAAGAAAGTACGTCTGTATACTCGTGTATACAAAGCTCGTTGTGATGGTGGTTTCAACCTTGAACAGACCAGAGATGGTGCTACTGCTCCTGAAATTACCTTCACTTCTGTTGACCCTGAACGCAGCGATAAACGCTTCGTTTCTTACAGCGTAGTTGAAGAAAAAAACTGATTAACCCTACACCGCCTATTGAAGAAGCTAACAATATAGTTGGCGAAGCAGTTGTAGGGGAAGCAGTAATTGAATAAGTTTTAGCCCGCTGCCTTGTCGCAGCGGTGCTTCCTATTTTTAAAAGGAGAGACAATGGACAACAAAGAGATTGTAAAAGACCCGTTTACTGATTATAAAGATATTTTGTGCAGGGACGGTATTAAACGCAGAGTATATCCTGCGAAATTAAAATATAAAGATAAAATTAGAGAATTATCGCCTAAGTTCAACGATATGTTTATTGCCGAGAATATTCTTGAACTTAATAACAGCGGTGAATATACAGACGAAGCGTGGGACGCTATGCTTGAAATTTTATACATGGCTTTTGACGGCAAATATACTAAAGAGGAAATTTTGGATTTTCTTGATGTATCACAAGCTGTTGAAGTATTTAGTGTGTTTTACGGTTTGTCGAGCTTAAAAAAAAAGATAACCCAGATGACGAAGGTTTAACGGATTGGTCTAAACTGTATGCGTCTGTATTACAAAATACATCTTTAGACATGAACGCTTTGTTAGATTTAACGCTTCCTCAACTGGAATATCTATTGGACGGCTTCAAGAAAAATAATGAGGAAATGGAAAAGGAACTAAACGGCAAACGCAAACCTAAAGGTGAAACTTTAGAAGGTGCTGACGCTATTAAATATTTAATTCAGAGTGGACAAGTTGGGTGATGTGATTGGCAGACGCTATAAATAGACAAGTAAAGATTGATGTATGCTTAGATGTCGCAAACGCTTTACGGCAAGTCCAAGTAATACAAAACAACCTTGACAAGTTGAGTATAAAAAATATCTCGGCTAAGTCTGGGGACGAGCCTTTTGAAAAAATCACTAAAAGTACAGGCAAAGCTGCTGACACCTTGAAAACATTTCAAGAACAGCTAAGAGAAGCGAAAAGGCAGCTTGAAAAAGACCTTGTTAAGAACAACATGAGTATTTCGTTCTTAGATAGCAAAGAATATCAGGCGCAAGCAAAGCGCATATCTGATTTAACCCAAAAGGTGCAGTCATTTAAGAACCTTCTTAAAGATTTGAATATGTCTAAAGCTGTTGATTATATGGGTAGTGGCTATGGATTTAATGCCAAGACCCGTGCTATTGATAAGCAGATAGCAGAAGAACGGAAAAGACAAGCGGCAGAATATAAACAGCAGTTAATTGAGCAGAGAAACCAAGTTAAGGCACTGGCGCAAGCTGAAAAAGAACGAGAAAAGCAGTTGCGAGAGCAGGCTAAAGCACAAGAAAAAATGGCACAGGCTCAACGTAAGTTAGAGCAAGCTAATCTGTTTAAAAGCTATCCTGCCGAACTTGCTAAACTTGAAAGACAACTAACTACTGTTTTTCATAAAATGCAAGAAATACCTAAGACCAGCAAAGAGTATGAAAATCTTGCTAAGGACTTAGATAATTTATCTAAACAGTATGCGAAGTTAAACCGTGAAAGCGTAAACTTCCGTAAACAAATCGGCGTTAGCAACAGCCGTGGTTTCTACGATATTAACCATAACCTTGATTACTTTAGAGCTAAAGTCCGTAGCCGTTTGGTATATAGCTTTGCGACCGAAGCGGAAGGTATGATGTCGAACCTGCTACCGAACTTCATTAATGCAATGGAGAGATATCAAGCGAACCGAGTAAACTTTGCGCAGGTAATGCCTAATGACTTCGCTGAAAACCAAGAAGCAATGAACAATGCTATGCGTGAGTTTATTCAGACGGCTTCTGATTACGGTGCTTCTGTTGAAGATGTTGTAGAAGCAGGGCGTTTGTGGGGGCGTATTTACAAAGACGTTGCTGTTGTACAAGAGTTAGTTAGAGCTTCTACTAAACTGTCTATTACTGACGATATGAGTTTAGTTGAGGTAAACAAAGGCTTGGAAGCTACAATGCAACAGTACGCTATCCATTTAAACGACGCTAACGAAGCACAGCAATACAGTTCTAAGATTATTGATACTTGGGCAAAATTAGCCGATAACGCTGGCGTTACTGCGGCAAATTTGGCAGCGGCTTCTGAAAGGGCTGGCGGTGCGGCATATCAAGCAGGCGTAGGTTTTGATAGTTTATCTGCTATGATTGCTACAATGTCGCAGGTAACAGGTAAAGCTGGTGGCGAAGTTGGTAGAAGTATTCGTTCTATGCTTGTATCAATGAACACTGACAGAGCAAGGAAACAGCTTGAACAGTTAGGTATTGCAGTATATGAGTTTTCAGAAGATGGCACGAAAAGATTAAGAAGTTTTGAGGATATTATTCCTGACCTAATGAGGGTTTTACAAACTTCTGAAAAAGATATGAGTAAAGTTATCTTAACAATGTCTGGGGGTAAACATACCTGCCCTCTCGTATAGGAATATATGAGTAATAAACGGTTTTATATCGGTTAAAAGCTGGAAGCAGTCAAGACCGAGGGAAACTTTATTGACCCGTAGAGACTGACATAACCGCAGAGAGAACCTCTGAATATACAGTCCGAACTACCGTATAACAAACGAAACGGTAGAGGTTGGCAGAAATGACCAATCCCGTAGTAATACGAGTAACAAATTTGAAGTATCAGTACAACAACGTAATGGCATTGTTAAAAAGCTATGACTTATATCTTAAAAATCTTGAAACGGCTCGAAATTCGCAAGGTTGGGCTGACGAACAGGTAGCAATTCAGTACGAAACTATTTCTCGTCAGATTAAGGCTTTGAACGCTGACTTTCAACAGTTAATCGTTACTTTAGACGAAGCAGGTGCGAGCAGTGCTATTACATGGATTATTCAAGGCTTGCGTAGCGTTACACAGCTTTTAAGTACGATTGACCCGAATAGTGTATCTACATTTTCACAACTTGTAGTTGCTTTCGCAGCCTTTAAGTCGTTAAAAGGTATGGTTGGCGTTGTAAGTGGTTTAACGCAGTCGTTTAAAATGTTTTTTTCTACGGTTGGCAGTGGAACTTCGATTGTAGCAGGCTTTAGAAACGGTATGCTTAGTTTGGGTACTGTTTTGAAATTGTTTGGCTCTATCGGTAGTTACGCTATGATTGTTGGTTTAGTAGCAAATGCGGTTTATACGTTGGCAGACGCTTATGGAAATAAACTTGCGCAAGCGACAGCTAATGCGGCTAACGATATGCAGTCTTTGAACGACGGATTTATTGGTCAATACAATAAAATCAAAGACCAGACGGACGCAGTTACTAAATCGGTTGAAGCTATCCGTAAATATCAAAACGCTTTAAAGAACGCTAATTTATCTGATGAAGAACGTAGTGAAATAGTTACAAAACTTGCAACCGAGCAAGGTACTCTGAAAAGTATTTTAGGTGAAACGAGTGCTGCTGAACTTGAAGCGGCTGGCTATACGGAAGAAGCAGTTAAAATTGCTTTAGACGCATACGACCGTAAACGAGAAGAAACCAGAATACTTTTAGAGGAAACGATTTCCAATGAACTTGCTGAAAGTGAAAGCGTTTTAAATAACACCGAGTTCCGTATTAAAAACTACGATAACGAAATTGCAAAACTCCGTGAACTTGTAGAAGAACGCCGTAAAGCTATGAACGATAGCTTTTGGAACGACTACAAAGGGCAAGACAGTTTTGTTGGCAGGGTTGCTGATTGGTGGCTTGCAGATGAACAAGCCGATATCAAAGAACAGGAAAAACGTGTCTTAGAACTTGAACAGAAACGGCAAAAAGAACAGCAGGACTTAGATAAACTGCGAGCCGAAAGAGAGCGTATGCAACACAATCTCGAAGTTCTTCAAGGCAAGAGAAAACCTAAAGACCCTGTAACAATAGATGGCATGACAAATCCTGTTGTTGAGCAGGAAGAAAACAAAGGTTCGAGTGCCAAAGGCGGTGGCGGTAGCTTTAAAGAGGATTTCTCCGAAAAAGCTAAACGTAACCAGTATATGCGCCAGTACAACGAGCTTTTGTATGACGGCAAAATCGCTGCAACACAGTACGATAACGCTTTGAAAGAGTTAGACGCTACTGAAAAATTTGAAGGTGCAACGGTAGATACCGCTATGCAAAGAGTAGGCTTGTTTGAGGAACGCAAAAAGGAACTTGAAGAATACCTTAAAAAGTATGAGGATTACCAAGACACCTTAATGCAAGACCTTGACGCTGAAATGGCTGCTAATCAAGAACTTGCCGAAGCAGTAGGTTGGAAAGACGACGCTTCCGTAAACGAAAAACTTCGTACTATGGAAGTTAATAGAGAGCTATTTCAACAGATTAAAAGCTACTCCGAAATCGTCAATATGATTAGCAAGGTTAATCAGCAGATTGAGACTACTAAGGGCAAGATTATTGACATTGGTAATCAGCTACGAGAAGTAACAAAACTTCCTACTTCTCCAGATGAACGCTTTAAGATGGCAAAAGAGGATTACGGTTTACAATCTCAAATGATTGAAGCAAGTAAAAATCCTTTTGACCCATACGCAGATGAAAGAAGTTTAGCTATTCGTTTAAGAGTAATGAAGAATTACTTAGATAAAATCGAGGAATATAGAAATACTCTTGAAGATAGGTACAATAAAGCAGTTCAAAGTGGGAACGAAGTACAAATTCGTGCAACAGAAACAGCTTTAAAAGAGCAGGAGATTTTGTATAGGGAATTTGCTAACGAAATAGAAAAAACCCAGCGAGAAGCGCAAGAAGGTATTCGAGAAGGGTTAGTTGATATTACCAACTCTTTGGTTATTGAAGGTAACTCTTGGAAAGAAGTTTGGTCTAACTTATGGCAAGACCTTGCAAGAGAAGCTATTCAGGTATTGTTTGGCGTGCAAAATGTTACTAAGAGTTTTCTTGGCAATATAGTTGGCGGGTTTGGCAAAGGAAAGGGTAGCAGTGGCATGAGTTTTGGGATAGGGCAAGACGCTTTCAATAGTATGCCTAATTGGAGTTTCTTGTCTAATCATACTGGTGCTAATGTTACTGGCTTTCCTAAAATGCACTCTGGCGGTGCGGTAGAAAAAGGCAGAGTTGGCGTTGTACCGCAGTTGCGTAACGACGAAGTAGTTCGTACACTTCAAGTTGGTGAAGAAGTAAACTCTTTGGCTGACCGTAGAAGCAATGAAATCCTTGGTGCGGTAGCTATGAAAGCCTTAGATAACGAAGGTAATCGACCTAATAATATCAATATTATGGCTTTAGATAGCAAATCCTTTGCTGAATATCTGAACGAAAATTCGGACATTCTAATGGCGATTATCGGTAAACAGCAGGCTATGGGACGAGGAACTCGCAGATAAATTGACAGTTAAAATTTAAGCCAGTATAATATGAGTAGAGGTGATAATATGAGACGTATTTTACTTGTATTTATGCTGGCTATGTCTATTTGCGGCTCGGTATTCGCAAATGCCCAAGAGGTAGTAAACAGCTTTAAAACGTTTGTAACTCCTAAAGTGGCGCAAGTTGAAGCTACCTACGCACAAGCCGAGCCAACAGTGAAATATCGTGAGGGCGATAAATACATAGAGCCATATTACAGTAAGAGTACACAAAACTTTGAGTACGCATTAGATGTGCAATCTACCGACAGTTTAATGTCTCCTTATATTGGTATCATAGAGTTAAAGCAGACTATAACAAATTATCAGAAACACAGCACGCCAGAAGCAGCTATGGCTGAAACGCAGGTAAGCCTTAACTTTATTACACGATATAAATTAGTGTACAACTACGATAATGGTAACTGGGTTTTTGCTAAAGCTACTATGTTTGATGATAATATGGGCGATTTCCCAACGACATATAGCACGTTAGGCGAAAGCGACGAGAGTTGGTACAAAATGGTATCTTATTCAAACTAAACAAAATTTTTACAAGGCACTCCAATTTGGGGTGTCTTTTTTATTGTCACGAAAAGTATATAAAAATTGGGACAGATTAATTATGAAGAAGCAAGATTTACACAAATTTATAGGCATACCGTACAAATTCCTTGGCACGGATTTTGATGGCGTGGATTGCATTGGATTATGCCAGCTATTTATGCGAAGTCACGGTATAGATATTACTTGGCGAGATGGCAGACCTATACGTAAGGACTGGTTCTTGACTGAACCATTTAGGCTTGCACGTTGGCTGTGTACATATTTCAACAAGATACCGAACATAGACGATTTGCAGTATGGCGACATTGTTCTGTTTGAAATCAACGGAGAAAGCCATACAGGGATTTATATAGGTAATGCTAAAGTATTGACGATACTTGAAATATTTAAAACTTCAATGATAATGCACTTAAAGAAACAGAATGTGTTTTATCAGTGTGGGTTTAGAATGAAAGAGGGTATGTTTGACTGTGGAAACATTTAGCTTTACACCAAAAGGCGAAGTCAAGCGTACTGTTAGGTTTTTAGATAGGACTATCGACTTTGAGACTGGTGCTTATCAAGTACAGCGGTTGGGCGTTAATCCGATTATCACTTTTGAGTTACAGTTTGAAGGTAATGGCGAAACGCTTAAACCTTTGGAAGAATTTTACTTGAAACATAGGAAGTCCGAAGAATTTTTGTTTAATTACGAGGGTAAGGAATACACCTGTACGTTCACAAGCGATTACGCTCCTACTGAAAAATTCGGTTGGGATAGAACAGGCAGGGTTATCGGTAAGTCTACGGTTACGTTACAGTTAAGGGTGGTACATAAATGAAGATATTACCAGTTAGCATGGAGCAGGCGAAAGAAAGCGGCAATCCGTTTTTTATAGAACTGTACGTTATTCATCTGAAAACTGGCGACATTCGCATTTGTAATTGTGACACCATAATTCACTTCGCAGGTTACGATTATTACCCTGTACCTATTGAGCGAGGTAGTGTAAAGACTTCGGTAGACAGTAAGATTGATAACATGGATTTAAAGATTTCTGACGCTGATAATTCCAAAGTAGCTGCGTTAATGGAAGGGTTCGATTTCCGTGGACGGACAGTAGAACTTTTTCGTATACAATATCCTGAAAGTTTGGAAGATGAAAGTTTAGTGCTTCCAGTGTTCAGAGGTTACTTGGACGCTCCGCAGTACAGCAATGGCGAATTTACTTGTTCGGTTATTTGCAGTTTTCCGAAAGCGAAATGCCCATTTAGGATTACGCAGTATTTTTGTAATAATACGTTTGGAGACGACTTGTGCAAAATGGACAAGGCTGTATTTACCAGTACGATAGATACAAATTCGTCTACTCCTGACAACATAAAGTTGATGGACGTAATCGGAGAAGATGATAAGTATAAAATGGGTTTAATCACGATTGGTTACGAAACTCGTATGATTAAATCTAATTCTGCTGACGGTTACGTTACTACTTATTATCCATTTCAGGGCGATTTAACTGGTGCGGTTACGCTTACAAGGAATTGTGACAAAACGCCAGAAAGTTGTAGGCGATACGAAAACACAAAAAATTACGGTGGCTTTTTAGCGATACCGAAAGAGTTTAGAGTAAATACTTAATAACAAAACAAGGCGGTGAGAGATTGGGTAAAGGTGGTAAAAGTAAAGGCAAGATAGCGTTTACCTTAATCGCCGCAGTCGCAGGTGGTGTAGGCGGTGCGTTTGGCGGTTGGTTTGGTGCTGGCGTAACTGCTGTTCAAGGCGCACTGTACGGTATGTCTATTGCTTCAACTTTATGGTCTGTTACACATAAAGAAGATATGGGCAATCTGAATACCGACTACTCAAATGACGATTACAGCCGTTTTAATACAGTAACAAATGACGTAAATCAAGACGCTCCTATCCCTGTTATCTACGGCACTCGTAAATACGGTGGCTTGCAGACTTGGACTAATCCGTACAACGGTAGCAGATATTTGCAAAAAGACGTTGTAGTTTGTGAAGCTGGTATTGAGGGCGTTTATGATGTAATGGCTAACGAAGAACTGATTAAAGACGATACCAATATCAGTATTTACAATATACAACACAAAGACGCTACTGTACGCAGAAGTGGCAATACATTGATATTGTACGCAGGCGGTAAGACTTCGGAATATGCTTTAGGTAATACTGACGAATATAACGCACAAAACAGCTTACTTACTACTGTTATCGACAGGATTAAATCTGACGAAGGTAATGGCTGGAAAATAGATGGCGCAGTAGACGACAGAACATCTAAAGGTATTTCTGCTGATAGTATGCAGTTCAATAGTTCTTCCGCTGTACCTTGCTATTGTGACCCAGAGGACGCAGAGCGCAAAGGTAAAGTTGTACTTGACGACCGTGGCTACAAGATTGGTACATTCGAGTTTTATCAAAATGAGACACCAGACAACTACAATGACGTAGGCGGTTATCCGCAGTTAGCGTGGATTAGAGCAGACTTGGTAGCTTCCAGTAGGTTGAACGGTTCTAACCCGACAATTAACGCTATGGTGCAAGGCATGAAGTGTAAGGTCTGGAAAGATAACCAATGGGTAGTAGAGTATACCGAAAACCCTGCGTGGATTATCAGAGACTTTTTGACATCTAAACGCTATGGCACTGGTTACTGGATTAGCGAGGATATGTTAGATGACGAAGCGTTCAAAGAAACAGCAGCGTATTGTGATGAAGAAGTAGAGTATATTGATGAAAACGGAGAAACACAGCATTGTCCGAGATATACCCTGAATATTATTCTTGATACGCAGAAAACGCCTATTGAGCATTTAAGTTCTATGCTTGCTCCGTTTGGTGGCTTTATTACTATTGGCAATCAGATTGCATTAAAAGTAGAGAAAGCTGAAACTCCTGTTTATCATTTTACTGACGACACGATAGTAAAAGATAGTATGTCGATTGGGCAGACTTCGTTAGAGGATACACCTAACAGATACAAGATTGGTTACTTTGACCCTTCGCTTGAATGGACAGAAACCAAAGTAGTAGTTGAGGACTTAGAAGCACAACACGAATTTAACGGGCAGATTACCGAAAAGGTAGTTACGTTAGCAGGCTGTACTTCGCAAAACCAAGCGTTACGCATTGGTAGGCTGTACCGAGACTTAAATAAGGTATGTTCGTTGACGATTACTTTTAGCGTTGCGACACAAGGCATGATGTTAGAATGTGGCGACATTATTGAAGTAACTTATGGCGGTATATTTGCGAAAATGCCGTTTAGGATTACAGAGATAGAGGAAACCAACGCAGGTACATATAGTTTAACTTGCCGTCAGTACAACGCTTCGATTTACAATGATAGTTTAGGCGCACAGATTACTAATCCGAACTATGTAACTGGTGGTAGTCCATACACAGACCCACCGCCGCAAGTAACGGGTTTAACCGCAGAAGAACAAACTTGGACAAGTCAAGAAGGTATACTGAACATGGGTCTTAACGTATGGTGGGACGATATGTATTACCAGTGGCTTGACCATTACCAAGTAAGCGTGTCGAGAGATGGCGAAACTTATACTGCTATGGCAAACACTTATGAGAACACGGTTTACTTAGGTGGATTGCAAAGCGGTAAATATTGGGTAAGCGTGCAGATTGTTACGGCAGATGGTATAAAGGGTGCGCCTGCGATTGTTGAAGTAAACATTACAGGTAAGGATAGCCCACCTGCGAATGTAGACAGTTTGGACACTGACTTACTGCCAGACGGCACAAGGCGTTTTTGGTGGGATTTTACATATCCTGTTCCTAACGATATTTCGGGGTTCAAGATTAAGTATACGCAAGGCAGTCAACCGCTATGGGACACAGCACAAGAACTACATACTGGTCTTTTGACACAGCAGCCGTTTGAAACGCAAGCATTAAGGCAAGGCGTACATACGGTTATGATTAAAGCGGTAGATAACGCTGGTAACGAAAGCGAAGAAACAGCATTTTGTATATTAAACTTAGGCGACCCGTTAGAAGATAACGTACTTTGGCAACAGGATTTATCAGAGGACGCTTGGTACGAGACTGACCATGACGGTGTAGTTACTGAAAATAATACGGTAGCAGGCGAAGCTCCTGATAGAAGTTTAACGCTGACTGCTCACTTACAGCCTATGGCTTACGGTCAGCTCTATTTGCTGTACGACTTAAATTCTCCGTCTACGGTTAAATATTGTTTGGGTTCTGGCGCGTTGGCTTGGACGAAGCCGACAGATTGTGCATGGGGCATGGGAAAAAATAAAGGCAATTTAGGCTTTGTTGCTCCTAATGCGTCTCAAATATTGTCTGGCGAAAATGATATAGTAGAAGCTCCATGGGCAGAGATATTTGCGGAAACTATTTCTGAATATGCTTCTCCTGCTGGTGCTTACGAGCTTATTAACAGCAATGTTGTTTACCCTCAACTTGACGCTTATTGGCGGTTTGAAGGTATGTTTAAACCTTACACTGGTAAAGTAGTAATCAAATCTGGTGACAGTTTGCATATCGAAGTTCATAGCGAGCCTGATAGCGGAGAAACAGCAGAGATTAACAGCCTGCGTGTTATCATTGACGTGCCTGACAGGTTAGAAAACTTTGACGATATTGTAGTACCTGCTGACGGATTAACGCTTCCGATTAAAACGCCTAATTATTACACAACAGCGGTATCTATTCGTAGTATCAGTAGTGACCTTGAAGGTGAATACGAATTAGAGGTAATGAACAGAACGCCTTGTGTAATTAGATTTGTGCGTATTGAGAATGACGCTTTCGGAACGAGAACGCCTATCGAAGTAACGGCAGATATTACATGGCAAGGCTATCAGAGGGAGTTGATTTAGTGGGCTTTATTTTAAATCAGCCTGTAATGAAAAAAAACGTCAAATTGAGAGCAGGTAGCAATACTAACTCGGCGTACAAGGCTAACAGGTACGATACAAAAGCTAACTGGACAACGGCAAATCCAGTTTTAAATAAAGGCGAAATAGTAGTAGAGACAGATGGCGACAAGGCAAAGTTGAAGTGTGGAGACGGTGTTTCTCCATACAACGACCTTGCCTATATTTATGCCGAAGCAAGTGTATATTTGGGTGAAAATGTAGGCGATATTACGTATGAACTTGTGCAAACGATACCAGCTAATAAGCATTTATTAGATGGAACGCAGGAGCTTCGTACTGATAGACCTGCATTGTGGGCTTGGCTTGAACAACACCCCGAATGGTTAAAATCGGAAGATGAATGGCAGAGTATTGCTACTAATAATGGTGGAGATTGTGAGTTTTATTCTAAGGGTGATGAATGGTCTAATTTTCGCTATCCTAAAGTAACTGCTACTCATGGAAAATGGCTTGTTGAACTTGTAGGAGAGGGGTGATGAATTGGCAAATACACGCTTATTACATAGCTTCGATACCGTAGAAAATTGGAATAGATTTGACCCTACGATAAAACAAGGCGAACTTATCTTTAAACAGAAAACTAATGGCAAAATAGTCTTAGCTGTTGGTAATTCTTCTGACGGCGTGGTAGCTTCTAAAGCACCTGTTGTTTGGGACGAAGATATAGTTCTTGGTTATATTGATACAATTAAATCTACCGCCGAAGAAAACACAAACTCTTTAAATCAAATCGTAGAAACGGCAAATACGAATTTAAACGAGTTTATTACAACATCTAAAAATGATATTACTTCTGCGATTAGTGAAGCTAAGGAGTTTATTAATACTAACAGCACAAACATTTCAAATACTATTAATACGGCTACCAAGGCATTGAATACAATAGTAGAAGAAGGTACTACTAAGATTACTAACACCGCTGAAAGTGCAGTTGATACGGTTAATTCAACAGTTGAAACGGCTAAAAGCGATATTTCTACTGCGTTTGATAATGCTAAAAGCGAGGTTACAGAAACAGTAACTTCTGCTCAAAGCACTATTGACGAAAAGGTAAGTTCTGCTAAGAGTAGTGTGGACGAAGCTGTAAAAACTGCTACGGGTACGTTAGAAGAAACAGTAACCCAAGCCAAAACAGATATAACTAATACAAGCTCAAATGCTACTACGTCTGTAACTTCAACAGTAGAACAAGCTAAAGCAGATTTAACGCAAACATTGCAAACAGCACAAGATAGTATTAATACTGCTGTTGAGAGTTGTAGTAATGACAAACAGGCTTGCGAAGCATTTAAACAGGAAATACAACAAGTCGCTGATAGCTTAGGCGACCCAATTATAGGTATTTCTTTTGTCGAGGGTAATTTAGTAATTCAAAAAATGAGCGGTACTAAAGAGAACTTGCCTATTATTACTGATTATGCTTGGAGACAAGCCGCAGAATGAATAGAAAGGGGTTAATAATTTGGTAACTGAAATTCCAAAACTTATAACTGACGTAAACAAATACTTTCAGTACGAAGGTTCTACTGACCCAACTACGCAAGACGAACTGCAAGCGTTTATGAAAAACGAACATGGCGTAGTAGAAGCATTGACAAACGCTATTCTCTGGCAGCCGTCTACTGCTTACGCTGTTGGACAAGAAGTGCGTTCTCCGAATATGCCAGCAGGGTTTAGTGCGATTTGCAAAACGGCAGGTATTAGCGGTACAAACGAGCCAGATTGGGGCGTAGGTGGTACTGACGTAACTGACGCTTCTTGCGTGTGGACAGTTACGAAAGGTAATATCACAGTAAACGGTGTTGCTCCTGACGAAAATGGTAATATCGAGATTGAGCAGTACACGCCTACTTATGCGAGTGACGCAGAAGCGATAGCAGGTACGGTAACAAATAAGGCTATGACACCGAAATCTACTGACGCTGTAATTGAAAATATCGGCTACTGGAAACCGAATGAAAAGGTAAGCGTTGGTGTTGTTAGGTTTTTGCGTGGTGCTAAGTACGCAGGGTATTATTTGAAATGCACTACGGCTGGCACGACTGGAACTACCGAACCGCAGCCTGTACTGGGGGGGTAAACACTGTCTCGTCAGAGTTTACTGACGGCACGGCTAAGTGGCAGGCAATAGGGTTGTTATACGTTTCTGTGGAAGAAACGATTAAAGCATTAGATATTAGCAATATAACATATATGTTTAGCGGAAATATAAATTTTACAATAACCCACGAGGCTGTTGATGGAACGGAAAATCTGTACTTAAATGCTACTATTCCTTTGCCATCTGGATACATTAGAGGTAAATGTAAATATGTTTTATTGGGTAATGTAGGATATTCTTTTGCCTATGACGGACAATCTTATAATGAGACTTGCGATATTCCAGAGAATGTAAATCGGTCTATTCAAAATAATGGCGTTGTTAAGATATTAGTTTGGTCAGAGCAAGGTAGGAGTGCTACTGTAAATTATAAGGTTACTGCTAACAACGCTTATTACTTTGTGTTTGCAAAAAAATAGGAGTGATTATATGTATTATATTTTTGACGAAAACGGTCAGTGTGTATGTTGTTGTAATTATGAACCTGACGCTGACGATATTGGTTCGAGGAACGAAACAGCGGTATTTGATGAAAAGGTTTATACAAACATTGGCTTATTAATGTTGCAAGACGGCGTAATCGTAGAAATGCCTGAACCACAGCCGAGTACCGAAGAAGTAAATGCACAGAAAGCCAATAAAGCAAGAAGCGAATTAAGAGCTATGGCACTTAACGCTGTAATGATGAATTTAGCAGGCAACGAACCTTCGGAAATTAAAAATGAATATCAGGCAAAACTTACATCTATCCCTGACGAGGTTGCTTTGTATTGCGTAGATGTATTTTCTGTTTGGAGCGCAGATGGCGTAAAGTATGAAGTAAACGATAGAGTACAGTACAATGGCGTTTTGTATAAAGTGCTTACAGCGCATACCTCACAAGAAAGCTGGAAACCTGACGTTGCACCGAGCTTGTTTGTGAAAGTATTAGTGCAAGAGGGCGAAATCTTAGATTGGGAGCAGCCGAGCGCAGGTAATGCTTATATGAAAGGCGATAAAGTACGCTACAATGGCAAAGTGTACGAAAGTTTAATTGACAATAATGTATGGTCTCCAGAGGGTTATCCTGCTGGTTGGCGTGAAATTATAGAAAATGAGGAATGATATATGAATATTGAGAATGTACAACTGCAAACTGGGGGGGTAAAAGCCTAACCAGAGCAACTAATGGCATAAATGACGGAAGCGCAGTTTGGCAACTGTGTCGATATGACGAAGCGCAAACATTTGCAGGTAAAACCCTAAATGATTTAATGGAAATGGTTGTTGGGGTAGTTACTGACCCAAAGGTTTATAATGGGCAAATTTATATCAGCGAGCCGTCTACTCAATGGCAAATACCTATACCAGAAGGAGTAGATATTAAGAACTGTGTATTTTCGATTGATGATACGCAGTATGGTTACGCTGTTAGTGGGCATAATTATGGTGACGCTGACCAATCCGATTATAGGTTAAATTGGTCTTATGCTACCGTAACTACTGATAATATAGACCAAGATACTGGCATAATACATTTTCCAAAACAGACATTAGGCACAGGACGTATAAAGGTAGAAGTAATTTATATGGATTATGACGGTAGGTTTTATATAAATTATCACATTAATGTCTATGGATAATTAGTCCTGCTTCGCTATTCGTCATTTACGCTAACATATATCTAAATCAAGGAGTTGTGTATATGTATAAAGTACAAATGAGTTATGGGGGGGTAAATCCCCTCTTTTAATTAAACATAGGGTAATACTCCCCAGAAAGGAGTATGCTTTATGGCAAATGTAAACGACAATAGCGTTGTATGGCAAGTTTGCAGATATGATGAAGCCCAAACTTTGGGTGGGAAAACTGCTTCCGAAATTTTATCTCCAATTAAAGTGCAGCAGGTTCAAATATTTACTGGGAGTGTAGCAATAGGCAGTTCTAACAAAGGTAGCTACCAAACGGGAGATATTCCTTTGCCGAGCGGATATAGCCGTACCCAATGTAAATATTGGATTTCTCATCAGCCAGTATCGTTTAGCAATTACGGTAGTAAAACGATATATCCCGAAGGTATAGACCAATCTACTGGACATATTAACTCGAATGGTGGAACTGGTGGTTCTGGTAGCGGTCAGAGTTTCTACATATTATTTGCTGTAAAATAAAACTATGCTTCGCTAAAGTCGTTTACAGGACATCAACGTAAAGGAGAATGTGTATGTACAATGTACGTTTAGGTATTGGGGGGGTACTGCCCTTCAAATAGTAGTTATTAATGGTGGCATTACCGAAAGGTGGTGCTATTAATGGCTGCAACTGTAAATGACGGGTCTGTCAAATGGCAGGCTATAAAATTTAGCGAAGCAGACACTTTAGGCGGTTTAACGGTAGCAGATATTAAATCACAAGCGATAAGCGGTAAAGTAGTACAAATGAAAGGTTTATATGGTAATGTTACTCTTAGCACCCAAGGAACAAAGTCATATACTATTCCTATACCTTCTGGGTATTCGAGAAGTCAGTGTGTTTATATAATATCAGAAGAATACAAAGAAATGGGTAGTGATGATTCTGTTTATGCAAGCATAGAAACAACATGGGCAAGCGTAAATCAATCTACGGGCGTAATAACTGCTACTATTGGTGGGAGAAATTCGGAATACTATAATGTTTCTATTGTTGTTCGGTATATGGTATATGCTGCAAAATAATTAGCCCCTAAAGCTGTTCTGCTGTTGGCGAAAGCCGACCTTGACTATTTATAGTCTTGTTGCGCATAGAAAGGACGAATGGATTATGCGTAAAATGATTGTGTATTGTGGGGGGGGTAATGCTCTCTTAACAATAGACTTAGCTATGAGCGTTACCAAAGTAGGTGATTGCCGTGGCTAATGTTAAAGATGGCTCTGTTACTTGGAGCATAGAAAACATATACAACGCAGGACAGTTAAACGGACTAACAGCCGAACAAATAAAAGGGCAAGTAAACGTGCCAGTTAAAGGTGTAACATATGTTGTAGGAACATTGAATTTAACCGTTACATCATATGAAAGACTTTCAGGTCAAATCCCTCTACCAAGTGGTTTTTCTGATAGAAGCAAGTGTAAGGCGTGGATTAGTGACTTTACCTATAATCATAATTACGATAGTACGACTAAGGTTACTTGGGAAAATATAGACCAAAGCAATCAGTCTTTGTCGTTATATGTAAAAAACGGGCAAGGTACTTCGTCAAAAAGCGTAAAATATATTTTGTGGTGCTGGAAATAAAATAATCTCGCAAAGCTGTTCTCGTTGTGTATGCTATACGAAAGGAGTTTTTGCATGGCAACAGTAAACGACGGAACAGCAAAATGGGAATTATATGGTTTTAGTGGCGATTTAGACTTAGAAAATTTAAAAAGTATAGTAAATACAAAATCAGATGTTTATGTTGGGTATGGTACTTTTACAAATGAAGTAACAGTCCCTTTGCCCAGCGGGTATAGCAGAAGCCAATGTAAAATTTTATATGCGCCAATAAGCACATCTAAAAATACTACTTATGGAGCTGAGTATTTTAGATACTGTACAATAAACCAAAGTACAGGTCAACTCATAGGTTTTGTGGGGTTTGACGGAGATTTACGCCAGCAGTCAACTATACGTGATGATTATTCTTCTAATTATGCTTATCTGATTATCGCTGTAAAATAAAAAGAAATAGACCCTAAGCCAGTGTAGAAAGAAGTGATAACTCAATGTACAAAATTGTGGAAAGGAATGTACAAGATTATTAGGCTTGGGGTCTATTCACAGTATTAAGTTGTAAGAAGTGGTGTTTAGTTGGCTAAGTCACGATAGCCATGTATTTGAATGTTTAATATTACTTAGTTGTAGGGTTTACGAATTTCAGATTAGTAAAATCTGCAAGGTTCATATTTACGGCTTTCGCAAACTTTTCGGCTTCTTCAATCGACAAGCTATCTATTTTGGTGTGCCCAGTAATTACAGCTATCAATATTGATGTATCAAGGTTATATTCGGTAGCTAAGGCATAAAGATTGCGCTTTGTCGCTTGAAAGGCTTTGTAAATAGGAGAGTAGATTAACGCTTTACCTTTAACATTTCCTACGGAAAAGTTGCCCTGTTCCTCTACCAAAAACTTTTTGCCAAAAAGAGGGCTATAACCATAGTTTTCTTTATCAGTAGATACTTCAATTTGGTTGATAATCATAGTGATTAAATCTTCGTCAAGTTTAAGGTGTCGTTGATGAGCCTGTTTAAGTAAGTTCATAGTGTAAGTTACTGGTTCTCTAAAAGCGTTATCCCTAAACACAGGGGTTACAGGGCTTCTACCTGTTTGTTCTTCAAACTGCCTGTCCAGATAACCAAACAGAGCACCAAGGAAGTAAGTAGTTTTCATCAAGTTTTGTTCCAATATATCACCAATCCTTTCAAGTTGTTGTAAGATAAGTTTTTCTGCCCAAACTGGTGGCTTTACGGTTTCAGCTTCCCACCGCTGTACATTACGAAGAGGAATGTCGAACAGTTTAGCCATTTGGGTCTGATTTAAACCTGCTCTTATACGAGCTTCACGAATATTCATGTTTTGGTATACCTCTGCATTTTACGACATTGTGTCGCATTTCTTATCTTTATTATAGCGACAATTTGTCGCAAAGTCAAGAGATTTTATATAGAGTTTTATGTCAAAAAAAATAAACACCCCGCAAAACGCAGGGTGTTTGGTTTGTTAGTTAGCAATTTCGTCGATATTATACCTTTTATCTCTCGATATGTTTTGGTTCGTTGGGTATACTAACTTCTCTGCGTAAATAATCAGGAGTACAACGCAGATAGTCAGCTAATTTTTGGAGTTGTTCGCCAGTCATATTTACTGGATTTAGTTGACCGCAGAGTATTCTAATAACTTCTTCTTCGTTAAAGCCACTGTATTGTAGCATATCATATACATTTCTATTGGTATCACGAAGTCTAAGCATAATTCTACCTGCGCTTCTGTTCATACCCATAATACGAGCAAATTGAAAGCTGTCTACGAAGAATGTAGGGTAGTTGTTAAATTTTATCTTATCGCTATCTTTGGCTTCGTAATCTTCAAAATTTACATAGCCCATTAATAAAGCTATGAAATCTTGGTCTGGGTGAATATCGTAGTGTTTTATTCCGTTCATTAATTTGAGTAGTGCGCCAATAGGGTCTTTATCCGAGAGGGCATGGATATTATCAGGAATAGCTTCCCAGTTACGATTATCTACAAACAGACTTTCAATATAACCATACAGGTAGCCTAAAATTTTTGCGTCTAAGTTTTGTTTTGCTTCCACTTTTTTTACCAACCTTTCCAACTCTTTGATGATTAGTTCTTTCGCCCATGGAGTAGGGTTTGCTTCGCCAGTTTCCCAGCGTTCAATGTTACGTAGCGGTATATTAAACAGCTTGGACATTTTAGCTTGTGATAACTTGGCTTTTAATCTTAGTTCTTTAATTTCATTCATGGTATACCACCTTTACACCGTCACTTTACTACAACAGGTTGTAGAGTGGGAGATTTACCGTCTCCGTGTCGGTATCTTTACTTGTATTATACCGTCATTGTGGCGGTATGTCAATACCTTGTTTTGATATAAAGCGAAAATTGCAAAAAAAATACTCCCGCCAAACGCACAGCAGGAGTGTTGGAAAAAGAGTAACCCAACAGCAAAGCAACAGAAATAAAATAAAAAACTAAAGAGAATGTCCTTATCCAAAAGGGATTGATAAGGCACATATATTATACAATACTTTTATGGGTTTGACGAGAGTTAAATGATGGAGTTTTGCATAACCAAAGCGGTTAAAAGCTCGTCTAATGTTAGCGTAATCATCTTTTCATCTGGACGTAGAGTAGCCTTAAACTTTCTAATAAGTTCACGTTCTTCGGGTTCGTCGTCTAATTGTTCGCAGACAGTATAGTCAACGATTATGTTAATATTATACTTTGGTAAATATCTATATACGGCGTACACAAAAGCGTTTCTACCAAAAGTTTCTATATCTTCGTGAACGTCTGCGATTAAGTCAGAACACTCGTAAGAAATATTACCGTGTCCTTCAACGTAAATAGCCATAATACACTCACCTTTATATTTTTATTATTTAACAATTATAACAACAATTATAACATAAGTAGGAGTTGGTAGCAACGGAGACAATTATACAAATAGCTATCGGGATAGCCATATCTGTGCTATCAGCAACGCTTTTAAATTTTATTAAAGAATGGAAAGCAGACAAAAAAGAAAGAGAAGCCAATCGTGAGAAGTTAGAAGAACGTGTAGAGTGTATTGCACAAGCGCAAATTGAATTACTTGGTAAGCAGATTGAAGATGGGTTCTATTATTATACAGAATGTGGTTTTATACCTGCTGATAAGTTAGCGCAAATTCGACAGCTTTACGAAGTGTACCATAGGCTTGGTGGTAATGGCGTACGAACTATGGAAGTAGAAAAACTTGAAGAATTACCAAACAGCCCCGATTTGATAGGAGAGCGCAGGCATGAAAAAGATAACTGATTACATATTACAAGGTTGGCAATATTTTACAGACAAAATAAGTGAGGTTAAAGTAGTCAACAACTATATGATAAATGTGGTTTGTTGGCTTTTTTGTTTGATATTTGGTGTGTTTATGATTGCTTGGTTTGAACAGTGGATAGTAACGGGCAAAGCTGATTTGCAAATACTTTTACAAGCTATTGAAAAGCTGGTTATGCCAAGTACGCTTGCGGTAGTTAAATTCGTAACTGAAAGCGTAAGCCAGGTCAAAATAGAACAGGCAAGGATACAATTTACTGATAAGAATAACAATGGAATACCAGATGATAAGGAGAGTGTTGTGTAATGAAATATTTTGGCATGAGCGAATTTGCTTGTAAGCATTGTGGCGAATTGCCGCCTAATGGTATGTCAAATGTGTTGTTAGAACGCTTGGATAAATTGCGTGAAATGTACGGCTATCCTATTTATGTGAGCTGTGGCTACCGTTGCCCAATACATAACGCAGAAGTAGGCGGCGTGCCTAACAGTCAGCACGTTGACGGTACTGCTGCCGATATTTATGTAGACGGTGATTATCAGACATTTTTTAATCTCGTAATCAATAGTGGTTTATTCGACGGTGTAGGGTATTATCCTGATAGCGAGTTTGTACACGTTGATGTTAGAGACGGCGGTACAAATCCGAATTATTATCGTTGGTGAAAGGTGGTGAAGCGTAATGAATAAAGTACAGAAAGCACTTTGGGCAGGACTGGCTCTCGCAGTTATTGTTGGCTGTATTGCATGGTATAATCTGTAATGGTTATTACGATTGATACTAACAAGGTTTTGCCATACGTTTTAGCATTTGCTATCGGTGTAGGCGTGGGCTGGTTTGCTTGTACAGCATTACATAATACGGCGGTTAGCGACAAGCCTGCTTCCGAACCAGAAATCGGAGTACAATCTACAACCTCTACCGTAGTTGAGTACAAGCCGAAAACAGAAGCAAGTACCGCTGACGTAGTAGACAACACCAAGTCAAACGTAGTCGTAGATATAAACGGCGCAGAGTACGATATACCTACTGACAAAGTAAACGAGAGCCACAAGTTTGAGAACGGGCAACTCGTAATTAACAGGGACGAGAAACATACGATTGACCTTTCCGAAGTCACAAACGAACTGGCTAAGGCTAAGTACAGCCGCATAGGTAAAGTTGATTTTGGCGTGTTGTATGCTGACGAAGAATTGTACGGCGGTGTTAGGTATAATGCTAAAACGTGGGACGCTACTTATTATCATAGTGTAGGTGACGATAAGCAAGGCGTGAGTGTGTTTTACAAGTTTTAGTCGATTGGGCGTATCTTGTAGGGTTATTCCTTACTTGGTACGCCCGTTTTTTTTGTTTTTATAAAAGATTAAAAAAGTATTGACAAAAGATTAAAAGGGTTATATAATCTAACCATGGAACACGGAAAGCGTGGTGTTTGAGTGTTCTAAATTTAAAGGAAGCGAGGTAAAGCATAGCGAGAAAATTATTAGCAAACACAGGGTTTTTGGTATGGGTATTAGCTGTATTCAGCGTTGTTTACATAGGCACTCACCCGAATAGCCAAGAACCAGAACCAGTTGTTCCACAGCCAGTTACTATTGAGGTAAAGCAAGCGGATACGTTCGTAGCAGAGTGTACAGCGTATACAGCAGGCTACGAAAGCACAGGTAAAACGCCAGATAATCCAGCATACGGTATTACAGCAAGCGGACGTAAAGTGAGAGAAGGAATGATTGCCGCAGACACGAGTGTATTACCGTTTGGCACTAAAGTGTGGATTGAGGGCTTAGGCGTGTTCGTCGTCGAAGATACTGGTGGAGCTATCGTTGGCAATCGCATAGACATCTACATGGATAGTCTTGACGAAGCAGTAGAGTTTGGTAGACAAAGCAGAAAAGTAATCATACTTGAACGATAGCAACTTTTTTATTGCCCTAAATTTAATCTTTTTAACCTTTTGAATGTTGGTAGTAAAGCGATTTATACAGACGTGCAACTTATTACACTAAGGAGAATAATAATGGACAGAAAAGAATTTGAAGAAGCCGTAGAACGTGGCATTACTCACTTTCAGGTATTAGGCGTGGGTAATGGCTCGAACACCTTAATTAAACACGGCGAAATTGTAGAGCTTGCCTTAGACGATTATTCAATGTCTCCTGCTTTTTACTTTCCAAAACGTGAGGTACGAGATAGTAGGAATTGGACGTGGATACCTTTAAGATACCTTGAACCTGTTGAAATCGAAGAAAGTGCTTGTACTGACACAAACGCTCACTATATCACGAAAGGCGTTCAGCCAATCGAATATTGTCAGCAGTTTATGACCAAAGAGCAATTTGAGGGTTCTTGTATGAAAGACATTGTTAAGTACATTTCACGCTTTGGGAAAAAAGACAATAAAGCTAAAGAAGCAAGGAAAATTCTTGACTACGCACTGTGGTTAGCTATGAACACAATGGGTAAACGAATTAACCCAATGAAGTATAACCATACCGAAATCTTTAAAGCGTTAGGTATCGAAAAATGATAATTGTATCGCAAGATAGAGACACCGTACAGTTTGACTATTACGAGCTGTATGTTCGCAAAACACCAGAAGCGCATACACATACGTATGAAGTTGGTGGTACTGTCGCTGAAAGGTTTGTTGTTTTTGGCGTTTACGCTACTGAAAGCATAGCGAAAGATGTATTACAGCAGATTGTTGCAGCTATGGTGGCTGGACAGAAAATATTTTATATGCCAAGAGGAAGCAGCCTTGTAAGTATTATGCCGATTACGCCTACTGAACCGCTTACACCGTGCAGAAACACTTTTCCAGAATTTACTTGTAACACAAAGGGAGAATAAACTATGACGAAACTTGAAGTAATTCACGATATTATGAGAAACCACATTGGTAAAAAGAACGCCATAACATCTGCTAAATTATGCAGAGAGCTTGGATTGATAGAAGATGATACTCACGTTGGCACACGTAAATTGCTCACTATTTATCGTGAGACTTACAAAGTTCCGTTGGTGGCTTCTAATAGCGGTTACTATATTGCTGCTAACAAAAATGAAATCAAAGAATACAGAGATAACTTACAGTCAAGAATTTACGGTATTCAAAAGATTATGAATTTGTTGGACGAGGTATGCTGATGTTGTATTGGGAACATGATTACAGAATTGAAATAATCGCAAAACTGTATATCGATAAATACATAACTATGTTTTCTACTTCACCGAAATTCGCTGTGTATGTCAACGATAAACCAGTATTTAAAGGTACAGAAGAAGAATGTAAGAGCTACTTTGATTGTATTAAATTGGTTGTAGATGATTATGGTTGCTGTGCTAAGGAAAAAGCTGACTTTTACTTTAATAGAAGCCAAGCAAATAAAATTAAACAAGTATTAAAGGAGAAGGTTAGATGTACTGGTGTTTCGGAAGTACAACCGAGTTTATTGAGAATATAAAATTAACAACAAAAAGTGATATATGGAGTGACTACCCTACACACGAAGTACAAATAAACGATAAGCGTGTATTTTACACTGGTTCTTTGAGCGATTGCGAAAAGTATTATCGTGCAGTAATACGCCTTTTAACCAAGAAAGAGGTTGGCGTACTTGTTCATCAAGTTGTGATTAACGAATGTGGAGTAACAGAATGACGTATAAGGATAAATGTTACTGTATGCGTTCAAGTAAGCATTGGTGTGACGAGCGTAAACTTGATTACTGCGACAATGCAGAGTGCTACCGTCATTCATCTGAAATACCTAAAGATTTACCGCCTTGGGAATTAATTGCTTGGTCAGAGTTCCCACAATGCGATAAGAAAGGATTTTACTTTGGCAACAAAAGTTAGATACAGGATTGTTACACTTGTAGATTTTGATGTGTTGGATTACTTATCATATCTCTTTGATATGGCATTTATTAAGAAGTGTCGTTGGAAAGAGATATACCGTCGCCCTTCGGAAGCTAATAAGTGGGACGGATTACCAAAGTATTATGCGATATTACTAATAGAAGAAGGTGAAAACGAATGAAACATAGTTGCTATGACTGCAAGTATCACGAAAACTTTGGACAGATGGTTGGTTGCAGTTACAAGCGTAAGATTATACTTGACCCTGACCAGTTACACGATTGTCATGAAGTGGTTGTAAACGAGAAAATCCGTGATATGATTGACCGTTTATTCCAAGACTTAAAGGTTGCGGCTCATGGCTAACCGAGACGAGCGTATTAAGGACGCTATCGACACTTGTAAACACGTTTCTACGTTATTACCTTCGTTTGATGTGTATATGAAGGATATTATAGACCTCTTGAAAACAGAGCCGAAAATTGAGTACGAGTTTAAAGGCGGTAGGTATCGTCCAAAGCGAGGTGCGAAGTAGTGGGTTTCGTTCAACTACATAACCATACGTGCAAGGGTAGTGTAAGAGACGCTATTTCCAGACCAGAGGATATTATTAAAAAGGTAAAAGAGCTGGGGCAAGTTGCAGTAGCTTTCACTGACCATGGTTCTACGAGTGCGCTTATGACGGGCTACAAGCTATGCCAGAAACTTGGGCTAAAGTTTATATTCGGCGAGGAATTTTACATTACGCAAGATATACGCATTAAAGAGCGTGGCGATTATCGGCATATCTGCTTATGGGCGAAGGATTTAACAGGGTACAAAAACATCTTAAAGCTGACCACGAAAGCATACAAAGAGGGTTTTTATTACAAGCCACGTATTGACTGGAAAATGCTTCGTGAACACTTAGACGGTTTAATTATCGGTTCAGCTTGCATGGGTGGTTTGCTTGGTATTACCAAAGCAGATGGCACATGGGACGAAATGGAAATCTATCACGAACTTGAACGCTGTAAAAACGATTTTGGAGACAACTTTTACTGCGAAATCCATACTAATCAAATGCCAGAGCAGATAGCACTAAACAAGCTACTGTATCAAATATGTATCGATATGGGCATACAGTGTATAGCTACCTGTGACGCTCATTATGTCAACAAAGAGGACGCTTGGGTACATAGGTACTGGAATGGCATAGATGATAACGACGAAAACGGATACTACCAGACAGATGATTTTTACTTGCATAGCGAAGAAGAAGTTCGCAAGGATTTATCTTACTTGCCCAAAGAGTTTGTCGATAGCTGTATAGATAATACGCAGAAGTTGGCAGACCGTTGCAATGTAGAGATTACGTTTGGCGAAGATAATTTTCCATACTTTCCAACTCCTAACGGTCAACTTGAATACGTTAAAGAAATATGTAGGCAAGGTTGGCGAAATAAGATTATCGGTAAAGTGCCAAAAGATAAATGGCAAGTCTACGTTGATAGACTGAATGAGGAATTTGAAACGCTTGAAAAAGCGAACTATCTCAATATGTTGCTTATAGTTTGGGAGTATATGCACTGGGGTCAACAGCAAGGTATTCGTTTTGGGGTAGGTAGAGGTAGCGTAGGCGGTAGCTTAGTCGCTTACCTTATGGACATCACAAAGGTTGACCCTATCGAACATGGTTTGTATTTTTCTCGTTTTTGCAATTTAGAACGTGTTACCACGGCAGATATTGACGTAGACGTTATGCAAGCGAGGAGACAAGAAGTTATAGACCATTTACGAGACGTTTACGGACACGTCTACCAAGTTCGTACATTTATGGAAATGAGCGAAAAGTCAGCATTACAAAAAGCTGGTATGTGTTTAAAAGTACCACCGTCTACAATCCGTGCGTTGTCTAAACAGATGGGTGATGGCGGTTTTGAGCAGTTAAAAGCGGGCAAAGAGAACGAAAAGCTAATTAAGTTGGCAAAAGCGTTTGTTGGTATTATCAGTTCTACTTCCGTACACGCTTCGGCTGTACTTGTTTTTCCTAAAGACCCAACAGAGTTTTGTGCGATTGAAAAGCAGGGCGATAACGAAGTAGCAGCTTACGATTATCACGAGTTAGAGGAATTGGGTTTGGCTAAAGTTGATGTTCTTGGACTAAAAAACATGGACATTATACAAGACACACTCGATTTGCTCAAAAAACGTGGTGTTGAACTTGATTTAAACGATATACCGCTTGACGACAAAAAGACAAGCGATTTGCTGTGTGGTGGTCATACAGCAGGTGTGTTTCAATGTGAGAGCGAGATATATCGTGGTATTATCGCAGGCATACAGCCCCATAGCTTTAAGGATTTAGTACCAGTAGTAGCGTTGGGTAGACCTGCTCCAATGCAAAACGGCAGTGTTGATGAATACATCAAGCGAAGAAGAGAGTGGTTAAAACGAGACAAAAAATTACAGACCCAGTTGAAACCTTAGTGGACAAAGCATTTACCAACGTAAAAGACGTAACAGAGCGTGAATGGCAAACAATTATCAAGCATTTTACAGATGAAAAGGGAGACTTTGGTATCGAAATAGCTTCTGCTGTTCCTTTTGATGATAATGTTATGTTGCTACGTTGGTGGAAGCGTACATCAAAAATTGTAGATATGAACTTTAGGGAAATAGTAGAACGTAAGAATACAATTATTCGACGTAATATTTTATTTCAGTAAGGAGAGTTAAGCATTGCTTAAACTTTTATCACTGTTTAGTGGTATAGGTGCGTTTGAAAAGGCACTTGAACGATTGGGTGGTTATTCTCTTGTAAATTATTGCGAGATTGATAAATACGCAGGCAAAGCGTACTCACTTATTCACAACGAGCCGCAAGAGAAGAACCTTTTAGATGTAACAAAGATTGATACTTCTAAATTACCAAAGGATATAGACCTTATAACTTACGGCTTTCCTTGCCAAGATATTTCTTTAGCTGGTAAGCAGAAAGGATTAGAGGACGAAAATGGTAAAACTCGTAGTGGTTTAGTATTTGACGCTTTGAGAATTATTAAGGATTGCAAGCCTAAATACGCTGTCTGCGAGAATGTCAAAAACTTAACGGGCAAAAAGTTTAAAGTTGAGTTTGAGACTATACTTGGATTACTTGATAAACTTGGCTACAACAACTACTGGAAGGTGCTTAACGCTGCTGATTATGGTGTACCACAGAAACGTGAGCGTGTGTTTATCGTGTCTATTAGAAAAGATATAGATAATGGAAAGTTTAAGTTTCCAGAACCGTTTGTTTTGACTAAGCGATTAAAAGATGTTTTAGACGACGAGGTTGACAAAAAGTATTATTTATCCGACAAGTTTATTGATTTCTTTTATGAAAACACTAAGATAAACAAAGTTGTTGATAAGGAAAACCACGGCACGGTAAATGTGATTGAGTTGACAGAGCTAACGAGCGGAGTTGCGCAAGCTAAAAGAGTATATGACATCAATGGTTTGGCAGTTACCCTCAAAGGAGAAGCTGGTGGTTTGGGAGCAAAAACAGGATTGTATAAAATCAAATCTGATATTCGGAAATTAACTCCAAAAGAATGTTTTCGACTTATGGGCTTTGAGGATAAAGATATTGATATATTAAAAGCCAATGGTATTTCCGACACGCAGCTTTATAAAATGGCGGGTAATAGTATTGTTGTAGATGTTTTATATTATATCTTTGGTAATTTATTAAAGAAACAGTCTCACCATTAATGATAAAAAAAGGAGAGAAGTAATTGACATATCCAAGACGTAATAATTATGGCGACGGATTATATAAGTCGTGCATGGACTTAATACCGTGCAAAGTTGGTAGAGTAGCGTTTACTATTTTAGCGACCTGTGTCGTGTTACCAATAGTTTGTGTACACGCTTTATTGGTAGAACTTGTAAACGATATGACAGATTTTGTTTCATTTATAGGCGACGCTTGGTATTGGAAGGGGAGATAAAATGGAAAATTTTAAACTTGGAGACCGTGTAATAACAACATCTAATAGCGAATATCCCGAAGCTGGCTTATGTGGCACTATTGTTGGCTTACATAAATCTGGCAGCCCAGACTACATAATGCTGCTTGATTGTAAAAACCCTTGTGCGCATACTGCTTCGTCATTTGCAAGAGAATATAATCTTGCCGAAGATTTTCCACCAATAGACGAGCGTGAAGATAGGTGCGTATATGTAAAGAACACCGAAATAGCCATGCTCGACAAAGAGGATAAAAAAATTATCATTTATATGCAAGGTAATAAGGTTACTGCCAAGTGTCTCATTAATAAAAACTTTATATGTGAGGGAACAGCCGAATGTGCGTCCGCTGATGTGTTTGAATTTGCCAAGGGAGCGCAAATAGCCTTGCAGCGGTGCTTAGACAAAACTAATAACAAACCTATTTTTGTCGATTACAAATTATTAGCACGTCACGATTTAATTATAGTGCCGAACAACGCATGAGGTAGCTATGGCAGAAGCGCATTTAAAGATAGATGAATTTGGCAACTATGACGGCAAACTCAAAGGTATGCCTTATGATTTATTACGTTTGTTGCAGGGCTTTTCTACTCAATTAATTTGTAACGCTAAAGTAGATTACAGAGAGCAAGTTGCCGAGGAAATCAAGAAAGTAGTTGATATAGCTCTCGAAGATGTAAATAGCGGTAGGTTTATTGAAGGAGCAAACATAAAATGAGTAATACTGAAATTATCCAGTATATTCGTGAAGCGGTAGAACTTAAACATTCGCAAGGTTCGCTTACAAGAGCAGAGCGTAATTCGGTAGATATGTTTATTGACAACTTAGCAGAGTTTATTGCGAACATAGAAAGTTTGCCGTCTATCTATCGTGTAAATGATTTTATGGAAAGAGTGTGGCTAAGTAAGGAAGGTTAGGAGAGTAGTCATGGAACACGTTTTGTATTTAATTCGTGGCATATCTGGTAGCGGTAAATCTACGCTGGCAAACATCATTACTAAGGTCAACGTGTCTGCTGATATGTATTTTCTTAATAAATATGGCGAATACTGCTTTAAAAAAGAGGAAGTATCAAAGGCGCATAAGTGGTGTCAATCCGAAGTAGAGCAGTATATGAAGTTAGACGCTATCGAAATTGCCGTACATAATACGTTCACTCAAAAATGGGAGATGAAGCCGTATTACAAGTTAGCGGAGAAATACGGATATAAGGTAGTAGAGATTATAGTGAAGTCGAAAGATTTTGCAAACATACATGGCGTGCCAGAGGAACAGGTACAGAAGCAGAAAGCGAGGTTTGAATACTAATGAGTGAGCCGATTATTAGTCCTTGGATATTTTATTGGATAGAAGTATTCGATATTATTCATGGTATTGCTGGTTTTTTTGGGGTAATGTTTATTGCAATATTGCTCTTTGGTTTAATCACCTATCCTGACGCAGTAGACAAAAAGGAGTGGCGAAAATTTCTTTGCTATGTCTGTGTAGGTCTTGCATTTTTTGGTTTATTGGTATTATTTGTTCCAACATCTGAAACGTCTTATAAAATGCTTGTCGCTTCATATATTACGCCTGACAATATCGACAAGGGAGTAGAACTAACCAAAGATGGCATACAGTTTATTATGCAAACGATTGTTGACACGGCAAAACAGTTAAAGGGGTTGTAATATGTTAGTTAAGATTGCTACAAGAGATGGTTCAGATGTAGACGAGAAATATCCAAAGATTTATGACTGTTCGTTTATCTCATGGAATGATGGTAGGCATATTATCTCTGACTTAGAAGTAGCCGAAGATTTTGCTGAACTTGCACAAGTTGTTGGTAATATAGAGTGTGAGCTACTTGATACCAACGAAGAAATCAGAATGATTGTATGGATAGGAGATAAGTATGTTCATTAAAATTCGTAATTGGGCAGGAGAAGATTTAAGAGAAAAACACCCAGAATTATATAAAGCGTTGTGCGACTTCCCACTTAAAAAGCCGAAAGAGGTTTACGTTAAGTGTTTCGACTATCATCATTGTTGGGTTGTAGACACCGATAAATATTGTTGCAAAAATAGCCTTGATGTTCTTTTGCAAACTATTTGCGTGGTGTTGCGCTGTGACGTTACAGTAAAATACGTACCATTTGAGTTTAGCAAGAGAGTAGACGAGATTAGAAAATATCTTGGTTGTTACCCTGCTTTAGAAATTTGGCTCAATGATGGGTCTGAACATTATTGCGAAACGCCAGACCCAGAGGACGACGGGTGGTGGGATTAATGCGACCGATTGACGCAGACGCTTTAATCAAATGGCTAAACGATACCTATTGTGACATGGATAAGCGAACATGGAATTATGACCATCATGTAATGGCAATGGATATGATTGAAATACTGAAAAACTATCCTACTGTCGAAGAACGCAAACACGGTCATTGGGATAATAGATATAGGTGTAACGTATGTGGTGCGTATATGGCTATATGGTGTTTAGGTGACGCTTTATCAAAAGAAGATAATCACTATTGTTATAATTGCGGTGCAATCATGGACGAGGTGAATGAATGATTATAGATTTACTTGTTTATATATTTGCTGCTCTTTTGGGTGCATATTATTTCGTTCTACTGTTAATTGCAAATGACATTGTAACAGTTATAAAAGCCGCTACTATTTTAATTTTAATAGGATTGTTTACGGAAAAGAAGTAGATAAAATGGACGAGGTGATATAACAATGAATTTAATTGAGCTTGAAGCTGTAAAAAAGATATACGTTCAATTAAAACGTGAGTATGACCCTCATGAACGCTACATTCCAGACGAATGGGCTGATGGAGTGAACCAAGGTATTGATGGTTTTGAATATGAAATCAGCGAATTGCCTGTAATTGAAGAACGCAAGCATGGACACTGGATTTTTGATGGCGACGGTTTTGAGTTCCATCACAAATGCTCTGTGTGCGGTGAAAGGGCGTTGTATGAAGAATACTCTTTCGATACAGTTACAAGCACTTATTGTCCGCATTGCGGTGCTGTTATGGACGAGGTGACGAAATAATGACACCTGAACGCAAATTAAAAGCCTACGCATGGGATAATGACCAAGACGGCACTACTACCATAGAATGGTTTGATAGTGCAGGAAAGGCAAAAAGATATTTTGCAGACGAAAACGAATTGCCCTTCACGCAAGTTCGAGTTTACCGCATACCGTGGGCAGATAATTATAAATCCATGGAAGAAATACCGAAAGAAGTATACTTGGCTAACGGGTGGTGGTTCGAGTGCTATTCGTGCGGCTTTCATGTTTGCGAAGATGAAGCCATTGTTGTTGATAACAAAGTTTATTGCTTGGACTGTTACGAAAGAATGAAACAAAATGACACCTGAACGTAAAGCACTTGGAATAGCTACTGGACGTACAGTAAAAGTTTGCGTTGGGAGTGAATAAATAATGAGTAAAAACTATATGGCAGATATTGCCAAAATGCTCGGTGTGGAGCTTGAAGAAGAATTTCAAATTGAACTTGTGAGCCGAAAATATAAATTGAAGGCAAATTATAAATTGACGGAAGAAGGGCTTTATTTAAAAGATGAAGCTGGTAATTGGTGGCAACAGTCGAATGTTTTGTTAGTCAAGATATTAAAGGGCGAAATAGCCATTAAAAAGCTACCGTGGAAACCGAAAATAGGCGATAGATATTTTTACTCGGGGTTTGGTTTTAATAATATTTGTTGTGCTGAATGGAAAAACACCACTTTTGATTTTGCGTTCAAAGAAGCTGGCATGATATTTAGAACAAAAGAAGAATGTGAAGCCGCCTTGTCAGAGTTGCGGAAAAAATATTTAGGAGAAGAAGTATGAATATAATTATCGCAGGAAGTAGAGACTTCAAAGATTATGACTTTATGGAAAATACTTTATTGTGCAATCAGCCAACAAAGAGTTATGTAATACAAGGATTGCCAAGAGGTGAAGTTTTAACCATAATATCTGGTACTGCAACGGGCGCAGATAGGTTAGGTGAGATTTGGGCAGACAAGCATAATTTTGAGGTAGAGCGTTTCCCTGCTGATTGGGAGCGTTTTGGCAAGAAAGCTGGTGCTATCCGTAACCGTCAAATGGCTGAACACGCTGATTTGTGCATTGTATTCTGGGACGGACAAAGTCGTGGAACGCTTAATATGATACAGACAGCGAGAGACGTAGGAATACCCGTTCACGTTTATATTTACCCAAAGGAGAATGATTTATGCTAATATCTCGGACTTGGAATAGCAAGTATGAAGAAGGTCACATTGTACGTTATATAAATGACTGCTTACCTTTATACTTCGGGCAACCTTGCGAAATCACAAAAGTAGATTATAACTTTTCTACAAATCGTCCTTGGTTCTACTACAATATAGAGTTCGCTTCTGGTTGCAAAATTGAACACGTTGACGAGTTTGATTTGCAGCCAGCTAACGAAAGTCTTGCGGCTTTGTTTAAAAGCATGAAGCGGCTATTGCACGAAAACAGGCAATCCTATGACAACTTTAAAAAAATGTGTCTGAAACTCCGCCCTACAAGCGGCTCTACGGACACGAAAAAATAAAGACGTAAAAATTAGTCAATAAAAAAGAGGGGCTATATGTTTATACCCCTTGTAATACTAAAAACGATATTTAACTAAAGGAGAGATATATTAATGACAAAATTTGGCTTTTTATTCAGCGGTATTATCTTGGTATTAAATGTATTGGGCACGGTTAATACTTCTTGGGTTGAAATCGCTATTCCACTTATTATTGCGCTCGTGATTGATATTACATTTTACACTTTCGCATGGGTATTTAAAGACAAATTACTTACTTGGATTATTGAAAACGGCACTTACGCCCAGATTGAAAGACTGAACCGTAAGGTAAATATGCTCAAAAACGAAGCAAAACTCGACAAAGAATAAAATATAGGAGTACATCAATGGCAATTAGCTTTGATAACATTGACCAAAGGCTTGATAAAATACTTGCACAAACTTACGGTCAATTAATCTTTCAAGAACAGGTAACAGAAATTGCTCAACAATTAGCAGGCTGGACAGCGGGGCAAGCAGATAAGCTCCGCAAAGCCATTGGGCGCAAGATACCAGAGGAAATGGCAGAGCTTATGCCGAGCCTTCATAGGGCATTTGTGGAGTATGGCGGTATTAGCGACGCACAAGCCGATATGTTATGTACTGGTATCGAAAATTGCGCTTCGTACAGCTTTAATAAATGTTTAGCAGGAGATGAATGTATTAAACTTGCAAGCGGAAAAAACTCTTTGTCGTTAGACACTCTGTATAAAATCAAACTTTCTGCTATGTTTGCCGAAAAAATAGGTCAATGGGACGTTTTCGGTTTATTAAAAGACCCAAGCAGGTTTTATCGAGCGTATTCTTTGTACGACGATTACACTTTTATAAAAAACGCAGTTATCAATATTGAGTTCGCTGGAATACAAGAACTTTACAGGGTTACGCTTTCAAATGCAACTTCGGTTACTTGTACGAAAAATCATAAGTTCCCTACGTTCAATGGAGAAATGACGCTGGAAGAATTAAGGGTAGGCGATTATTTACTCGTACAGCCAGAACCGAATACGACTGTGAGAGCTGAAAACCGACGTATAGTTAAGATTGAGTTTGTTGGCGTAGACAATACTTATTCTGTCGAAATGAGCTCGCCTTGGCATACGTTTGTATTAGGCAGCGGTATCGTTTCTTCTAACTCTCACAGCGTAGAGTACGGCTTAATCGCTTACGAAACCGCATACCTCAAAGCTAACTTTCCTAACGAGTATATGTGTTCATTACTAAACGCTAACAGTGATAGCGAAGAAGATATTGTAAAGTACAAGGCTGATTGTGAACGTATGGGTATTGCGATACTGCCACCTTCTGTCGCTTCTGGTAATTTGCGTTACGAGCCAGAAGGTAATAATATTCGTATGGGATTGTGTAGCATAAAAGGCATAAACAAGTACGAAGCTACATTTTATGACGATTTCGATAAGTTTATAACGAGCAATGGCTTCAATAAACGTATCAAGGAAGCGTTAATTAAAGCTGGTGCGTGTGATTGCTTTGGATTATCTCGTAAAGAAATGCTGTTACGTGCGTTAGATATATACAAGGACATTTACACGTATCAGCAGCGCATAAATGAAGCTAAGTACACGATTAAGGCTAAAGAAGAAGAATTAGCGCAAAAAAAGGAAGGTACAAAGGTACAGGCTACACTTCGTAAACAGATAGAAAACTTACACGCAAAGATTGAACGCTATTCTGCCGAAAAACAAAAACTAAACGATTTGAAAAACGGTAATTTTAATGAAGTGGAAGCTGAAAAAGAGGTACTTGGATTTACGTTTAAAGACGAGTTCAGTTATTACGATACGTCTAAGTTTCCAGTGTATAGCGATAAAGTTAGCGGCAGGCAAACATTTTACGCAAACATAGTCAGTGTAAAAACGATTAAAGACAAAAACGGTAATTTGATGGCTTTTGTTGGTGCTGTACCATACAAGCATAAGCAAAAGGTTGAATTCGTGGCGTTTGCTTCGACGTATAAGAAAATTAATACGCCGATAGCCGAAGGTGTAGCTATCTTACGAGTAAACAAAAAGAACCAGCTTGAAGATTGGTGTAGGGGAGAGCTACTGAATGAAAACACTTAACTACTATCGTGAGAAATATTTAAAAAAAATAAAACAACCGCTAATAACTCCTTGCAAGAAAGATTGGATTATTTTTAGTAGGAGTTAAAAGCGGCTGTATATTGTGACTACCCAAGCTGACAGAGTGTTGATTATATCAGGGTTGATATAAAATATCGCCATAGACATCACCACCTTTACCAGTGAGACGAAAACAGTAATATGAGTAAACAAGCAAAACATTTTTCTTTCGCAGAGTTTTGTTGTCAGCCCCAGCACTTCTGCCAGCTAAGATAGTCACAAATTCATTTTACCACAAAAGAAAAAGACAGCCAAGATAATGACTGTCTTTAAAAGATTAAGAAATTTTACCCGTGTCTCGTAAATACTGATAATAAGCGGCTTGCAGATACCTTAAGCTCTCTTTCTCGTTTCTAACCCATTCCCACAAAGCATAATCCTTGTTATCTTCGTTTCTTTTTACTACCAAGGTTTGCAGAGGAATATTAAAAGTTTTAGAGTAGGTTTCTACAAACTGTTTGGAAATATTTTTAGTAATATGTCTCTCTACCTTGCTAATCTGATTAACAGTAGCACCAGTGAGTTTAGCCATGGTTTCCAAAGTATATTCACGAGAAGTTCTAACGGTTTCGATTTTGTTAGACATAGCAAATGTATCGTATTCGCTCGCTAAATAATGAGTTCTACTTGAAGGTTTAGGCATATATAACACCTCGTTTTTATATTTATCTTGTGTATATATTCTAATACTTTTTTAACCTTTTGTCAAACCCTTTAAATCTTTTGAATGATTAAATATCCACTACTAAAAATTTCTTTGTTCGCAAAAATGTTTTTGGTTACTACGGATACCTTCTGCGTCTGCCTTTCGAGACTTTATAAAAAATCTGTAAAATTTTTTAAATTTATCCGGTACGTACATAAAAGGCAAAACTACCGTTTATGGTTGAAATCCTACTGCATTAGTAGTAAAATACTTTTATGAAAGGAGTTTGGGCATGAAGATTTCTACTAAAGGGCGTTATGCTTTGCGCTTGATGCTCGATTTGGCAAACAATCATCAATACGGCTATACTCCGGTTAAGGAAATTTCGCTGCGGCAGGATATATCGGATAAGTATCTGGAGCAGATTATCAGCCGTTTGAGCAAAGCCGGGCTGGTAATTAGCGCACGTGGTGCGCAGGGCGGCTATAAACTTGCCAAAGAACCGGCAGAATGTACGGTGGGTGAGATTTTACGCGTGCTTGAAGGCGACCTTGCTCCCGTTGCATGTGCGGCATCTTTGCATCCGGTAAATTGCCCGCGTGCGGATGACTGCGTGACAACGGAAGTGTGGCGGCGTATCGGCAATGCTATAAATGATGTTGTCGATAACATTACGCTTGCTGATTTGCAAAACTGGCAGAACGAAAAATGCTGCGGCAGATAATTTTTATATGCTTATAAAATAAGCGGCAGGTTTTAACATTGTTGATAAGCATGCTGTGGTTTCGTCTTAATTGCACGTACTGTAAGCGAGGCAATAAATAAAATACTTAATGACAGGAGGGCTTTTTATGGCAAATTTAACACGAGAAGAAGCCTGGGAATTATTAAAAGAATATAATAAGGATGCGTTTCATCTGCGCCATGCGCTGACCGTGGAAGGCGTTATGCGCTGGTATGCCAATGAGCTCGGCTATGGTGAAGAAGCTGACTTTTGGGCGTTAGCAGGACTTTTGCACGACCTTGATTTTGAAATGTATCCTGATGAACACTGCGTAAAATCGCAGGAAATTATGCGTGAACATGGCATTGATGAAAAACTCATTCATGCTACGGCATGCCATGGTTATGGTTTGTGCGTGGACATAAAACCGGAGCACCAGATGGAGAAAGTGCTTTTTGCGGCAGATGAATTGACCGGGCTTATCGGCGCCGCTGCCTTGATGCGCCCTTCTAAAAGCGTAAGCGATATGGAAGTGAAATCGCTGAAGAAAAAGTTTAAAGATAAAAAATTTGCTGCCGGCTGCCACCGCGAAGTGATTTCGCAAGGTGCGGAAATGCTTGGCTGGACATTGGATGAACTGTTTGAAAAAACCATTGCCGCCATGCGTGTCGACGAAGCAAAAATAAATGAAATCTGCGCAGGCTTTGAAAAATAATGGCTAAAAAAGTATTGGCTGCCATGAGCGGCGGCGTTGACAGTTCTGCCGCAGCGCTTTTACTGCTGCAGCAAGGCTATGAGGTTGTGGGTGCAACGGCAAGAATGTTTGGCGGCGAAGATATTGGACTGCCTGGCGCTGCACTGAATATTGAGCGTGATATTAAAGACGCGCAGGCAGTTGCGGCAAAACTTGGCATTGAACATAAAGTTGTAGATTTGTGCGCCTGCTTTAAAAGCAAAGTTATCAGCCATTTTATAAACGAATATAAATGCGGGCGTACGCCTAACCCGTGCGTGGATTGCAACAGGCATGTAAAATTTGGCGCTCTTTTGGATTACGCTAAAGAACTGGGCTGCGATTATCTGGCAACGGGGCATTATGCACGCATTTTTTATGACGATAAGCGCGGACGCTGGTTGCTGGCTCGTGGCGAGGACAGGCGCAAAGACCAGAGTTATATGCTGTTCAGCCTTACGCAGGAACAGCTTGCACATGTAATTTTGCCGCTGGCGGCAGTGAGCAAGGACGAAATCCGCCGGACTGCGGAAGCAGCAGGGCTTGTAACGGCGCAAAAGCCGGACAGCCAGGATATTTGCTTTGTTCCGGACGGCGATTATGCCGGACTGATTGCGCGTGTGGAAAAAACACCGTTTGCTGCCGGTAATTTTGTGCATGTAAACGGACAGGTGCTTGGCAGGCACAAAGGCATGATTAATTATACTATTGGGCAGCGCAAAGGGCTGGGCATTGCTTATGAATATCCGTTGTATGTAATTGAAAAGGATATGGAGCATAACAATGTTATAGTCGGACCGCAGGAAGCGCTGCTTAGTAAAGCGCTGCTGGCAGAAAAATGCAACTTCATCATGGTTGATGAACTTAAAGAGCAGATGCGCGTTACGGCTAAAACACGTTACCGTCAGGAGGACGTGCCTGCAACAATTGAACCGTATGACGGAGGGCTTGTAAAAGTTGTTTTTGACGAGCCGATGCGGGCGGTAACGCCGGGTCAGGCTGTAGTATTTTACAGCGGCGAATATGTTGTGGGCGGCGGTATTATTAAAACTGCCGTAAAGGAGTAAGTTATGAAAAAAACTATTGGCATTTTAACGGCATGCCTGCTGTTGACCGGAAGTGTACACGCGGCAGGGCTTACGCATCAGCCAGGAGCAATTACGCCCGATGTGCTGGCAGAAGCCAATGCACAGTTAAACAGCATGGAACCGCAAGCACAGCAAAAAGAAACAGCACCGGCAGAGCGTGAAACAGCAGCTGAACAGGCTGAAAAAACGCAGGCAAACAATGTTGACGGAGAAACTGCAAAACCTGTTCCGCAGGAAGAAGTTAAACAGCAGGAAGTAAAGCCGCAACAGCCTGCTCCGGCAAAACAGCCGCGCGTTATACGCAAAACGGTAAAAGTAGAGGCGCCGCAGGAAAACTGGTATTTAACCAAACCAACGGATTTTACTTATTATGTTAACCAAAACAGCCCGGATTACAGCCTGGCAGTGCCATATGCCTTTGGTGCTGATCTGCTGGCAGGGCTTCCGGCAGCAGGAACTATGATTGCCAGAGGTGCAAGCGATACAGTGGCCATGACATTTAATGCTTCGCTTCCGGGCAGCCAGGCGTCTGTCTTTAAAGCTGCGCTGGCAGGCAAGCAGCAGCTTCCACCGCCTGCTCCGGCAACGCGCCATGTAACGCTGCCTGCCGATAAAGCTAAAGGAACGCCTGCGGAAGAAGTTATTGAAATAACTGAATTTGATGTTGCGCCGCAGTTTACTTATCAGCAGGTAGATGTAACTCCTCTGCAATTGCCGCCGCAGCTTGATGATGTAATACTGACGGAAGCCGGCGAATATAAAACATTTCAGGGCTTAAAATCGCAATATATGCAGTTTAAATGTGTTACCTCCGGTACGCCCTGCATTTTGCGCCTTACGCTTACGGAATACAGCGGCTACCAGTATACAGGTTTTTACCTGTTCCCGGAAGCACAGCGTTTAACCTTTATTCCGCTTGCAAATTATTCGGCACGAAGTTTGCAGTGCGGCACTAAATCGTTTTTTGACAAATTTTAAAATAAAATAAAACTGCATTTCTGTTGGATATTTCTCCGGCAGAAATGCAGTTTGTTTTTTCAGCAGGCCATTACTTTTTAACCACGGTTTTATTTTACTTGATATATTGGCAAGCAGACCGTCTTTAACATTGCTTGCAGGCAATGTTTGGCGTAAATCTGTTACGCTTTCTGTTATGCCGCTGCCGCCGCTGGTGGCGAAGGGCAAAATTGTTTTTCCGTTTAAATCTGCGCTTTCCACAAATGTTTTTACTGCCATCGGCTCAATGCCGAACCAGATGGGGTAGCCTAAAATGATGACATCATATTGTTTTAAGTCAGGCAGCGGGCCTTTAAGTTCCGGACGCAGGTTTTGTTCAAATTCCGTGCGGGCGTCTGTCACAGCAGCTTTGTAAGTTGTTGGGTAGTTTTTTACAGTGCGTATTTCGTACAAATCGCCGCCGGTTAAAGCGTGAATTTTATGGGCGGCTTTGCGCGTGTTGCCTCCCCATGAAAAATAGGCTACTAAAACTTTTTGTCCGTTTTTGGCAACCGGCTGCCCGAGCACGTTGGTTTGCTCCGCCGGTACGGGTTTGGCATTGTGCGACATAAACAGCAATCCGATTACGCCGGACGGGCCTTTATAAATAACAAACAATGCGGCGATAACGATGACGGCAAGAATCAGCTTTTTTATCATGGATGGCTCCTTTAGGCCAGGTTTTTGCCGAGTTCGTAAGCCTGCTGCACTTCCGGCTTGCCGTTAATGTCGCCTATATTGCAGTTGCCTCCTGCCAGAACATGGCCAAGGTTCTGCCAGCGCAGGTGTTTCATCAGGTTATCATAATAACGCAGCACATCGTCAAAATCGCTGCCTTCCGCTGCCATTAAAAGAGCGCAGGCTCTGCCGTTGCCGCGCAGCAGGTTGCCGCCACCTTCTTCCAGAGCAAACAGGCGGTCAACCGCAGTGCGGAGCTGACCGCTCAGGTTCCAGTAATACAAGGGGCTTGCCAGTACAATTACATCACACTCTTTAACGGCAGGGTAAATTTTGTTCATATCATCTTTTTGTACGCAGGGGCATGCTTTACTGCTGTGTCCGCCAAAGCATCCTTTGCAGCCATGGATGTCCATTTTATCTAAAAAGAATTCTGTAACGGTGTGCCCTGCTTCGCGCGCACCATTAGTGAACGCTTTTACAAGGGCGGAAGTGTTGCCGTTGGGACGCGGGCTGCCGTTTAAAATAACAACTTTTTTGCTCATATTTTCAACTCCTTGCAATTTTAACTTTTAACCATTAATAAAATTCATCTGCTTTGGCAGATTTGACTTTATTAACTGCTGATATTATAATCATAACAAGAACGTAATAAAAAGCAAGTACGCACATTTAAGTATGATACTTACCTTTAGGAGAGTGTAAAATGAATAAAAGGTGTATTAACAGCGAGTGTTTAAATGATACCGGTTTTAGTTACACACTGTCGCTGATAAACGGCAAATATAAAATGACTATACTTTATACGCTTATGGAATTTGGCGTAGTACGTTTTAACGAAATGAAAAAATATATCGGCGGTATTTCATATAAAACGCTCAGTATGACGCTGAAAGAATTGGAAGCTGATAAACTGGTGCACCGCGAAGAATATCCGCAGATACCTCCCAAGGTAGAATACAGCCTGACAGAACGCGGCAAGTCGCTGATTCCCATTTTGGACGGTATGTGCGAATGGGGCGATAAAAACCGGTTGTAAATCAAAAACTGCATTTCCATTGGAGTAATGTACCGATAGAAATGCAGTTTATTTTTTTATGAAAGCCGGGAGATGAAAAGTCCAAGCAAAATAAGTGGGCCGCCTTATTAAAATAATATTATTGAAAAAAGGCAGCGGCAGTTCTTGCATAAAAACATCAAAATAAAAAGGCTGCCTTGCGGCAGCTTTTTTAAAGTATTAAGCAAGTTCTTTCGGTTCTTCTGTAAAGGAATAAACCGTTGCTTTCATATTTTCAAGATAAAATACCGTCATAATGCCATCATCAGCATTGTACATTCTTGTAAGGGTCGGTACAGCCTCAAGCATGGCGACGCGCGCTTCGCGGCGCTCATCAAATTTAACCTCGCCGCTGAGGCGGATCCAGCTGTCCTGTCCCTTCATGGCAGAGAATTCAACTTTGGGGTTAGCGGTAAGCTGTTTGTAAACGTTTTTATTTTTGGCGGTAATAAAATATACTTTGCCGTCAAATTCGCATACAGCGCCGAATGGGCGTACGCGCGGCTGTTCGCCGTCCATTGTTGCCAGATAAAATACTCCGGCCGCTTTTAAGTAATCAAGTACAGCAGACATGTTTATTACTCCTTCCGTAAGCCTGTGTGTTTTGGCTTATGTTTTTATTATAACGCTGCCGCCGTAAAAAATAAATATATGCCCAGTATTTAAAAAATGTTATAATTAAAATTAGCAAAGTTTAACGGAGGTGCGTTATGATGCTCGGAAATCTCAGCCTGATATTGGAAGGCGGCGGTATGCGCGGCATGTTTTCAGCAGGTGTTTTTGATGCTTTTTTGGAAAAAGGTTTTGTGTTTCCGCATATTGCCGGAGTATCGGCAGGCGCCTGCAATATACTTTCATATATGTCTGGGCAAAAAGGGCGCACGCGGCGCATTATTGAAGATTATGTGGGAGATGACCGTTATTGCAGTGTAAAAAACTGGCTGCGTACGCGTTCGCTGTTCGGGTTTGATTTTATTTTAAATGATATACCGCGCCATCTTATTCCGTTTGATTATGATGCTTTTTATAAATATCCCGGCAGGCTGGAAGTAGGCACTACGGATTGTGAAACAGGTGAATCTGTCTGGTATACCCAGATGGACATGGGACGGAATTTTACGCCGGTGCGTGCATCGGCATCGCTGCCGTTTTTTGCACCGATAGTGCATTTTGATAAACGCCGTTTGCTTGACGGAGCATTAACTGACCCTATTCCGGTAGACCGTGGTCAAAGAGCCGGGTATGATAAATTTGTTATCGTGCTTACTCGCAATAAAGGTTACCGTAAAAGCCGCGCCGTGCCTTCGGCGCTGGTTAAGCTGTGGTATCCGCATTATCCGCTTTTGCAGCAGATTCTGGCTGAGCGCCCGCAAAACTACAACAGGCAGCTTGAGGCGGCAGAACTTTTGGCTGAGGAAGGCAAGGCCGTTATTATCCGTCCGCAGCAGCCGCTTGAAATTGACAGGCTTGATTTGGATAAAAATAAACTTTTGCAGCTTTATGACCACGGTTATGACTGCGGCATGGAGGCATGCAGCGATATTTTAAAACTTAATTATAAATAAGGAGACAGTATGCAGGAAATAAAATGCCCCAAATGCGGCGAAGTGTTCCAGGTTGATGAAACCGGCTATGCCGCTATTATTAAACAGGTTAGGGATAAAGAGTTCAATAAGGAAATACAGGAAAGAATAGCGCAGTTTCAAATCGAAAAGGAAAGTGCCGTAACTCTTGCCAAAACGGCAACGGCTAAAGCCTATGATGTGGCTTTGGCAAAAAAAGCCATGGAGATAACGGAATTAAAAAATCAGCTTGATATGCAGAAAGTTGCGCAGGCATCTTCTTTGCAGGAAGCGCTGAACAAAAAAGAGCTGGAACTGGCGCAGAAAGAACGCCAGATTGCAGAACTTACCGCACGCCTGCAAAGCAGCGAAACGGCGAAGGAACTTGCTGTAAACAAAGTTATCAGCGAAAAGCAGCAGGAATTGTTTAATAAAGAGCAGAGCATTTTGCAGCTTGCTTCGCAGGTGGAAAACAGCAAAAAAGAAAGCGCTATCCGTGAGCAGAATATTATAAGCACCTACGAAGAAAAACTAAAATTTAAAGATGAAGAAATTGAGCGCTATAAAGATTTTAAACTACGCCAGTCTACCAAAATGGTGGGCGAAAGCCTGGAACAGCATTGTGAGATTGAATTCAACAAACTGCGCGCTACCGGTTTTAAAAATGCTTACTTTGAAAAAGATAATGATGCCCGTACAGGCAGCAAGGGCGATTATATTTACCGCGAAGCAGATGAAGACGGTACGGAATTTATCTCGATAATGTTTGAGATGAAAAATGAAATGGATGCTACTGCAACCAAAAAGAAAAACGAGGACTTTTTTAAGGAACTTGACAAAGACCGCCGTGAAAAAAATTGTGAGTATGCAGTGCTGGTATCCATGCTGGAAAGCGAAAGCGAATTATATAATACAGGTATTGTCGATGTTTCTTACCGCTATCCTAAAATGTATGTTATACGTCCGCAGTTTTTTATACCAATCATCACGCTTTTGCGCAATGCGGCACAGAATTCACTTGAATACCGCAAGGAATTAAGCGTAATAAAAACGCAGAATATTGATATTTCCAATTTTGAAAATGATTTGAACGAATTTAAAGATAAGTTTTCGCGTAATTACCGTCTTGCAAGCGAAAAATTTAAAAAGGCAATAGAAGAAATAGATAAAACCATTGACCATTTGCAAAAGACGAAAGATGCCTTGTTGTCATCGGAAAATAATTTGCGTCTTGCCAATAATAAGGCAGAGGATTTAAGCATTAAGCGTTTAACGCGCAATAATCCTACCATGGCAGCCAAATTTGCGGAACTTGATAAATAAAAAACAGCCCTAAACACTGCATTAAGCATGCTTAGGGCTGTTTTTTATTTTGCCATGGCTGTGCGTACAGCGGTAAATGCAAGTGCTGCCGAAAGAACTGACATACCGGCAACGCCGCCCCAGCCGAAGATGCTGTAGAAAATACCGCCAAGGCTGCCTAAAATACTGGCACCGCTGTAGTAGCTAAACATATAGAGCGAGCCTGCGGCAGCTCTGCCGTTTTTAACAAGTTTGCCGCACCAGCTGCTGGCACTTGCATGTGCGCCAAACAGACCGATTGTGAGAATGGCAAGCCCGGCGATTTTTATTAAAAGCAGGCTGTGTATTGTAAGTACTGCTCCGGCAGCTAAAAGAAACAGACAGAAGCAAATAATGCTGCCGTTGCCGTATTTTGCGGTAAGTTTACCGGCTGCTGCACTGCTGAAAGTGCCGAAAAGCTGTACGGCGAACAAAAAGCCGATAACGCTCTGGCTTAAATTATAAGGGGCGTCTTTTAAAACATAAGCGATAAAATTATATACTGCCACAAAGCTGCCCATCATGCAAAAAGCTGCAAAACAGAGATAAAACAATTTTTTGTTGCTGCGGCTGAATACGCCGGCGGTGAAGCCTTTGGTGTGTTTTGGGGAAAAGTTGTTTTCCTGCGGCAGAAGCATCCATACTAAAATGCCTGCCAGTACGGAAAGCACGCTTAACGCCATAACTGCGAACTGCCAGCCGGCAAAATCAGTCAGCACGCTTGCTAAAATTCTGCCGGAAAGGCCGCCTAAAGTAGTGCCGCAAACATACATGCCGATGCCGAAGCCTGTTTTGGAAGCATCAAATTCTTCGTTAACATAGGCCATAGCAAGCACCGGCACCATGGCCAGAATGCAGCCCTGTACAAAGCGCAGGGCAACAACGGCGGCGAAACTTTGGGTAAAACCTACGCCAAGCAGCACGGCGCTGCTGATGATTAAACTGCCTGCCAGCATTTTGCGGCGCGGCAGACGGTCAGCAAAAGAAGTAAGCACCAAAAGGGTAAGCGCCATGCCGAGCATAGCAGCCGATACTGCAAGGCTGGCCTGCGCAGGATTAAGTGCAAATGTAGCGGCAATTTTACTGATAACCGGCTGCAGGCAGTATTCCATGCTGAATGCCGCCATGCCTGTAATAATAATTGCTGCTAAAGCACGAAAATAATTTTTGCTTTGAGGGTTCAATTTAGCTGTATTCATAAACTCACGTCCTTTAAAATTCAATTTGCTTTACACCTTGATTATAACTGTTTTATAATAATATTAAAAATACCGGTTTTCTATCAAAAACATAATTTTTTGTTATAATTTGGAGTGAGTTTATGGATATCAGCCAATACCGCAATTTTATTGCCGTGGTGGAATGCGGAACAATTACAGCTGCTGCGGCGCAGCTTAACATTGCCCAGCCGGCTCTTAGCAATCAGCTTAAAAATTTGGAAAGTGAATTCGGCGCAGAACTTTTGCAAAAAAGCCGCGGCATGCGTGAGGTTCGACTTACCGGCGCGGGCCAGTTATTTTACAGGCAGGCAAAAACCATCTGCCGCCTGCACGAGAATCTGCACCGTGAGATTGAAGATTATGAAAACGGCATCAGCGGCACGCTGAAAATAAGTTTGTCGCCTTCGCGCAGCGCAACGCTGATCCGCAATTTCATAAAACAGTTTCATAATGATTATCCGCAGGTAAAGTATGTGTTTTATGAAGGTTCTATTGAAGAACAGGAGCAGCATATTTTAAACGGGCTTTCGGAAATAGCCGTTGCCAACGCGCCGCTGGTGCGTCCGCATTTGTTTGATGTTTTGTTCCGCCGCAGGCAGCAGCTTTATGCTGTGTTTAATGAAGAAAATAACTGGTTTGATAAAAATACCGGCAGCATTGCTTTAAATGAACTTGCAAAAGTTCCGTTGTGTTTAAGCGGCAGCCGTAGCCTGCTTACAGCAGTTATGGAAGAAGAACGCCTTGCTCCACAGGTGCTTAGTGAAAGCACTACACGCACAACTGCTTTATATTGGGCCAAAGCCGGTCTTGGCGTGGCGGTTGTTCCGTTTGAACAGTATGATGCCGTGCCTTATCCCGGGCTTATATTTGTGCCGCTGAAACATCCGAAGCTGTTTGCCTATAAAACTATTTTCAAATTAAAAGGGCAGCCGCTTTCGGCCGTTGCCCGCCCTTTTCTTGATTATTATGAAGCAAATTGCTATCCTGACACTGAAAAATTTTAAAAGGCATATAAAAAATCCCATGAAGTTTTTGCTTCATGGGATTAAATTTTTATCTGGTGGAGACGAAGGGGATTGAACCCTCGGCCTTACGGATGCGAACCGTACGCTCTCCCAGCTGAGCTACGTCCCCGCTGATAACTTTAGTATAGCACTTTGGGTGCCGGCATACAATATCAGATTTTAAACGCGGGCTGTTTTAACATGCCTGTGTTTGGCTGCTGCCAGAAGTTCGTCGCGGCAGTTTGCCAAATTGCCATTTTGCACGCGCATGAGCAAATATTTTAAGTAAGTGCCGGTTTCTTCCGGTGGAACAATGCCATGCAGGTCTGCGCCGCTTATTGCCAAATCAGAAGTATGCACCGGCATTTTGGTGTGTGCTAGTTCTATTATGGCATCGGCAAGTTCTGCGCCTTCGGCCATAAGCTGCGGATTGTTGCCGGCGTGAGTTGCTCCCATGTCTGCTAAAAATACTTCTTTCAGCTGTATAAAGGCTTCCATTAAATCGGCGGCGGTGCGGAATTCACCGCTTGCAGCTTCGGCGCGTACCCAACGCAGCAGCGTGCGTTCTTTGGTAAACATCATCGGTGCAAAACGCATATGGCGTGATACAAGCCAGACTACACGCTTACGGAAATTTTCCGGATATCGCAGGCGCGTCAGCACTTCTTCAGCCATAACTGCGCTTAATGCTTCGTGTCCGTGGTCACTCGGCGAACCGTCCGGATGAGTTCCGCGGATTCCGGGCATGCCTTTGCCCAAATCGTGCAGCAAAAGCGCCCAGCGGATAGTTAAATCACGAGGGCTGTTATCAACGGCAGCCAGTGTATGCTCCCAGGCATTATAGCAGTGGAAGCGCCTGTTTTGGGGCAGCCCTGCAAGGTGGCGCAGCTCCGGAAGAATAGCAATTTCCGTATAGCCGCCGTTTTCTTTTGCGCGGCAGTGTGCATCAGTCAGTCCTGTTGCCATTAAAAGCATCAGACCGTGTCCGGCGTGTTCCGTAACCAACAGTTTGTCAAGTTCGCTGCGCACCCGTTCAAGAGAAAGACCGGCGCAGCGTTCAGGTGGGAACAGAAAATTGTGCGGCAGATAGTAAGGCGTTCCTTCTTCGCCGAAGGGCGGCATGGTTTCGCAGCCATCCTGCACATAAGTAAAGCCAAGTTGACCCACAAAGCGGCAGGCGCGCAGCATACGCAGCGCATCTTCGCGGTAGCGGGTTTGCGCATCGCCAACCGTGCGCAGAATTTTATTTTTTAAATCCTTCTGCCCATCATGGTAATCATAAATTTTGCCGTCAGCATCCATAACCATAGCATTAACGGTAAAATCGCGGCGGCTTAAATCTTCACGCAGCGATTTACTGAACCACACTTTTTCTGGCTTATGGGCATCGCTGCCGTAAGTTTCGCCGCGGAAAGTGGTAATTTCTACAGCATGTCTGTCAATAACGGCAACAACGCAGCCAAAGTTCTGTCCTAAATTATCTATCGTTTTTATGCCGTGCGCCTGGCAAACAGCAGCTGTTTCTTCCGGTATGGCGCTTGTGGCAACGTCAAAATCGCCGGGAGTGCGCTCTAAAAGCAAATCGCGCACTGCGCCGCCGGCAATATAAGCTTCGTAACAGGCATCGTTCAGAATTTTTAATATTTTTTTTACATAAGATGGAATTTCAAACATGTTTACCCCTCAAAATCCATACCGTCATTGCGCAGGCGGTATTCTACATTAATGCCAAAGTATTCCCACAGCACTTCTTTTAAATCGGCGCCGTTTTTTATTTTATAGCGGTATTTAACCTTGCCGCCTAAATAAAATTTTAAGTAATTGCCGCGGATAGTGATGTTGCAGTCTTCACGGAAAATGGAAAGTTCTTTTTCTTTATTGAAAGGAGAATCTGGATGCGCATCGCACCAAAAGGAAGGAAAAACATAATCTTTTTCAAGCTGAGGTTCTTCCGTAAAGCCAAGCATGCGTTTCCACGGTTTATTGCGCTCCTTCTGCCACAGCAGCCAGCCCCAAAACTCATCGCGGGTAAATTTATATTGGCTGATGCCGTCGCTCTGAACGCGGTTTTCTTCCAAAAGCAGCGGTATACGCGGGCTTTCGCTGTTGACACCTACATCGGTAATATAACGCTTGCCGTCAATGGTTACGCACATATTGCGGTGCTGGCGCATTTGGTAAACGTTAATTTTATTAATAAAACGCCCGGCGAAGCTTACAAAATTAAATCCTAACGATTCAAGCAGCCACGCATAAATGCCGTTTAGTTCAAAACAGATACCGCCGCGGTTATGCAGTATGAGTTTATCAAACATATCCTCGCGTTTCAGCGATGTAATTTTGCTGTTCAGGCAGTCGAAATTATCGTAAGGAATAAATTTTAAATGGGCGTCGTGCAGTTTTTGCAGTGTTGCAAGGTCGGCTTTGGGCGTAAAACCAGCAAGCTGCAATTTGTGCAGGTATTGCGTTATTTGTTCCTTGGTCATCGGTTTGCTGCGCAGTTTCACAGTTAGCGCCTCCATCATCATGTGCTTAAACTTTCCTATTTTAATTTTAGCATAGCGAAGGCATAAATTAAATCTTTTGTATGGTACAATAATAAAAAACGCGGAGGTTTTTATGGTTATTTTAATCGGCGGTGCAAGCCATACCGGCAAAACTTTGCTGGCTCAGCAATTAATGCAGAAATATGGCATTAATTATTTATCCTTTGACCATTTGAAAATGGGATTAATACGCAGCGGCGCAACAAATTTAACGCCGGAAGATGATGAAGAACTTACGCCTTACCTGTGGAACATTGTCAAGGAAATTGTTAAAACGGCAGTGGAGAACAAACAAAACCTTATTATTGAAGGCTGCTATATACCATTTAACTGGAACGAATATTTTTCGGCGGAATATTTACAGGAAATTAAATATTACTGTCTTATTATGAGCGAAACTTACTTGAAAAATAATTTGAAAGAAATAGAGACTCATGCAAATGACATAGAATGCCGTTTGGATGATTATTGTGATTTGGATGCCCTGCTTGCAGACAATGCGGAAAACCTGCGCTGCTGTCGTGAACACGGATTAAATTATATTTTGATTGATGATGGGTACAATGTAGATGAAATTGCAGGCAGGATAAAATGCTTTAATTAGCACGCATGCTGTGATAAAATATAAAGATAACATGGGTTACTATGCCTTGGAGGTTATTTTGCAGAACAGAATGCCGCTTGTAGAAGCGATGCTGAAATATAAAAATGACAAAGTGTATCCGTTCCATACGCCCGGGCATAAGGGCGGGCGCGGCATGGAAGCGCTGCTGAAAAATGAACTTGGCGCAGGCGCTGTGGCAATGGATGTATCACTGATGAGTGAACTTGACGATATTCACGCGCCTTCAACCTGTATTAAAGAAGCGCAGGATTTGGCGGCACAGCTTTACGGCAGTGATAAATGCTTTTTTGCCGTTAACGGTACAACGGGCGCAATACACGCTATGCTGATGACGGCATGCCGGGCAGGCGATAAGGTACTGGTGCCGCGTAATGCGCACCGCAGTGTAGCGGGTGCGCTGCTGCTTGCCAATTTGCAGCCGGTGTTTGTGATGCCGGAATACGATGCCGGTTTTGGCATTAACACGCAAATTACGCCTGAAGTTGTGGCAGAGGCTTTTGAAAAGGAACCTGATATTAAAGCGGTGCTTGTTACAAGCCCTAATTATTATGGACAGGCTGCTGATTTAAAGGCGATTGCCCAGATTGCCCATGCACATAATGCTGTGCTTTTGGTTGATGAAGCGCATGGGCCGCATCTGGGGTTCAGCCAAAAACTGCCTCCTTCGGCACTGCAATGCGGAGCTGATGCCTGCGCTCAGAGTACACATAAAATTTTAGGCGCGATGACGCAGTGTTCGCTGCTGCATGTTAAGGGCGGGCGTATTGATTTAACCCGCGCTGCCGAAGTAATGAGCCTTTTAACAACAACAAGCCCTAATTATTTATTAATGGCTTCTTTAGATGCTGCGCGCTATACACTTGCCGTACATGGTGAGAAGCTGGGTGACATGGCTCTTGCCGCCGCAGAAAAACTGCGCAGCCTGCTGAAAAAATTTGAAGGCCTGCGGCTTTTGGATGATTCCAGCATTGGCAGGAACGGCGTGGCAGGTTTTGATAAAACGAAAGTAACGGTAAACACTGCGGCGTGGGGTTATACCGGCGTAGAAACAGGCGATGCCCTGCGCAAAGCCGGCATTGCCGTGGAACTGACGGATGCCGCCAATGTGCTGTTTTTGGTAACTTATGCCGATGGCGGTGCCGGATATGAAACAGTGCTCAATAAAATAGAAACTGTTTTTGCGCAAATGCAGCAGCATAAACGTACACCGCTGCCAGAGCAGGACAGTTACAAACTGCCGGAATTTGCCACGGTTTTGCCCTTGCGCACAGCGTTTGACGCTGAACATGAAAGCGTACCGCTTGATGAAGCAGAAGGCAGAATTTGCGCCGAACAGGTAAGTTTTTATCCGCCGGGCATACCCGTGTTGTGGCCTGGGGAACTTGTTACGGGCAGTGTGCTGGATTACTGCCGCCGCATGAAAGCATTGGGGCTGCCGGTAAGCGGCCCGGCAGATTATACATTAACAGAACTGCGGGTGATTAAATAAATGAGCAAAGGATATTTTATAAGCCTTGAAGGTGCGGATGGCTGCGGCAAAACAACGCAGCTTGAACGCATAGCTTCAGAACTGCGCAGGCTTGGGCATGAAGTTGTATGTACGCGCGAACCCGGCGGCACAAGGCTTGCAGAAGAACTGCGCAGACTGGTTTTAGACCCGGAACTTATTATGAATGCGCGCACGGAAACGCTGCTTTACATTGCAGCGCGCGCCGACCATGTGGAGCGCGTAATTAAACCGGCGCTTTTGGCAGGCAAAATTGTGTTGTGCGACCGTTTCAGCGATTCAACGGAAGTTTATCAGGGCATTGTGCGCGGGCTGCCGCTATCGGCGATTCATGGGCTGAGCACTTTTGCCAGTGACGGGCTGGAGCCGGATTTGACGATTTTATTGGACGGCGACCCGGATTTATTGGCAGCAAGGCGTGAACTGCGCGGCGTGCATGACCGTTATGAAAACGCAGGCCTGGAATTTCAGCATAAAATACGCAACGGCTTTATGCTGCTTGCAGAAAAATACCCGCAGCGCATTTTTAAAATTAACGCCTTGCAGGATACAGAAAAAGTAACGGCTGATATTATGCGCGTTATCAATAATTTTATAAAAATTTGAGGTTAATTATGTGGGACGAAGTGTTTGGGCATCAACAGAATAAGGAATTTTTGCAGAAACTTTTAATGCCCGGCAGCCGTCCGCATGCACTTTTATTTTACGGTTTGGGCGGCATCGGCAAAAAAATGCTGGCGCTGCATTTTGCCAAAACATTTTTATGCACCGGGCAGGGCGCGCATCCGTGCGGAATTTGCGAAAGCTGCCGCCTGATGGATATAGCCAATAACAGTTTTGCGCACCCCGATTTTTACCTGCTGACGGCAGAAGAAGCAGGCAAGGATATTAAAATTGAACAGGTAAAGGAAATGGCCAGGCAGGCTGCTTTTGCGCCGGTATTATCGGAACATAAGGTTTGCATTATAGATGATGCCGGGCAAATGACGGCTGAAGCTGCCAACAGCCTTTTGAAATTACTGGAAGAACCGCCGCAGGGCTGGTTGTTTATTTTAATAACGCAGCAGGCAGAGCGCCTTTTGCCCACAGTTTTGTCACGTGTAATACGCCTGCGGTTTGAAGCGCCGGATATTGCTGCGGTGCAGCAGATTTTAAAGGCTCACGGCGTTATTAACAATGCCGGTGTGCTGGCTGCGCTTGCCGGTGGCTCGCCCGGAAGGGCTTTGGCTTTTAAGGAAGCAGGGATTTTTGATTTGCGGCGCGATGCACTTTCACTGCTGCAAAAATTGCCGCTGAATAACCCGTTTGGTTATATTGCCTCTTTGGGATGGGGCGAAAAGTATGACCGCGTGTCGGCGCTTTTGCTGACCGAGCAGTTTGTCTATCTTCTGCGTGATGTGCTGCTTTTGCAAAGCGGCGCACCGAAGAGAATTTACAATACAGATATCTTGACAACGCTTGACGGCATTGCCAAAAGCACGTCTTTACATACAACCAGGCAGAGCGTTAATGCTGCGCAGGAAGCCTGGCAGAACATAAATAAAAATGTCAGCGCCAAAAATGTGCTTGAGGCGCTTGTACTAAAACTTGATTTACTGCGGAAGGAGTGAAAGTTTTGCTGAAAGTAGTAGGCATCAGATTTAAAAAAGCAGGTAAAATATATTATTTTGACCCCGTTGATACAGGAGTGGAAGTTGGCGACCATGTAATAGTAGAAACCGTGCGCGGACTGGAATACGGCACAGTCGTTATCGGTGCGCGCGAAGTTGAGGAAAACAAACTGGTATCGCAGCTTAAACCGGTTATGCGTAAGGCAACGGCAGAAGATGCACTGAAAGTGCAGGAAAATAAAATCCGCGAGAAGGAAGCCTTCAACATCTGCCTGCGCAAAATTGCCAAACATGGCTTGCCTATGCGTTTGATTGATGTGGAATTTACTTTTGACGTTAATAAAATTATCTTTTATTTTACGGCGGACGGCCGTATAGATTTCCGTGAACTTGTTAAGGATTTGGCATCGGTTTTCCGTACCCGCATTGAACTGCGTCAGATTGGCGTGCGTGACGAAGCGAAAATGCTGGGCGGCATTGGCGGCTGCGGCAGGCCGCTTTGCTGCGCAACTTTTTTGGGAGATTTTGAACCGGTATCCATCCGTATGGCAAAAGACCAGAACCTTTCTTTAAACCCGGCAAAAATTTCCGGCGTGTGCGGCAGGCTTATGTGCTGCCTGAAATACGAAAACGATGTATATTGCAGCGGCTGCTGCGGCAAACGTCCGGCTCCGGAGCGTGTGGAAGTGCCGAAAGTTGGCGCAATGGTTATTACTCCGCTTGGCGAAGGCCGTGTAATGGGCGTTAACCGCGCAATGCGCACCGCATCAGTACAGCTTACGCCTGATAACACCATTCAAGTTGAATGGGATGAAATTGTTGATGCAGCAAAGGCGGATAAAATTTAATGGTGCATACGGGAATACGGCGCGACTCATTGCCGGGCTGCGGCTATACCGTGTGGCAGGATGCAGGCGAATTTACTTTTACGACAGATTCGGTTTTTGTAGCGGCATTTGCCCATCTTGTTACTAAAGCACAGGTATTGGAACTTGGCAGCGGAACAGGTGCCATCAGCCTGTTTCTGGCTGCGCGCGGTGCGGCAAAGGTTACCGGGCTGGAATTTAATCCGCGCGTTGCGGAATTAATGCGGCGCAGCATTACAGATAATAACTTAGAAGATGTTGTAAGCGTAATTGACGGCGATGTGCGCGAAATAAACAAGTATTTTAAAACGGAAAGCATGGATTTGGTAATCGCCAATCCACCGTACCGCAACAGCGGCAACACACGCAAAATAGGTACCGCAGCTTGCCATGAAGTAACTGCTGATTTGCGAGACTTTTTTAAAGCGGCGGCGTATGCCGTGCGTTACCGCGGGCGTTTTGCCATAGTGCAGCTGCCCGACCGTTTCGCCGAATGTATGCAGCTTGCGGCAGAGTTTGGCTTGCAGCCCAAGCGTTTGCAGTGGGTGCACAGCGCCATTAACAAGCCGGCGTGGATATTTTTAATGGAAATGACCAAAGGCGGCAGTTATGGTTTAGATGTTTTGCCGCCGCTTGTGATGTATAACAGCGATGGCAGCCTGAGTGAGCAGGCATTGGCTTATTATGATAAATCGAAGGAGCAGGTAAAATGACGGGAGCGGGAACTTTATACCTTTGTGCAACGCCGATAGGCAACCTTGAAGATATAACGCCGCGCGTTCTGCGTACTTTAAGCGAAGCCGATATTATAGCGGCCGAAGATACACGCCATACTTTGCAGCTTTTAAACCATTTTAATATTAAAGGGCATTTGGTGCGTTATGATGAGCACAGCAAAGATAAAAACGGGCCAAAGCTGATTGCTGAATTACTGGCTGGTAAAAATATCGCGCTTGTAAGTGACGCCGGGTTTCCGGGCATTGCTGACCCGGGCGAGCAGCTTGCGCGTGAGGCGATTGACGCAGGCATTAAAGTTGTGCCTTTGCCCGGCGCTAATGCGGCATTGTGTGCGCTCATTGCTTCCGGGCTGCCGTCATCACCGTTCTTTTTCGGCGGCTTTTTGCCCAAAAGCAAAAAGAACAGATCAGAACAGCTTGAGGCTTGGAAGAACATACCTTCAACCATAATTTTGTACGAGGCTCCGCACCGCATTAAAGATGTACTGAAAGAAATACTGGCAGCGTGGGGTGACAGGCAGCTTGCCGCTGCGCGCGAACTTACCAAACTGCACGAGGAATTTTTCCGCGGCAGCATTACAGAGTGCCTGGCGTGGCTGGAAGAGCAGCCGCCGCGCGGTGAATTTTGCCTTGTTATAGCGCAGGGCGAAGCGGAAGCTGTGCAGGAACAGGAAGCAGCCGATCCGCTTGACGAAGTAAAAGCGCTTATTGCGGCTGGTACTGATAAAAAAACGGCTCTGGCGCAGGTTGCCAAAGCACGTAAAGTGCCGAAAAGAGAATTATATAACAGACTGCTTGCAGAAGAATAAAAATACTCTCCCACAAATAATGGGAGAGTATTTTTTATTAAAATTCTAAACTTTCTCCGTCCTCCGGTATTAAAACGCTGCCGGACAAATTATTGGCATCCACAAATTTGCGAAGCTGCTCGCGGCTTAGTGTTGCATGGCTTACTGTATCCATATGGCTGGCAATAATTTTAATATCGGGTGCATATTTGTGCAGAGCCATAATGTCGTCTGTTCCCATAATAATCGGGCCGCTGTGTTTTAATTGGGCGCAGGCAGCGTTAACAATAACAGCAAAAGGCTTATAAACATCAAGCGCATGTTTTACGCCATCGTACCAAATGGTATCTCCGGCAAGATACAGCGTTTTTTCGTCCGGTGCTTTAAAAACGATACCCATTGCATCTGGACGGATATGCATGGCATCGCAGTAAGGTTGTATTTTTTCTCTGATTCCGTGCAGGCATTCTGTTTTATAAAGAGTTATGCCTTTAAATTCAGTACCGTTTTCGCTGATAATTTCCGTGTTGGTAAAGCCAAAATCCTGCAATACTTTACGGTCATATTCATCCTGCGCAAAAATTTTAATGGTTTTATCAAGTGCTTTTACTGCATATTCATCAAAATGGTCAAGATGATAATGCGTCATAATAACAGCGTCAATGGCGTTAACAATATCTTCAGGCTGCATGGGCAGATTATGAAAGGGCCAGGGTTTACCCGGTAAAAGACCTTCCGGGAATGGTTCGTAGGCTTCTTTTGGCGCAAACAACGGGTCAATTAAAAATTTTACGCCGCCGTAAATAAGGCAGATAGTAGCGTTGCGTATTTCCTGTATCAGCATAATAAATACCTCCTTGCTTTTTGTTGAGGTAATGGTATCATTATAGGTGAATATTGTAAAGAAGGCACTTTATAGTAATTAAAGATGGTAAAAATAAACATAGTATACTAAAAGTAACTATAAGTGGAGATGTGTTTATGGATAACAAATTGACAGATAAAGAGCTTCTTCCCTGCCCGGTTGCCGTTATGCTGCAAATAGTTGGCACACGCTGTAAAATTTTAATTGTAAAATATCTTTTGGAAGGCACCAAGCGCTTTACGGAACTGCGCAAACTGATACCTCTGTCGCAAAAAGTGCTTACCGCTAATTTGCGGGAGCTGGAAGCTGACGGCATTGTTAAACGCAAAGTTTATGCGGAAGTTCCTCCTCGTGTTGAATATTCATTGACGGAAGTTGGCCTGACTTTAAAAGATGTTGTGGAAGACATGGCAAAATGGGGAAGTTATTATAAGGAGCTTAATGGCGGCGCCTGTAATGAGCAGCTGTAAATATTTTTGTGCAAGGTTTTGTGAAATGTGATAAAATTACAAAAGAATTCCTTAAAAAAGGCAAAACAAAATTAACATATAAAGAAGGGAAAGCAAGATGAGTAAAAACAGCTTTTATATCACAACGCCGATTTATTATCCGAGCGATAATCTGCATATCGGCCATGCATACTGCACCACTATTGCCGATACAGTTGCCCGTTATCACCGCGCTAAAGGCGAGGATGTTTTCTTTCTGACCGGCAGCGATGAACATGGCTTAAAAATTCAGCGCAAAGCTGCTGAAAAAGGTGTTACTCCTATTCAGTATGTGGATGCCATTGTTGCCAATTTTAAAAAATTGTGGCAGATGCTGAATATTTCCAACAACGATTTTATCCGCACCAGCGAAGAGCGGCACCATAAGGTTGTGCAGGCTGTGCTGCAAAAGATTTATGAGCAGGGCGATATTTATAAAAAGAACTACGAAGGTTTATACTGCGTTCCGTGTGAATCTTACTGGCTGGAACGTCAGCTTGTAGATGGAAAATGCCCGGACTGCGGCCGCCCGGTAGAAAAAATGGCGGAAGAAAGTTATTTCTTTAAAATGTCCAAATATCAGGACAGAATTTTGGAATACATTGAAACTCATCCTGATTTCATTCAGCCGGTTTCCCGCCGCAATGAAATGATTAATTTCATTAAACAGGGTTTGGAAGATTTGTGCATTACCCGTACTACTTTCGATTGGGGCATTCCCGTTCCGTTTGACCCCAAACACGTTGTTTACGTTTGGTTTGATGCACTGCTGAACTACTTTACCGCAATAGGTTACGGTACGGATGAAGAAAAATTTAAAAAATTCTGGCCTGCCAATATTCATCTGGTAGGTAAGGAAATAGTGCGTTTCCACAGCATTATCTGGCCGATTATGCTGATGGCTATGGGAGAAGAACTGCCGAAACAGGTTTACGGACACGGCTGGCTGGTTGTTGACGGCGATAAGATGTCCAAATCTAAAGGCAATGTTATCGACCCGATTGCTTTAATTGAAGAATTTGGCCCGGATGCTATCCGTTACTTCCTGCTGCGCGAAATTACGCTCGGCAGCGATGGCAATTTCTCGCGTGATGCGCTGATTAACCGCATTAATGCCGATCTTGCCAATGACCTTGGCAACCTGCTGCACCGCACCGTCAGCATGATTGAGAAGTACCACGGCGGCGTTGTAACGCATAAGGAAGGCAATGAAGCGATTGATAAAGAGTTTATTGCTCTTGTAAATGAAACTGTAGCCAATTATAAAGATTCCATGGACCATATGGAACTCAACCAGGCAATTAAGGATGTTTGGGCACTGATTGGCCGCGCCAATAAATACATTGATGAAACCGCACCGTGGATTTTGGCAAAAGACCCGGCACAGGCAGAACGTTTGCAGGCTGTTATGTATAACCTTGCCGAGGCGCTGCGCATTGTGGCAATTTTGATTTCTCCGTTTGTGCCTGTTACTGCGCCAAAAATTTACGAGCAGCTTGGGCTTGGCAAACCGGAAAGCTTTATGCTTGCCGGTGCAGAATGGGGCGGCCTTGCAAGCGGAACCAAAGTGCAGAAGGGAGATCCGCTGTTCCCGCGCATTGAAGTAACCGATGATGGCGAAACCATAATTGCCGCTACGAAAAAAACGGCAGCTAAACCCGCTAAAGCAGAAAGCAAAAAAGCAGAAACTAAAGAGGCCAAACCTGCTTCGGCAGCGGCCGATGAAATTGCTATTGAAGATTTTTCCAAAATAGATTTGCGTGTGGCAACGGTAATTGCCGCAGAGCGTGTTCCTAAAACCGATAAGCTGATTAAAGTTCAGGTAAAAATCGGCGAGGAAGAACGTACTATCGTGAGCGGTATTGCCCAGCATTATGAGCCGGAAGCACTTATCGGCAGAAACGTTATTGTTATAGCCAACCTTAAACCTGCCAAACTGCGCGGTATTGAAAGCCGCGGCATGCTGCTTGCTGCATCCGATGGAGAAGGCAACCTTGTTCTTGCCGATGCCCCGGGCATTGCCAGCGGCAGCAAGGTGAAATAACATGTCACGCACAGGTTTATGGGATTCACACGCCCATCTTGATTCCGACTATTTTACCGATGACCGTGATGAACTGATTAAAAAAATCGGCGAAGAAATGGACGGTTTTATTAACCCCGGCTGTGATGAAAAAAGTTCTGCCTTTGCCGTTGAACTTGCGGAAAAATACGATTTTGTATATGCTGCTGTAGGCTGGCATCCGGAAGATTTAGCTGGTATTACAAGCGAAGATTATCTTGATAAGCTTGCTGAATGGGCACAGCATCCTAAGGTGGTTGCCATTGGCGAAATAGGGCTTGATTATTACTGGAAAGAAAATGAACCGAAAGAGGTGCAGAAAAAACGCCTGCTTGAACAGATTGACTTGGCGGTGCAGTTTGATTTGCCGGTAATCATTCATGACCGTGAAGCGCACGGCGATATTTTTGATATTTTCCGTAATGAAGTGCCTCAAGGTACACGTGCAGTATTCCACTGCTATTCCGGTTCGCTGGAGATGGCCAAGGAACTTGCTAAACGTGGTTATTACTTTGGCTTTGGCGGAACAAGTACCTATAAAAATGCTGCAAAAGTACGCGAGGTGCTGGCTTATGTGCCGGATGACTTGCTGCTTTTTGAAACAGATTCACCGTATTTAACGCCTGTGCCTTACCGTGGTAAACGCAACTGCCCGCTGTATACAGAGCTGGTAGCGCAGAACGCGGCGCAGGTACGCGGCACAGATTTTGAAACACTGGCTGCCATAACAACAAGGAATGTTAAAACGCTGTTTAACAAAATAAAATAATTATAACACGGCAGTTTAATACTGCCGTGTTTTTAATTGGTTAAAAGAAAACCACACGCTATGCGTGTGGTTCAGGAAAGCTTATAGCTAT
>CAJLLL010000005.1 GCA_905207485.1 uncultured Phascolarctobacterium sp.
AATTATTTACTTTATTAGTAATTAATGCTAAAATAAATGCATGATAACTGAATAAGTTTGTTAAAGGTGCCCGATATGGGGTAAATTAGGGAAGCCGGTGTAAATCCGGAGCGGTCACGCCACTGTAATCGCGCAAGCGTAAGCCAGAGCGCAGCCTTTAATGCTTTCTGATGCTGCGGGCGACGGCGAGGTGGCGAGAAAAAATGCAGAATGTACAGAGTTTTGTTAATTTTTCCCCGTTGCCGTACGTAAGGCAGCGGGGATTTTGTTATATGCACTAAATTGATGTATGGAGATGGTTGGTTTTGTCAAATAAACAATTATTAAGCCGCATAGCGCAGATAATAGTTGTCCTCATTGGCATTAGTTTTATTACCTTTGCGTTAGTTATGCTTTCGCCTGGCGACCCTGTACGCCAGATGATTGCCGGCAATGAAGATATTATGGTAAGCCAGGCTGAAGTTGATGCGCTGCGCCATGAATTAGGACTGGATAAACCGTTCTTTTTTCAGTATCTTGATTGGCTTGGACGGGCAGTGCAGGGGAATTTTGGCTTTTCCTACATGGTTAAAAAGCCTGTAGTGGAAGAACTGATGCATACATTGCCTGCAACTGTTATTCTTGCCCTTGCTTCTGCCGTCTTTATGCTGATAATTGCCATTCCGGCAGGAATTTACAGTGCCGTTAAACGCAACAGCGTTTTCGATTATATTGTACGTGGTTTAACTTTTGTTGGCGTATCGGTTCCAAATTTTTGGATGGGCTTAATGCTGTTATGGATTTTTGGTTTAAAACTTCGTATGGTGCCGATTGTTGGCGGCAGGGTAAGCGCCGAAACGCTTATTTTACCGGCAATGACACTTGGCATTGTAATGGCAGCAAAATTTACGCGACAGGTACGTGCGGCAGTTTTGGAAGAACTGAACCAGGATTACGTTGTCGGTGCACGTGCACGCGGCATGAGCGAAATCCATATTTTGTGGAAAGAGGTTCTGCCTAACGCCATGCTGCCGCTGATTACGCTTTTGGGATTGTCGTTCGGCAATCTTTTAGGCGGTGCGGCCGTTGTGGAAATTGTTTTTTCATGGCCGGGGCTTGGTTATCTTGCCGTACAATCAATCATCTACCGTGATTTTCAGTTGGTGCAGGGCATTGTTCTGTGGATTGCGCTGATGTATATGGTTATTAATCTGATCGTAGATATTTCATATAACCGTTTAGACCCGCGTTTAAGAAAGGCAGGCAGGTAAAATGCAGACACTTATTAATGGACTGAAAACCAACCGTGCCTTTGCCGTTACAAGTTTTTTTGTGTTGCTTTTAATCGCAGTAGCATTGGCTGCGCCTTTAATTGCACAGTATGACCCTTTGGCGGCTACGATGCAGAACGCATATTTGCCGCCGTCAGCCGAGCATCTTTTTGGCACTGATAAATTAGGACGCGATAATTTCAGCCGTATTTTATATGGAGCGGCATATTCTTTAAGCAGCGTTTTGATTCTGGTTACGGTTATTTTTGCCGTTGGCACAACGCTTGGCGTGCTTGCCGGTTATTATGGCGGCAAAGTTGATATTGTCATTATGCGTGTTGCTGACATGATGATTTCCTTCCCGGGGATGATTCTGGCAATTGCTATTGCTGGTATTCTTGGCGGCAGCCTGTTTAACGCTATTGTGGCGCTGACTGTAGTAACCTGGACTAAATACGCACGTTTATCGCGCAGTATGGTTTTAAAAGTAAAAAAACGTGATTTTGTGGAAACTGCCATTGTAAACGGCGGCACTTCAACACATATATTATGGAAACACATTTTGCCGAATATTTTACCGCTGATGCTGATTACAGCAGCTTCTGATATCGGCGCAATGATGATGGAACTGGCAGGGCTGTCTTTTCTAGGCTTCGGTTCGCAGCCGCCTGCACCTGAATGGGGGCTGATGCTTAATGAAGGCAGGCAGCAAATGCAAACAGCCCCGTGGCTGATGATTTTCCCCGGCCTTGCAATTTTTATAACAGTAGTAATTTTTAACTTGTGGGGCGATGCATTGCGTGATGTGCTTGACCCGCGCCAGGAAGAATAAAGCTAAAATATGTGAACGATAGATATAAAAAGCGGAAAGGACGATGTTGTTATGAATAAAGTAAAAAAACTTACGGCGGCGTTAGCCATGATGGGATTACTGGCATTTTCAGCAGGCTGCGGCAGTGATGAAAGCACAAGCGCTGCTGCAACAGGCGATACCGTAAAATTTGGCGTTACTAATTTTGCCGATAGCCTTGAAACTACCGATAACTTTTTTAGCTGGGTTGTTATGCGCTACGGTTTGGGCGAATGCCTTGTAAAATTTGATGATAAAATGAACAGTACGCCATGGCTTGCCGAAAAATGGAGCGTAAGCGATGATAAATTAACATGGACTTTTAAAATTAACGATAAAGCAGTGTTCAGCAACGGCAATAAAGTGACGGCAGAAGCTGTTAAAAATAGTTTGGTACGCACTTTTGAAAAATCTAACCGTGCGCCGACGTTTTTTACTTACGAAAGCATTACGGCTGATGGGCAGAATTTGATTATCAAAACAGCAAAACCGGTGCCGACATTGCCGGGAATGTTGGCTGACCCGCTGTTTATTATTATTGATACCAGTGTTACTGACCGTGATTACGCAACGCAGGGGCCTATTTGTACCGGTCCATATATGGTTAAGGAATACAGTAAGGCTAAAGCTGTTATGGAAGCCAACCCTAATTACTGGGATGGAGCTGTGCCGTTTAAACATGCGGAAATTCCCACCATTGATGACCCTAACACACGCGCTATGGCGCTGCAAAGCGGCGAAATTGACATGGCTATAAATATTGCGCACGGCGACCTTGAACTTTTCCGCGATAAAGATAAATATAATATTTCCGAACTTGCTTCGCTGCGTACCGTACTTGCGCAAATTAACATGAACGAAGGCCGTCCGTGCCATGACCCCAAAGTTCGCGCAGCTCTTATAAGCTGCCTTGACCGCGAGACCTACAATAAAGTATTGCTTAAAGACACTTTCATTACAGGGAAAGCGCCTGTGCCGCCTTCATTGGATTACGGGTTTGACCAGCTTGTTGACCCCAACACTTATAATGTAGAGCGCGCTAAGCAGCTTTTGGCGGAAGCCGGATGGAAAGACACCAACAATGATGGTTATGTAGATAAAGACGGTAAAAATCTTGAACTTGATTTTGTATATTACAGTGGTCGTGCCGAATTGCCGCTGTATGCAGAAGCAACTCAGTCTGATGCAAAAAAAATCGGCATTAAAATTAACATGAAGAACGTTGATTACAATGTGCTTGACCCAATCCGCCAAAAAGGCGATTTTGACCTGTGCATTTCCAACATCCTTACTGCTAACAGCGGTGACCCTGCTGTATACCTCGACTGGTACTGGAAAACCAACGTCAACGGCAGCCAGCCGCAGAACTCCACCGGTTACAGCAATCCGCAATTTGACGCTTTAAGCGATGCGCTTGCAGTTGAATTTGACCCTGCCAAACGCCGCGAGTTAATGATAAAAATGCAGCAGATATTGCTTGATGACGGTGCTGCTTTGTTCTTTGGTTATCCTAAAACCAATATGGTTAGCAAAACTAATTTGAAAAACGCCGAGATTTTACCGGCAGATTATTATTGGCTGACCAAAGATGTTGCTCCTGCTAACAGTTAAGCAGCAATAAAGAAGGGAAGTTTATAAATGCTTCTGGAAGTAAAAAATTTAGACATCAGTTACGGTAAAAAACTTACTGTAAGCGGTGTAAATTTACAGCTTGATAAAGGCGAAATAATGTCGATAGTAGGAGAATCCGGCAGCGGCAAAACAACGGTTATCCGTGCCATCATGGGCTGCCTGCCGGGACAGGGGCATGTAAGCGCGGGCAGCATTACTTTTGAAGGGCGTGATTTATTAAAAAATACGCCTAAAGAATGGCGTAAAATGTGCGGGCGCGATATGTCGATGATATTTCAGGACAGCGGCAATATGATTAACCCTATCCGCCGCATTGGCGAGCAGTTTGTGGATTATATTTTGACGCATGAGCCGTCCAGAAGCAAAATTGAAGCTGCGGAAATGGCAAAAGATATGTTAAACAACGTGCGTTTGCCTAATCCTGAAAATATTATGCAAAGCTATCCGTTTGAACTTTCGGGAGGCATGCGCCAGCGCGTGGGAATTGCTATGGCAATGGTGTTCCGCCCCAAACTGCTTTTGGCAGATGAACCTACAAGTGCGCTTGATGTAACAACACAGGCGCAGATTATAAGGCAGATTGTAGATATAAGAAATGAGTTCGGTGTAGCTGTGATTATGGTTACACATAATCTGGGCGTAGCTTCTTATATTTCCAACAAACTGATGGTAATGAAGCAGGGCCGTGTAGTGGAAAACGGCAGGCGTGAAGTTATTGGCAATCCGCAGGATGACTATACCAAAGAACTTTTGGCTGCCGTGCCGGTATTGGGGGATAAAAAGTATTATGAGCGTTAATCAGCCTCCTGTAATATTGGAAATTAAAAATTTAACCAAAAAGTTTGCAGCAGAAGGCGGCAAATTTTTAACTGCCTGCGATAATATTACCCTAAATGCTTATGAAGGACAGACTTTGGGCATTATCGGCGAATCGGGCTGCGGCAAAAGTACCTTGGTGCGTACTATTTTGCAAATACATCCTGCAACAAGCGGGGAAGTTATTTTTGAAGGCAGGGATATTTTAAAGCTGCGCGGCGAAACCGCACGCCAGAACCGCAGAAAAATACAAATGGTGTTTCAAGACCCGTTGGCAGCATTTAACCCTAAAATGAAGGTTAAGGAAATAGTTTGTGAACCTCTTTTAAACTTTGGTTTAATTAAAAAAAGAGAAATTGATGCTAAGGCAGAAGAATTACTGCAAATGGTAGAACTGCCTGTAGATTTTAAAGACCGCTATCCGCATAACATGAGCGGCGGACAGCGGCAGCGCCTTGGAATTGCGCGAGCACTGGCGCTTGAGCCTAAAATTGTGGTATGCGATGAAGCGACAAGCGCGCTTGATGTATCGGTGCAGGAAAAAATATGCGAACTGCTTGTGCGTTTGCAGAAAGAAAAAGGCATAACCTATTTGTTTATCTGCCACGATATTGGCCTGGTAGATTTAATGTGCCATCAGATTGCCGTAATGTATTTGGGCAATATTGTGGAATATATCGGCGGCGGTCGGCGTATTACAGGCGACGGAATGCACCCGTATACAAAGGCATTGATGAAATCTGTCTTTAAGGTTGATTTTAAGCCGGGCGAGAAAATTGAACCGTTGGAAAGTGATGTGCCAAGTCCGCTTGATTTGCCAAAGGGATGTCCCTTTCAAGGCCGGTGCGAATACTGCATGGATATTTGCAGACACCAAAAACCTCAACTGAAAGAAGTTGCTCCGGGGCATTTGGTAGCCTGCCATTTAGTTAACGGAAATCTTTGAGCTAATGTAAAAAACTAAATAAAAACAAATAAAAAAACCGTTTTTTACAACGGTTTTTTTGTTATAATAAATTATATATGTAATAAAAATTTTTGTTGGCAAGGGTGATGTCGGATGGATAAATACATTATGGCACTTGATTTAGGTACAACCAGCTGCCGCTGCATTATATTTGATAAAAACGGACGTATTTGCAGTGCGGCGCAAAAGGAGTTTACCCAGTATTTTCCTCAGCCCGGCTGGGTTGAGCATGAAGCAGAGGAAATTTGGGCAACCCAAACCGGCCTGATGTATGAAGCAATGAGTAAAATTGATATTACCATTAACGAAATTGCAGGCATTGGCATTACCAATCAGCGCGAAACTACGGTTTTATGGGATAAAGAAACCGGGCGTCCGGTACATAAAGCGATTGTTTGGCAGTGCCGCCGCACGGCAGGTTATTGCGATGAACTGAAAAAACTTGGCATGGCGGAGTTTTTCCGCAGCAAAACAGGGCTGGTGCTGGATGCTTATTTTTCAGCTACCAAACTGCGCTGGCTGCTTGATAATGTTTCGGGAGCACGCGAACGTGCTGAGAAAGGTGAACTGCTTTTCGGCACTATTGACAGTTGGATTATTTGGAAACTGACCGGTGGCAAGGTGCATGTAACTGATTACTCCAACGCCTCGCGTACGATGCTTTTTAATATCCATACTTTAAAATGGGATGAAGAAATTTTACGAGTTTTAAAAATTCCGCAGCAGCTTTTGCCGGAGGTTAAGCCATCAAGTTATGTTTACGGCTATACGGACAGCAATCTTTTCGGACGTGAAGTGCCTATTGCAGGCGCCGGCGGCGACCAGCAGTGCGCATTATTCGGGCAGACCTGCTTTGAGCGCGGCGAAGTAAAAAATACTTACGGCACCGGCGGATTTATGCTGATGAATACTGGCACTACGCCGGTAAATTCGCATAACGGGCTGGTTACAACTATTGCATGGGGCGTAGATGGCAAAGTTGAATATGCGCTGGAAGGCTCAATTTTTGTTGCCGGTGCTGCCGTGCAGTGGCTGCGCGATGAACTTGGCCTTATCCGTGATGCGTCAGAATCGGAAGTGTTGGCAAAATCAGTGCACGCCTCAAACGGCTGCTATGTTGTGCCTGCATTTGTGGGGCTGGGCGCGCCATATTGGGACCAGTATGCCAGAGGCGCGATTGTGGGCCTTACAAGGGGCGTAAACCGCAGTCATATTGTACGCGCAACTCTGGAATCCATAGCGTACCAGGTAAATGATGTTTTGATGGCGATGCAGGAAGACAGCGGCATGCCTATAACATCTTTGCGTGTTGACGGCGGCGCATGCGACAACGATTTTTTAATGCAGTTCCAGGCAGATATTTTAAATACTTCTGTTGTAAGGCCATACTGCATTGAAACAACGGCTATGGGTGCGGCATACATGGCCGGGCTTGCCGTAGGCTATTGGCAGGACAAGGAAGAAATTTTGGCTAACCATGTTATCGCCGCAGAGTTCAAGCCGCAGATGGGTCAGGCTAAAAGAGAGAGCCTTTTACAGGGCTGGCACAATGCAGTTAAAGCCGCCTCTGTAAGGATTTAAGAGCGATTTTATTTTGTTGTTCAGCATAACGGAAGGCCAGTAATTGCCTTTCCGTTATGCTGAATTAAAAATTAGAAAATTTTTTCAAAAAACTATTGATGAATGATTGCTCATATGTTATAATCGGTACATCAAAAGGAATTAACTTTTGGATAAGTGTTAGGCAACATATGAATACTTGCTCATTTATAAAAGGAGGCTTGATGATGAAGGAAAATAAGCTGTGCGGAATAGAAGACATTCATAATTCTTCAGAAGAAGTACGCACTCATAACCATATTCATGATAATGCAGAAGCATGTGTATGCGGACATGACCACAGCCATGAGGCCGGTCATATGCACAGCCATAGTAAAACTTGTGGGTGCGGCGCTGAACACACGCATGAACATCATCATGATGGATGTGGATGCGGCATTGAACACACTAACGGACATGATGAGTGCGGCTGCGGAGAAGAACATACACATAGCCATCACGTTCCGGGACATCCTGCAGATTGTCAATGCGAAATTTGCCATCCGCATGAGGATTATTGTGATGTATGTGGTGAAAGTTTGGAAAACTGTACTTGCAAAATGCCTGATGCCGGCTGCATAAAAAAAGTATATATTTTAAAAAATCTTGGCTGCGCCAACTGTGCCGCCAAAATGGAACACCGCATTAAAGAATTGCCGGGAGTGCAATATGCAAATATCAGCTATGTTACCAAACAACTGCGTCTTTCGGCTAAAGACCATGATGCCGTGCTGCCGGCAATTCGTGAAATATGCACCAGCATTGAAAGCGGCGTGGAAGTTGTGCCGCGCGAAGGCGAAGGGCCGTTTAAGTTTGCAACCAAAAGTTATGTTTTAGAGAACCTTGGCTGTGCCAACTGTGCTGCTAAAATGGAGCGGGCTATTAACGGTCTGCCGGAAGTAAGCAGTGCAACGATAACTTTTGCAACCAAACAGTTAAAGGTTACTGCCAAAACAGAAAAAGACCTTTTACCTGAACTGCAAAAAATTTGCGAAGGCATCGAAAGCGGAGTTGTTGTTAAAGAACGCGGCGGCGCGCCAAAACTGGCAGCGCATGTTGATGAACGCAAACGCGGTGGCGGTCTGAGCGTTTCTGCCGAAACTTTATCTGCTGCGGAAATGATTGTCGGCGGCGTATTGTTTGTTGGTACAGAATGGCTTGGACTGGTGCCGGAAGAATACCATCTGTATGTGATGATAATTGCTTACATTCTTTTGGGCGGACGTATTGTGCTGACGGCAGTTAAGAATATTTTCCGCGGCAACGTGTTTGATGAAAACTTTTTAATGACTTTGGCTACAATCGGAGCCTTCTTTATTTCGGCTTATGAAGAAGCTGTTGGTGTAATGTTCTTTTACCGCATCGGCGAATATTTTGAACACCGCGCAGTTGAAAAAAGCCGCGGACAGATTATGGATGCAGTAGATATGCGTCCGGAAACCGTTAATCTTCTGGTTGGCAATGATGTAAAAGTTATTCCGGCAGCTGATGCGCATGTCGGCGATATTCTGCTGGTACGTGCTGGCGACCGTATTCCTTTGGACGGCATTGTTGTTGAAGGCGACAGCCTTGTAGATACATCTCCGGTAACAGGCGAGCCGGTTCCGGTGCGCAAGAATTACGGCGATGAAATTACCAGCGGCTGCGTTAATAGCAGCGGCATGCTGAAAATACGTGTAGAAAAAGTTCTGGCAGAATCAATGGTAACGCGTATTTTAGACAGCGTGGAAAATGCTGCTGCCAACAAACCGCAAATTGACCGGTTTATTACCCGTTTTGCACGCATTTATACACCGGTAGTTGTTGCAGTTGCTTTGCTTACCGCATTGGTGCCGGGATATATTACCGGCAACTGGCAGCACTGGATTTATACGGCGCTTACTTTTCTTGTTATAAGCTGTCCCTGTGCTCTGGTGCTTTGCGTTCCTCTGGCGTTCTTCTCCGGCATTGGCGCAGGTTCTAAAGACGGCATTTTATTTAAAGGCGGTTCTGCCATGGAAGCGCTTAAAAATGTGCGTGCCGTTGTTATGGATAAAACCGGCACTGTAACCAAAGGCAATTTTGTAGTGCAAAAGGTTGTTGCGCGCCAAGGCATCAGCGAAGAAGAAGTTTTGGCATTGTGTGCAGGCGTAGAAGCCGCAAGTACGCATCCGATTGCCGTAAGCATTGTGAATGCGGCTAAAGAACGCGGTATTAAGCCGGAACGCCCGCAAAGCTTTAAGGAAATAGCAGGCGAGGGCATAAGCGCGCAAACCGCTGATGGCACTGTATTGTGCGGCAGCCGCAAGCTGCTTACACGTTTTGGCGTTGAATATACTGATTTTGAAACAGGCGGCTACGGCACGGAAGTGCTGCTTGCCAAAAATGGCAAATACCTGGGACACCTTGTAATTGCCGATACCATTAAAGATGATGCTGTAGAAGCTGTAAAACGCATCAGGGAGATGGGGCTGACTACAGCAATGCTTACGGGCGATGCCGAAGCCGGAGCGCAGGCAGTTGCTAACCTTGCAGGCATTGATGAAGTGCGTGCCAAACTGCTGCCGCAGGATAAGCTGAACGAACTTGGCAGACTGCGCAGCAAATACGGCAGCGTAATGTTTGTGGGCGATGGCATTAACGATGCTCCGGTACTTGCCGGTGCGGATGTAGGCGCTGCAATGGGCAGCGGCGCCGATGCTGCACTGGAAGCTGCCGATGTGGTATTCATGAAATCGGAAATGAAAGCCATTCCTCAGGCTATCGGCATAGCGCGCCGTACAGGCAAAATTGCTTGGCAAAACGTAATTTTTGCACTGGGCGTAAAAGCCGTAATTATGGTTGCGGGCATTGCCGGTTATGCAAGCATGTGGGCAGCGGTATTTGCCGATACCGGCGTGGCAATGCTGTGCGTGTTAAATTCCGTACGCATTTTGTACACCAAAAACTAAAAACACATAAAAATAAGGCTGCATCTTTTAGAAGGTGCAGCCTTTAGTTTTATTTATAATAAAATGTATAATATAATTGATTGTATGACAGGCAAAAAATAAAAAGCGCAGATTTTAATCTGCGCTTTAACTTCTTGGCAGGGGCAGTAGGAATCGAACCCACAACCAACGGTTTTGGAGTTCTTCTATGAAAAACCCTGTTAAGCCTCAATGAGACTGGCTTTTATACTGCTTGTGTTGTTGGTGTTATCAACAACTTTTCTGAGCTTTTTAATGCTTTTTCAAGGGAGGTTGTCCCCACGTTGTCCCCAGATTTTTGTTGCGGTAATTTGTAAAGCCGCTCTACGGCTGGTACGACAATAGCAGTATCAAGTTTTGGAATTGCATGGGCATAAATTCGCAAAGTAATATCAGGCGAACTGTGCCCCAGACGCTTGGAAACTTCGGTGACTGGAACGCCGTCTGCTAAAAGTTGAGTAGCGTGAGTATGTCTGAGAGTATGAAATTTTTTGTACAACACCCCAGCTTCTCTAAGAATTGATTTCCAAACTCTTTCCATATTTCTTGGAGCAAGTGGTCCCCCTTTACGAGTATGGAATACATAACCGTTCATTGGAATAATTTTGCAGCGAAACATATAGTCGCGTAAATTTTTTTCGACAGATTCTGGAATGGCTATATCACGATTGCTACGCTTTGTTTTTGGTGGCATATCAACAAGTTTACTACGTATTTCCTGTAAGCTATTGTTTATTCTGATGTAGCCGTCCATTACGCAGTTACGTTTTAACCCCAGTAGTTCACCGAGACGAGCTCCGGTTGTTGCGGCGAGCAGAATAAAAGAATAATATTTTTTGTAATATCTGCTTACCGAAATGGTTTGGAATATCCTTTGTACTTCATCAATAGTAAACACTTCAACTTCATCAGTCTCATTATTATAATTTGGAGCTTCTATTGGAAGTGTTACGTCATCGCTTATCAATTTTAAAGCAAAGGCTTTTTTTAAGCTGCTTATTACTAATTGATGAATTTTCTTTTTGCCGCTATTAGCCATATTTTCAGATAATGACAAATAAAATTTTTGAATAGCAAATGGTTCAATATCTTGCAATGGCGTGTTGGACAGCGGTGCTAAATGTGCTGCGGTTTGCCATAAACGCTCTGCCGATTTTTCTCTTAACTTTGGCTCTCTGTAAGTTTTAATGTATTCTATGAGCCATTCTCCGTATGTCATGTTGGATGGTGGGATATAGGTACCTTTTGTAAATTCTGCTTTTTTCAAAATGAGCCATTCTTTGGCTTCGGATTCGGTATCAAAGCGTTTTCTTAAACGATTGCCTTCTGGGTCATATATCAAAGCACGCCATTTTTTTCTGTCTTTTTCAAAACTTATCGTACCTTCGCCGTTAGCGTTTTTAGGTCTTTGTGCTGATTTTCTTGGCATTATTACTCCTTTCTGCAAACTTATGTTTGCTTAATGTCGCCAATTTTTGCCGCCCCAAAAAGGGCGGCTTTTTTTGTTGGCATTTAGCTGTTCTGCTGCTGTTTCAAAGCTGTTTTACGAAGGCAAGGTCTTGCAGTGCATCCATTCGGTATTCAAACTCTTTCTGAGCAAGAATGGATTGTTCTTTAGTTTCTAAATGGTGTTCCTTATCATATTTCAGGCGCTCCTGTTGGAGTTTGCGGATTGCTACCACACCGGTAGCGGCACCGACGCGCTGGGCAGCAAATAAATCCGCTTCCTTTTCGGTAACGCAAACAGTTCCTGCCTTTATGGCATTTAGGCGGTCGGTGATTACTTCTTTTTGGGTATGGAACCTATTTTGATGATTTAATACTACATGTCCAAGCTCGTGCCAAAGATAAAAGAAGATAGGGGAGTCGCGGTGTTCGGAAAGCTCTTTGGCAAATTCGGCACTGACAAAAATTATCGGTTGAATACCTATGTACTTTAAAACCATTTGGCGCATATTAATTTCTTTAAGTATTTCATCGTCGATAATAATGGGCATAATGGTTTGACGTTTCTCGGCATCACGAAAGGTACCTATTTGCTCTCCTTGCTCGTATTTTATGTCATCTGGGGATTGAAGCCCTAACTTATATTTATTCTTTTCGGTGTATTGTCTGGGTTCTCTAATCATGGTGTTCCTCCTTAAAGGTTTAATTTATCTGCGAGCCAATCTGCCCCTTCGACTGGGGTTAAATAAGTTTCGTCGATGTAAATGTCGAAGTTTTCATCTTTTGTTACATTGTAGAGCTGGCAAAAACCATACATATCGAAATCGCCACCTACAATATCATCACGTTCAGCCCAGCTAATAGAATAGACTTCGCCGCAGTAGAGGTTTTCATACTGGTCGGCTATTACGATAACATTGTCATCCACATAACGAATTATTCCTGCCATAGCAAAACATTGGACAGGAAGCAAGAGCATAACGCTCATTGCCAGCCCTAACAAAAATTTTTTCATCTTTTCCAACCTTCCTTTAAAAATTTGTCTACGAACATACTATCTATGTCGGGACAAGCGTATTTCATGAGCTCGATGGAAAATCCATCAGCTTCGTTTTCGTGGCGGGTACTACTGAAATAAGTACGGTTATCGAGACAGAAGGAACTATACTTTGGGTGCAATGTTATATGTCCTATTTCGTGGGCTACAACAGCTTTTTTCTGCCATTCGTTTAGCCGCTCATTTACAAATATAAACTTTCTTCTTAAAATCCTTTTCCAGATGCCGTTGATATGCGTTGGCGTATCGACGGCTTTTACTTTTATACCGAGAAATTCAGCTATGTCATAAGGATTCGATGAACCAGCCCGCCGTATTAAGTTTCGTATTCGGAGCGGGATGTTGTAAGCCATGATTTACTCCTTGTCGGAATCTTTTAAAATAGTTTGGTTAAACTCAATACTCGTTTTTTTGCGTTTATTCATTTGTTTGGCATCCCAGAAGGCTGCCTCAATAATTCTATACATTTTTTGCTTGTCTTCATCATTTAAAAGGCGACCGTTGAGCGTGATAGCTTCATCAGTAAGTAATTTTTTTAATTCTTTTGGAGCAACACGCTTTGGTTTATTGATAAATTCATTTACTTCAAAAATTGCTGAGCCATTACGGTTATCACTTTTCCCAATAAGCCAATCCAAAGTAACGCCAAAATATTCAGCAATGGTTTGAAGTTTATCCATTTTCGGGGTAGATATTCCTTGCTTCCAAGCGCTTAGTGTAGTTTGGGCAATACCGGTATCTTTTGATACACGATAGCTGGAAAGATGAGTTTCTTCCAGTAGTTGTGCGAATCTTTCATACATAATTAGCAGTCCTTTCTAAATGCTAAATAAAAATGGAGTATGGGTATTGACAACTACCGAAAACAGTAGTAATATAATAACAAATGCTAAAGAAATCGGTAGTACGACAATAACACGAAGTAATAAATAATTTGTGGTGAATTTATTTGATATGCTTCTGTTATCCGAAGTATACCATATTTCTTTAAAAATTTCAATAGTAGGGGAGGTAATGCAGAGTGTATGACAAGTTTCTGAATTTGCTCACTCAGAAAAAAGTCACTCCATACAGGGTTTCTAAAGAGACTGGTATTTCTGAAAGCACTTTTAGTGACTGGAAACATAACAAAAGCAAACCTAAAGTAGACAAATTACAAAAGCTCGCTGATTATTTCGGCGTGGATGTTACTTACTTTTTGGATGGTGACTTTAACACAAAATAATAATGAGAGGAGGTGAAAATATGGACGGTTTAGAACGCGAGCGTCTTAAAGCAGAGCTAAAAGAAGAAGTTCGGCGGGAAGTGATGGCCGAGCTTTTTGACAAAAGACCAATGCGAAGGGTATCAATGTTTCCAAAAAAAACACGAGACTTAATTGCAAAAGAAGTGCCAATAGACAGTTATTCGAGATATGCTTTGTCAACTGCGCTTAACACTATTGCCCGCTATGCTTATGCCGTGAACAATGTTAATAATTTGAGCCCAAAAGACGAAGACGATGCGTTTGAGATGGCTTCAAGAATTTTAATGGAGCTTAAAGAAAAACGTAAAGCGCGCTTGGAAAATGGAGGAATGAACGCTAAATGATGACGGTAAAGGAATATGCCGCGAAGGTTGGTGTACCTGTAAGTACAATCCGTCAAATGTGTGCCGATGCGATTCTTCCAAGCGTAAAAGTAGGCGTGGGCTACCGTATCTTCGAGGAAAAGGCTGATGCTTTCTTCGAGCGGTGTTGGGAGGAACGAAAAGCACGGAAAGAGCGTTCAGAAAAACGAGCTGTATTTAGGCAACAACCAAAACGCAAATCTGTCGGTTCGGCTGACGACTTTATAGCCAAACTGAGGGCAATGCGTAGCGGTGTAGGGAGTTGATTAAAATGAACGCGAAAGGTGTTTTGTATATGGTTGCAATGCTATTGGCACTGGCATTCGTGATTTGGCATCCGTATTATGTTCGTTCGCAGATGGATAGAGTTACAATACCTGCAATAATTCATACAGGAGACACTCTTTATTCTATTTGTTGGGAACTTAAAGATGAATATGGCGACCCACGAGATATTGATGAGATTGTTTGGTATGTAGCAGAACAGAATGGTTTGGATTATACCAACCTGCAACCGGGGCAGAAAATTTATATTGAAATTTTAGTTGAACCGGAAAAGGCAAAAGAAAAAGCACCAGTGCTGGAACACTGATGCTAAAAATAGGATTTTTAAATTGCAGATGATGTTGAAAATGAAAAATCCTATATTTATTTTACAGCACGTTTTTATTTTTTGCAAATCAGGAGGGATTTGAAAATGGCTAAAAATATAACAGACACGGAAATTAAGGGCATCACCGAAGGTTTTGTTAGTTCGATTGAAGATATGAAAGCAAAGGGTGAAGTCAAAGCAATTTGTTATGCAGTAGTTGGCGATGATGGTATATTAACTGGCGTTACCGGAAAAGTTCGTGATTTAAAACTTGGTGCGGCAGGCATTTGTAATGAAATCCTCGCTGAGATTCCGATACCGCGTGAAATTACTGCCAAGTTCTTAACTACGGAAATTGCACATATCATAAACGATTATTTAGATATAAATAAGGAGGAGTAAATTATGGCAAAAGAATGTCGCAATGGAACCAAAGAAGAAGTTTTAAAACTCGTGGATAATGCGTTAGACAACGGCAATTCCATAATTATCGCAGTTAAAACTGGAGAGAAAAATATGTCTCTGATGTGTGCCGGAAATCCTGTATTTGCGGTTCCGACAGTACAAAAAATCGTAGAGGATATTATAGTTCCTGTTGCAAACGGCAAGCTGGGAATCAAAGCAAATCAGCTTGAAATGATGGCTGCTATGACAAAATTTAATAATGCCGTCAACGAAATGATTGACGCAGTTGTTAATGAACTGGAAATAGCAGAATTTGCACATAAAACAGAGGAAAAATGTGCAGAATCTATACAAAAAAACGCGGAAAAATGTGAAATAGAATCTTCCGACAAAGTATGCGGAGATGACCCGACTTTAAAGGAAAGTGTGCAAAGACTTAAACAGCAAACACTTAACTGGTTGCGTGGCGAAGGGCAAACTTGCGATGGTGCTTCGTTTATTGGCATAAATCATGATACACGTTCTGTTGTGAATTTTAGCGCATTGTCCCCAGATGATATTCCGGTAGCCATTGCAACATTACTTTCGGAGGCTAAGGCGCATGGATTGCCGACCGACATTGTTATTGCTACTGCCAAACATTATTATAAGCAAGCAAATGTAAAAGTTGAAGCCGTTGAGGTGGAAAATGATTGACCTTGTAATGACAGCCGAGGAAATGCAAAAAAACCATCAGGGTTGGTTGGATTTACGCCGGAATTATATTGGCGGCAGTGATGCCGCCGTTGTGGCCGGTGTGAATACACATCGCAGCCCTTTCCAACTTTGGTTGGAAAAGACAGGGCAGTCCGAACCTGAGGATTTAAGCGGGAACATGCGCGTTTGGTTTGGCGCAGAAGCAGAGGAAATAGTTGCCAAGAGATTTTGTATGGATAATGACAAAAAAGTGCGCAGAACCGGCGTGTATGTAAATAGTAAATATCCTTGGGCCTGTGCTTCTATTGACCGTATGGTTGTTGGCGAAAACAGCTTTTTGGAGTGTAAAACCAGCAGTAGTTATTTTAAAGACCGCTGGGCAGACGACCAAGTTCCGGATGCCTACTACCTGCAAGTTCTGCATTATATGACCGTAATGGAAATGGACTACTGTTATATGGCTTGCTTATTTGACAATGGTGCCGACTACATTACCCGCGTAGTGGAATTTAACCAAGCTGATAGCGATGCGCTGATGGAGATGGAACGCAAGTTCATGGAAGAAAACATTAAAGGCGGCAAGTTGCCTGCGGCAGATGCCAGCGAAGCCTGCGCTAAAGCTATTGTAGCTAAATTTCCGGGTGGCGAAACCGAGGCGATAGAGCTGGAAGAAAAATTTGATATTTTATGTCGGGACATTAAAGACCTTGAAAAATCCGAAAAGGAAATTAAAAAGGTTATTGACCAAAAGAAAAATCAGCTTCGGATGGCTATGGGCAACAATGAGTTTGGACGTACATCGGGTTGGAATGTGTGGTACAACACAATAAACAAAGCACCGGTGTTTGACCGAGAGCAATTTGAGCGCGATTATCCCGGTGTGTATGAAAAATACTTAATTAGAGGAACTCGCAGAAATCTTAGGTTCACAGAAAGGAAGTCTTAAAAATGGCAAATACTAAAGGCGGATTGCTTACTAAACCCGCAGAAAATAAACCTGCTCAGAGCGGCTCTCAGCTTGCGCTGGGCGCATTGATTAAGACCGACAGCGTAAAAAAACGCTTTGAAGATATGCTGGGCAAGCGTAGTCCTGCTTTTCTGAGCAGTGTTATGAGCGTTGTTACCAATAACAATCTTTTGCAAAAGGCACATCCTCAGACTATTTTGTCAGCAGCTTCTATTGCGGCTTCACTCGACCTGCCGGTTGTGCCGAGTTTAGGACAGGCATATATTGTGCCATACAAAGGTTCAGCCCAATTCCAGTTAGGGTATAAAGGCTTAATTCAACTTGCAATCCGTAGCCAGATGTACCGCAAAATCAATGTGGTTCCGGTATGTGAGGGCGAGATTAGCAAATGGGATAAATTCGATGAACGTGCAACTTTTGGCGAACAGAAGTCCGAAAAGGTAATTGGTTATTACGCTTATTTTGAATTGCTGAATGGCTTTAGAAAGGCAAGCTATTGGACAAAAGAGCGAGTTACGGCACATGCTAAACGCTTTAGTAAATCGTTCGGCAGTGGTCCTTGGCAGACTGATTACGAGAAAATGGCAATGAAAACAGTATTGATGGATATGCTTCGCACTTGGGGACCGCTTTCCATCGAAATGCAGACGGCTATTGAACAGGACGATGTGTTGAATAGCGAATACGATACTGGCGGCGATGTAGAAATTGAAACCACGGAAGTTGATGTAGAAGTTATGCCAGAAGGAAATTATCCGCTTGGAGAAAATGTGAAGATGGCTGATGGCAATGTATCTGTTGAGAAGACAGAGAAAGCGTTTGGAGACGATGAATTTAGCGCAGAAGAAATAGCGGAATCTGAACAATAACACAATATATAGTGGGTGGTTGGTGCCGCCCACTATTAAAGCAGGAGGGGAAATAATGGGCAACAAAAAACTCGAAAAACAGATTAATAAACTTGAAGAATTTATGCGAAAAAAGACTGATGTTAGAAAATCTCGGATGACATTGGACGTATCTTTGACCGAATGGGCCGCTTTAGTATCTACTGCTGTGCAAGTCGCACGCACTAATTACAAGGTCCCCGAAGAACATGCAGAAGCCGTCAGTAAGTTCTTTTCCGAGTATCAACAGGCTTTGACCACAATTTTGACGCTGCCTCCTGAACTTAAAAAAGTAGCTATGATTCCCGGCATGGATGCTGCAAAAGAGAACGGATTTTAAAGGCAGGCAATAGCCGATGAACGGTTATTTTAAAATCCACAGGTCACTTTTTAAAAGTGCCGTTTGGGTTGGAATGACACATTTACAAAGAATTGTGCTGATAACGATGCTGGGGTTGGCCTGTTGGAAAGAAACAGAAGCTGTATTGAAAAGCGGCAAAAAGATAAAGCTGATGCCCGGACAATTTGTTGCAACCGCAAAGGAAATTGAAGATGCCTGTAACAGTGGGGCTGACAAATCAATAACGCGAAAGGTTGTTCGCAGGGCCATCGAACAGTTAAAAAATGTCGGTTTTGCGGCCATCAGCAGGGCCAGCACTAAGACCAACGATGGATATGTCGTAACCATAGTAAATTGGGGCCTCTATCAAGTTGAGGAAAACAATGAGGGCCATCAGCAGGGCCAGCAACAGGGCCATCGGTGGGCCATCAAACAGCCTTTTCAGGGCCATCCTACTAATATAAAAGAAAAAAGAGAAGAAGGGGAAGAAGTATATATACCCCCCTATAATCCCCCCGCAGACACTGAGTTATCCACAGACGATAATTGCGAACAACTAAAGCCTGATAAACCTAAACGTAAGGCAAAGCCAAAATCTGAAAAGGTACAGTTTGCGGAGTTTGTATGGTTGACCAACGAGCAGTATGAAGCTCTGCTGTGCAGGGTAGGAAGCCGGGAGGCTGTTGATTGGTGCATAAACAAACTCGATGGCTATAAGGCATCTAAAAACGGCAGGGCAACGTACAGGGATGACTACAAGGCCATCCTGCGATGGGTGATAGATGCGTACCACGAAAGTCAACAACGTGGCAATAGGCAAATTCCGCAACGGCTAAAAGGAACACAGCCTGATGTATACGAGATGGCTTTAAAGGCGCAAAGACTTTTGGACGGAGAGTGAAAGAATGACTGGACAGAAACAAGATAAACCATCGCCGCACATGAAGTCGATAGCCACACTGTTTGCTGCTTTTGGGCAGGCAGGAGATTATCAGCGGATGGCGGTTTATGCCAAAATATTGGGCGATTATCCGTCGGAGCTACTGTCGAAAGCAGTGAACAAGGCGCTGCTTGAAAGCAAATTTTTGCCGAGTATCAGTGAGATTGCTGGGTCGTGTGAGAAATTGCTGGAAGCGGTAGATGATAGCAACCGGATTAAAAGTTGGGACGAAGCGTGGGCTGAAATACAGAAACAGATGCAAGATGCTTTTGTTTATAAAAAACCTGTGTTTTCGACACCGGAAATAGAGCAGGCGGCGATGGCGTTTGGGTGGATTGCTCTTTGCGAAACACTTACAAGTGACATGCCAACTGTTCGGGCGCAGGTAAGACGATTTTACGAAGATGCCTGTGCCCGAAGCCGGGAACGTAAAAACAACGCAAAGGTTTTGGGCAGGGCAATACCATCGGCAATCAAAAACGAAGCGGAACCTGAAACGCTTGATGAATACGAGAAAGCATACAAACGGCTATATGGGCAAGCCGCAAAATCGCCCACAGACGCTTTTAAATCCTTTGGGCAAGACAAGTATACCCAAAACGATAAAAAACAGCAGAAATTGGCAAATCCTTTAGCGAGAGCGGCAATAAAACATATTGCAAAGGGTAAGGATTTTAAAACAGAAACGGAGATAGGTAAAAATGGCTAAAAAATTTGTGGATGCAGATACCAAAAAACGTCAAATTGGCGAGTTTGAAAAAGCACTGAATAACTTTGGCGCAGTAGAGTCTTTTTGTTTTGTTGTAAATACGGAACAGGGCACTTCGATTGGTGTAAAAGTTGCCGAAGGCGGCATTTGGGAAGCGGGAAATTTGGCGTTGGAGTTTCTTGGCAGCATAGGGCAACATGCGGATGAAGCTGATTTCAGAAAGTTGTGTATGGCGCTTTCAGACCAGTTAATAAAACTGCCAAGGCTGGTGCGTGAGGCGAAAGCGGCGGAGGCAGGTGAGAAGGTTGACAAAAATAAACTGTCTTGAATGTTATAGGTTGCAGCATTGTGGTGGCACGACATACTATTGCCCATTTTTTGACATCCAGCCGTGTTGTCGCGGTGAACACTATATAGCGAAACCTGAAAGCGAAAAAAGGAGTCGCTTGGGTGTCCGCCTTGAAGGGACTAAATCATTAATAACCGCTGGCTTGCTGCCTAAAATTCCAAAGTTTATTCCGCCTAAAAAACAAATAAAAGAAGGCGCTGTAAATTGGGAACAGTATCACAAGCAAATTTTTGATTTGTTGAACGGAGGGTATACGGTTACTGCTACTGCAAGGGAACTTGGATTAACTCCATCTGCTGTGCGTGGTTATGTGCAGCGTTATCCTGCATATCCTCTAAAGCGAGGTGGCGGAATTGGAGTTTGATTACGAAAAAGCCGTAGAGACTGCACAGGAATTTAAAAAACTACTGAACAACGCTAAACAGATTATGTCGATGTGTGAGGCGGAAATAGTGGAGGCTGATAAGGCTTTTGGAGATATTAGGCATTATTGTGAATTGCATTACAGTAGTGACCGCAAGAAGCAACGTGAGGTTTGCAAGTTGATACACAAATATAGCAATCAAAGGCGCTTTGCCAAAGATGTGCAGGCCATAATGCAGCCGCTTGCTGATTTTGTAGAAAGTGCAGGGCAGGCCAAAGGCAATTTGGAGTTTTGCATAAACAATATGAAAAAAGAGCTTAACCGCATAAATGGCGAGCGTGTATATGTTCCAAGGGTGTTGAATGAATTATTTAAGGAGGACGAAGATAATGGCAAAATTGGAAGCTGAAAAAGTAAATGAAGTATTACAAGATATACAAGAGCGCGTAAACAGAATTGGTAAAGATAATCTTGAAGGGTTGTTGATTGTGACGAATACGGAGGATGAAATTGGGTGCAATCTTAACGGAAGCGCGGCAAGTTTGGAAGAAATGCTTGCGGCTGTTGTTGAAGGATTGAGCGATTTTGCTTATTATTCTGATTTCAGTAAAGAGATGGCTATTGAAATGATTTGTCACAGCATAAAAATGCGTGCGCTGTCAAGCTGTCAAATTGTGAGTAGTATGTCAGAAAGTAGCAAAAATCTAAAGTAAGGGGGCGCGGATTATGGCATTAGGGCAAATGAAGAAGGTTGCCAAAATGTTTGGTGTAGAACTTAACGAATGGTTTAAGCTAAGGCGCATCGTAGACCAAAAATGCTTAAAAGATACTTACATTTTTACCAAAAATGGCTTTTGGGGCAAAGTGGAAGGCGGCAAAATGTGCTATAACGTCGGTGCTACGACTTGGCAGTTTTTGCTGACCGGCGACTATGAGGTTGTAAAAATAGAGAAAGAACGCTGTTATGTGGTGACGTTTAGGCAATGTAAACCTTGCCTGCTCAATAAAGAAATGGTTGTTTTTGCAAAGTCTGAAAGCGAGGCCGTAGACAAGGCCATTAAGTTGATAGACCCAATGGAACTTATGAGTGCCGAGCCTAAAGGCATATATGCCGACAAAGCGATGTATTGTAAGCACTGCGACAAAGCGTGGGTGATTAAGGCAGATGGTCCTTATAAATATTGCCCAGACTGCGGTTGCAGGCTAATGGAGAAAGAAGAATGAGCAAAGTTAAGCTGCCGACAGCAGAATACATAGAAATAGTGGAACGCGGCACCAATGGTAAAACGATTTACGTTCACGCCGATAATCTTGGGTTCCCGGATAATTTTGCCGAAAAGATTTTGAGTTACGAAGAAATGAAGCGCAAATTGGCTGACTTTGGTAATGCGGGCGAGGTGCACACCTACTGCTACAACTTCTTTAACAGCAAGCTCACCGAGGATTACACGGTGATTTTCGTAAACAAGCATGGCATCCAGATTTGCTTGAATGATGTTTTGCTTAAACGCGACCCGCGTTTCCAGTTTTGCAAAGAGTACCGCTATGGGCACAATTTTCCCAAAATCATTACTGCTGACGGCAGTGATTTTGATACCGACATTTCGTGGGATTGGTATTTTAACGAAATGTACATACCAGCGGGCAGCCCTTTTTATAAGCGGATGGAACGTGCGGTGTTGGCTCAGACGGCAAACAATCAAGAAGGTGGTAAAAATGAAACTGATTGAGCTTGAAGCTGTAAAAAAGATATACGTTCAATTAAAACGTGAGTATGACCCACATCGACGATATATTCCAGACGAATGGGCTGATGGAGTGAATCAAGGCATAGATGCTTTTGAATACGAAATTAGCGAGTTGCCTATTATCGAAGAACGCAAGCACGGGCATTGGATTGAGTTAAATCCACCTGATGAGCAAAACAATTTTATAAAATGCAGTGTTTGCGGTAGCCGGTTTGGGCTTTATAGCCAAGATAATTACTGCCAAAACTGCGGCGCAAAAATGGACGAGCAGGAGGCAAACAATGAAAATACTTTGTGAAGAACATGACAAATATGGTTCACGCAGGCCGGCGCGGTATATTTTATCAGTAAAGGTTGACAGCCAAATAATCCACAAGTTACAGCTAAGGATGCGATTTAACCCGGAGCTGGTGTATTACCTTACCAAGCTGGACGAGAAGCGTAGTGATGAGGAGATTTTGGCGATGTTCGGCAACCAAAAAATGCGTAAAGAACCAAATTTTGTAGTGTTGACTTAGGAGGCAATGATGGACAAAAAGTGGCTGATTGATTGTTGCCAGATGTGCGAGGAATACTGCGGTAAGGAACATGATTACAACGAGTGTAAAGGCTGCCCGGTAATAAAGCTGTATCAAAAGTGCAAACGCTTAGAAAACAGATGTAGCGAGCTGGAACTTGCTGCAAGTTACGACAGGGAAAATGCTTGGATAGAGCGCGACAGGCGCGGCTACGAAATGGGGGAGTTGTAATGGACGCTAAAGCAGCATATTATCAGGCAGAATTACAGATTGCCGCTGGCATACGCAGAATACACAAGGCTTGGAAGTTTTTGGAAAACCAGCGATTTAATGGCAACAGGGACTGCGATGAAGCAGTTTTTAGAGCATCGGAGGCCATAGACGAAGCAAACAAGGCGCTAAGTGAAGTAAGGAGGCTGAAACATGACGCCGCAAAGAGCTAAATGGTGGGCAGAATTGCCAAAAGAAGAACGCAAGGTGCGTGAGGAAATATTGCAGGCAAAAAGCAACATACGTTTCGCCAAATTCGAGCTAAATAACCATAACATGATGGGCGCTTTGGTCAGACAGCATTACACCAAAGCAATAGCCCACCAGAAAGTGCTGCTGATGGCACTAAAAAAACAGATTGCGGCGCGGGTTATCGAAACGGAGATGCTTACCGAAACGGAAGGCGGCTTAAAGAGAGGCGTTATTAGCGTTTGCCCGGCTTGTAGCATGGCGGTTCGCAAGCAATGGTGCGACTTCCATTGCCCGCTTTGCGGTCAGAAGTTGGAGGGATTGATGTGACACCGGCAAGGAATAGATGGTGGTTTGAGATGCCGCTGCGGCAACGTCTGCTTCCTGCGGGACAGATATTGCAGTGAGTGCGGGTAGAGATTGATGAGGTGGTAACGATGTTGAAACAAAAGCCCGATTTCACGATAGAAGATTTAAGCCTATCGTTAGAATTTTGCAAAAAAGAAGTGGCTAAAGACGGCATGGATTATTTAAGTGATGCCGTTGCTGCGATAGAAAAACAAGTGCCGTGCGAGCCGAGTTTTAGGCCGCCTAACTACTATTGCAAGAAATGCGGCTCTTTTGTAATTAACCGTATGCACACGCTTGTTGAAAAAGCGCCTATATATTGTGCGTGGTGCGGCCAGAGATTGAGGTGGTAACGTGAGAGGTTTAGTGGTATTAGCTGTTATCGTTGGCACGCTGGCGCTGGTAGCGGGTGTTTGCTACGAGTTTGCGGCGTTTTGGACATGGCAGGCTTGCCGCATTTTGTGGGGAGTGTGAAATAATGGAAAAATTAAAACCTTGCCCGTTTTGCGGAAATGAGCACATCGAAACAAAGAATGGAATAGGCGTGTATGGGGTAGAAACAACTATGATTTTATGCGTCAAATGCGGAGTTTATGCTGCCTTTTATAAAAAAGAGCAAAGAGAGCAAGCTATTAAAACATGGAATACGCGCGTTGCCGAAGCTGCGGCTTATGATAAAGGTTTTGACAAAGGTTGGAGCGAGGCAGAGAAAATTGGCCGTGGCGAGAGCAGAGAGGCTTAAAAAGTTATGTATATAAAAGGCAAATGGTATTGGTGGGCACCGATACTTGATAAGAAAAATAAAGCCGAACTCCGTCAAAACTTAAACAGGCCGGGTGGCAAATATTGCGGTAAGTGCAATGCTTACTTCCCTGCTACGTTTGCAATATGTTCAAGGAACGCTTGTATGTTGTTCGGCAGTCAGCGCCTTGAATTGGTCGAGACGAAAGACGGCAAGTTAGCGGTTTTAAAATGCAAAGACTGCATGAAAGATATAAAAAAAGAAAAACGGAGGCGTAAAAAAATGAGCTGGACTGGCAAAAGAGTTAATTTAAAAGATTTTACCGGCACAGATACGATTGGCAAGGTAATTAACGAAAAGGATATTGTTACGGGGCAGGGCTTTAATTCCCGTGGCTGTGAGCCGGTTACTATGAAGTTTGTTTATGTCGAGTATTTCGACGAATCGGAATTGTTTTACGAGCGCGTATGGCTGCCTGATTTTGTAGCTGAAAAGAACATCGTTAAACGCTGCTTTGAGCGCGTAAGCCCGGACAGCACGATTAAGCTGCCGGAGCGCAAAACCGACGGAAGCGCTGGTTATGACTTTTTTGCTCCGTGTGATATTGAGGTGCCTGCCAAGAGCTTCAGCTCGCTTATTCAGACCGGCATTAAGGCTTATATGCCGCAGGACGAATACCTTGCGCTGCATATCCGCAGCAGCTTGGCAATTAAGTACGGATTGATGCTGGCGAATAACACCGGAATAGTCGATAGCGATTTTTGCGATAATCCTGACAACGGCGGCAATATCGGTGTGAAGTTCTATAACGCCAGCACCAACACTTACACGATTAAGGCCGGGGAACGCATTATGCAGGGCATTTTTACCAAATATGGTGTTGTAGACGGCGATAGCGTAGTTGCTAAACGCGAAGGCGGTTTTGGCAGTACAGGGGCATAATTATGGCTTTAAAGAGAAGTGAAGCGCGGCTCTGGCTGCTTAGAAGGTCGTTGTTGCCGGGATACGAATACGATGCCAGTAAAAAGCGGGTGCTGATGCGTGGCAGGGCGCTGCTGATAGTAAAGTGGCGAATATATAGATTATTAAGAGAGAGGTATAAGCAATATGGGTATTAATGATTGCGAATGGAACAGTAGCGGCTACCCGGAAAAGCGGTATATGGACGGCATTTTTATTCGAGTTAAGCGTGATGGCAAATATGTCAATGTATGTCTGTCCGATGCAACAAATTTTGAACAGAAAGAATGGCTTGAAGGGTTGTCTGCAAAAGTCCTGCTGGAAGTAAACATTCACATAGCAGAGCAAATTATGAGAGTTTCTGAACTGCTCTGTGGAGCAACAAAAGTCGAAGGTGATAATTTGATGCTTTTGCGTATACAAACACGCCATTTAATAGTTGCTTTGAAGGAGTTGGCTTCAAGCCTTGGTGTGGTTTACAAAGACGGCAGATTAATGATACAAACACGTTTGCCTGTTGATGGCGGTGATGCAAATGACGATGCAATGTCCGAAGTGCGGCAGTGAAAATAACTTGGTAATTAATACTGTGACAAGGCGAGAACAGTGTGCTGATGATACTGTGGTGGTACGAACACGCGAGTGCAATGATTGCCAGTGCCGTTGGTATACAGTGGAGGAGTTTTACAGGGAAGTAAATTCGGCGTGGAGTAAAGCGCGTAGACCCGGATTTAAGGCCGAAAGCAATGCTAAAGCGCGTAACAAGCTACAAAACTGTTTAGGAAGCCAAAAGAAATCAAAAATGGGAGGTGGAAGGGACTGTGTTGTTCGCAGGAACAAAGAAATTTTGTCTAACAGTTGCAGGCAAGGCCAAGGGGCAGAAAAGACCTCGGTTCAGCTTTAAAACCGGCAGAGCTTATGAACCAAAAGACAGTGCCGAAGCAAAAGAAACCATAAGAACCTTGGTTATACATGCCGTGCAGAGTCAGCAATGGTCGATTGCGCATCCCGATATGCCGGTAGAAGTTGTTGTTAGGTCATATAGGGAAATTCCAAGCAGCAAGCCGGTTTGGTTTAAGAAGGCTGCGGCGATGGGGCTTGTTGTGCCTTTGACCAAACCGGACTGCGATAATGTTACAAAAATGGTGTTGGATGCTATGAGTGGCGTGGTATACCACGATGATAAGCAGGTTTTTAAACAAAGTTATGAGGCTTTTTACAGTGAAACTCCGCGTACAGAAATAGAGGTTATAGGTTATTTTGTGAACTTGGGCGAGGTTAAGGAAAAGGCAGGGGTTATAAAACCTGCAAAAAAGAAGCGTTAAGCTATTGGTTACGCATTTGAGGCAATGAAAGCAGCTACTGGCGTTGATATGCGCGAAATTGTAGCAGCTAACAATATTGATGCAAAAACTAACCGCAATATTAATGTTTCCGGTGGGCTTGATGCCGGGAACTCCGCTTTTGCGCAAGAAGTTATTGAAACTGATAAATAATTGCAATTTGGCATTTTGACACTTTGTTAAAAAGGTGCCGAAATGCTTAAATCTGGGGGAACAATTATGAGAGAATTACCGTATATGAGTTCGTTGGCTCTGTTAGAATTTTTAAAGGTTGGTATTTTGGCAGGCGAACTGGATGTGATTGCAGCCAACACTAAAAAAACAGCTAAAACGCCAAAAGAGAAGCGCTGGGCAAAAGATATGAGGATGTCTGCAACACTTTTGCAAAAAATTACTGATGAACGTGTTGCTGTGCTTGATAAAGACCAGCTTGAAAGTGTAGCAAGGCGCAACCAACACAGCAAGATGGTAATGGAAACATCACATAACTTGCGTGTTGGCAAAGGTAGGATTGATGAGCGCATCACAGTTGATTATGATGATTTGGCTTTAATTGCAGAACTGGCATTAATGTGCTGCAATTCTTGCCCACAAGGGAAATATGTTAAGGACTGTGAGTACCGTAAGATGTTTCATCGTTTAGGCATTCCGGTGGGCCGGGAGAGTGTATGTGAGGGGGAATGTGAGTTTATGACGAGCAACAAGCCTAAAATTCTGCTACCGCAGGGAAACACAGACCCGGTTGCACATGAACTATTTAAAGACGAAAGGGAGTTGCTGTAATGGACGATAAGTTGATGGCGATGACGCTAATAATTCTTTGTCAGCTTCTTCTGCTTGTTTTCAAAAATATGGATTGGACGAATACAGTTGTTATAGTGCTGCTTGCAGTTATTAACCATTTGATTTAAGGGGGTCATAAAAATGAATGAACCTATTATAAGTCCGTGGTTATTTTACTTGATGGAAATTGCTAACAACATCAGGGTTGTTTCGTTTGCGACAGTTGCTTTGGTTGCTATATTATTTGCCTTTTTCCCATTTGCCTTTTTCCCATTGTTTTTTGACTGGAAATGGCAGGAGGCATTGCCGGCACTTAAAAAAGGAGCCTTTGTGCTTGGCGTTGCTGGTATGTTATTAATGTTTGTACCGAGCAGCAATACCATTATTAAAATGGCTATTGCCAGTTATGTAACGCCTCAAAATGTTGAGTATATAGCTAACACAACCGGCAAGGCAATAGACGGCGGCATAGATTATGTAGTTGACAAAATCATTGAAGCTGCTGATAAGTGGGAACAACGTAAAACAAATGATTAAGATAACATTGAAAATATTTAATTTAATGAGGTGAGAACAAATGAGTAAACATGCAGAATTTAAAGTGGGCGATAAGGTTTGCCACAAAAAACAGGGATTGGGTGTTGGCACTGTTAAAATGGTGTTGCGCGACCACAGTTACACGGTTGATTTTGGCAAGAAAGGAGTTTTTAAGCTACATGATGATGCGTTGGAACCTGCCGGGCGTTGTGGTGTGCTTGGCGTACCGTTTGGGGTGCCAACGGAAATGATGCTTGGCCAGACTAATGCTGAATTGCGTGCTGAGCCGTCCAAAATCAATGATAATGTAAACCATCCACGGCACTATTGTGAAAACGGCGAGAATGAGTGCATTGAAATTATGCGATGGCTGTTTGGGGATGAAGCTGTAAAAGCATATTGCCGTTGTGTGATTTTTAAATATCGTTTTAGGCAAAACCTCAAAAACGGCAAAGAAGATATTGACAAATCGGTGTGGTACGAAAATTATTTGCGAAATATGCTTAATGCTGAGAGCTTATTTAATAGGGAGGCAAGCAAATGAACCATATTAATATTACAGGAAGATTAACCAGAGATTGTGATGTGCGTTATACAGCAAGTGGCAAGGTTGTGGCATCATTCACTGTTGCTGTACAACGTCCATTTAACCGTGATATTACAGATTTTTTAGACGTAGTGGCATGGGGTAAAACGGCTGAGGTTTGCGGCAATAATTTAAGCAAGGGGCGTAGAGTGTTGGTGGAAGGTGTTGCCACCATTAACAGCTACACTGATAAAAACGGACAGAAACGCAATCGTTTTGAAATTAATGCTCAAAATGTTGAATTTTTAGATTATAAAAACAACGGTGGAAATAATGATAGCAGTGGAGCTAATTTTGAAAGTTTCGGCGGCACGCAGGAAGAAATTGACTTTTAAAGGTAAAGGTGAATTATTGTATGCCGTACAGGTTTTTAAGTGAAAAACAGTTATCGTTTTCGGTCAGTGGCAGGCCGTTGTGTCAAGGAAACCCAAACGGCAGCGCTATTGGCACTGGGGCGGATGCTTATGCCGCCTTGGTGCGCATGGCGTGCAAGTATGCAATGGCTGCACAAAATTGGGAATGTACTGCTGAACCGTTATATTTGGTTGTAACGGTGTGTTTGGGACCGGGTAAAGTGCAAATTAAGCATTTACAAAGAAGTATGCTTAAAGGCGAAATTTTGGCGGCACGCAGACCAGATGTTACAAGACTGTCAAAAGTAATTATTAAGGCTTTGAAAGGTTTGGCTTTTGAGAAAGAAACGCAAATTGTTGGCTTGTTGGTAGTAAAACAGTACGCCAAAGAGCAAAAGGTTGGAATTTTGCTTGGCGCACCGAAAAATTACCGGGAGCTGACCTATGACTTACGAAACGCATAAAGAACGTGACCGCCGTAATTGGAGGCGAAGAAGCCCAGAAAGCCGCGAGGTCGGCTTTGGTCTTGTCGAAAAAATGTTTTGGTTGCACAAAAAAATAAAGCGTGCCGTAGATGATGCACGCTTGGAAATTGGCTTTTATAATTCGGGCGGTAAAACTGGCGGAGCGCCAACAAATCATAGCTTTGTTTCTGACCCAACGGCAACATTGGCATTGCGCAGAGGGGCTCCTGTAAAACAAATTGTTTTAGACGAAGGAAAACCTACCGAAGAAACGATTAAACGCCCGGAAGACTGGCTGTTTGTAGTGGAGCAAACATATAGGCATTTTAAGGATTTTAGCGATGACTGCGGCGATGTAACATATTTTGTGCTTATGGATAGGTTCAAGAACGAACCGTGGCCTACTACATGCGCAAGATTAGGTATAACTAAAGATAAATATTATAGCGCTCGTGATATTGGAATTAGATATGCGAGGGAGTGCGCTATACAACTGGGCTTACTTAAAGTATTTTGAATTACAAACAAAAAAGAGCAAGCGTTTTTTTACGCCTGCTCTTTTTTGTTTGGCAAACTTTGAAAGGTGTTGACAAAGTTTTAAACAAATTATCGGTTGTTTGGCAATTATTATTGTACATTACTTTGTCTTTTTTGCAAGTATGGTTTTGTGGGGTCGAGTTCTAATATTTCACGAATTGATTTGCACCGCAGGCACTCTGCAACACGCAATACTGCATAGGCTTCGGCACGGTTGATTTTTTCTGGATATTGTTCCCATGACTCGATTTTTCGCCAGTCTACACCGGTTTTTTCTCCAAGTTCTTTGCGAGTTAAATTGCGTGCACGTCTGCGCCGTTCTAAATTTGATTGCATTTCTTCGGGTTTATTTTTAGCGTTTGTCATATCAGAAACCTGCCTTTTTGAGATGTTTTTTGCTGAATTTTTTAATTTCACGTCCGCTTGTGTAGCGGTAGAAGTTTATCAATTCGTTGCAGGCTACAAGCGTGTCATACGGTGGAAACAAACGATTAAAGGCGATAAGTCTATCGTTGAGGTCATAAGCCGCAAAACCGTAAATTTTAGGTTCCATACTTTCGTTGATTTCGGTATAGCCAATACGCTCGGCTACTTCTTTTACAAAAGCATCTATCATTTTATCTACTTCTATGCTTGCGCTTGTATCATACATCTTAGCAAGAGAGATAAAAGTGGCGGCTTCTTCCTTGGAAATGTAAAGGTAAAGCGCCTTGTGTGTTGCGGCGAGCCCACCGTCTTCGAGGTAGTGTTTGCGTTCGATTTCCTGCCGTTGGCGCACGCAAAGAATAAATTGTAGCTTTGTTTCCATATCGCTTAACAGGGTAACTCCAATCAGCCAGCCTTGTGGGTTGATGTAGGGCGGTGTTATTTCATGTTCCACCAAGCCGTCGGGGATATAGGTTGGAGTTGCAAATTCATAGTTGATTTTTCTTTTCATTGCATATATACCAATGCGCCCATTCCCTGCGGGGTGGGCGCTTTCCTTTCGTTTAGATTGTAATACATTTTTAATCGTATTGTCAAACCGGGGTTTCAGGCGGAAAAAGAAACAGTAGTTCGCCGATGCGTTTAGTGCGCAGGCGTGTACTAATTCCTGTTAGTTTAAAGTATGTATATATCAATTCAGCAAGTGGCTTGTTGACTACATACAATGCAGGACCGCGAGAGTCGTAACAATTTACTTTTAAGCCTTGGTCTGCCGGAAGAAGTGCAAAAGCGTTTTGTTCTTCGTTATAAAGCGGAACGACGTATTCGCTTTTAAACAAATCTTTAAATCCACCCCAAATCACAAGTTGGTATATTGATTTTTTGGGGTTAAATTTGATGCCTGCGCCAAAAGTTTCGCTAAAACGGTATTTTGTTCTGCCGTCTTTTAAATTTAACAAATTAAAACCTTTGAGATATGCGGCATATTTGTCCGCTGTTGTATTTGGCAATTTTGATACCTCCTTAATATTCGTCAGGGAACAGTACAGTGACTATTCTTTCTTTGTTTTCGTCTTCGGCATCAGCAATAATCCAAATGGTTTTGCCTGCGGCGTTGTATACAGCGAGAATACGGCTACCGTCAGCAAGTGCTTGCTCGTTGGCGATGCTGTCTTCTTCACAAAGGTCGCCATAGTCGCCCGCAAGAAAGCGTGAGAAGGCTGTTGCTATGCCGTTATAAAAGGCTTTGTTTTCTGCACTTTCGTGTGCAATACCAGCGGTTTGATATGTACCTTTGATTTTAAACATATTATCAACTCCTTTAATATTCAGTTTTTATGGGGTAGGGTTTGAGCCACCCTCACAACGTACCAACTTGTGTGATACGCTGTGGTCAGGCTCAAAACGCATTTTTTACGCTTCTTTGCGGTAAACAATGGCATAACTGCTTTCGGGTTCGTTTGGGTAATAGTGTGGGTTTATCACAAAGTAGCAGTTTTTGCCTTCCTTGGATTTGGTAGCAAATATTACGTTCCCTGCGGCTATGCCGTAAGATTTTTGACCGTCTTCAAACTCGCGGTAAAAATCTTTGCTACGCTTGTGAAATATGCCGGTGTTGCCTGTTTTGTGTAACAGCAAAAGGTGGTCAAAGCCTTTTAAGGCATCCGCCATATCGTAAGTAGGCAGTTTTACATAGCCCAATAGTGATACTTTTGCGCCTTCAAGGTCACGGTAAAACTGCGCCTGCGTTATTTTTGTGACTTCTAACATAATTTTCACCTCTTTTAAACGCCGCGTGGGTCACAATTATCGCAAGGTGTTTCATCTCCGTACTTATATCGGCACAACCTACAACAATATTGTGCGTCCCAATAATCGCAGTCGCGGTCACAATCATCGCAAGGATAAATTTTTTCTTCATCCATAATTTTCACCTCTTGTTAAAACGACAAGTATCTGTTGTTCCACAATAATCGCAATCGTCAGTGAGTTTGCCGTCATTACGGTGCTGGCACTCATCACAGAGCATTAAACGCTCTCGGCAATAGGGGCAAAATGCTTTGTAACCGTCTTTTTCTACGTCCCAAAGCATTTCAACTTCGTTTTCGCAGTTTGAGCAGTATTCTACAATTTGCTTACGCATAATATCACGTCCTTATTAAGTTTTATGAGCGTTGAGCCGCTCCTACAACGCACAAGCGGGTTGTGCGCTGTAAATAGGCTCAATCGTGGTCGTCGGCGGGGTCGTAGCAGTAGCTGATTTCCAGCCCCGTGTCACGGGCGTAAGGCACTTCTTTCGCTTTGCGAAAGTTAATGCAAGCAGCTTCTTCAATGCGGCTTCTTGCTGCGTTTACATCTTCGTGAATGCTGCTTCCGTCCAAATACATTGCTTGTAAAAGCACGGTTGGCGCTTGCCCTATGGGGTACATAACGATTTCATGGAAAATGTGTTGCAGATTGCCCAAAACTTCAACCCGAAGGGTATCACGAATAAATCCTTTGTGGTCGTAGTCGGCTGCTTTATCAACGTCATACCATAAAATACCGTTCTTTTTGGTTACAATATCCAAAACAATCACCTCATTATTAAGTTTTCGAGCGTTTAAGCCGCTCCCATAACGCACAACCGTGGTTGTACGCTATGAATAGGCTTAAACATTGCCTTTGTTGTAAACAGCGTCAAGCCCTTCGATAACACGAAACATTTCGTCGTTTTTGCCTGCGATAGTGCCAATATCCATAAGCAGGAGCAGTAAATGGTCATAGCTGTTGCAGTTGGCAAGTTTGATAACGGCTTCAAGGTTATTTTGTTTTGGCGTAACTTCGTCTTTGGCGAAGTTGAAGGTAGGCTGGTTCACGCGGTTTTTGCAGTGCAGGAACCATTCTTTCACGGCCTTGCTTGCGAATTTTTGATTGTTAGTGTGCATACCGTCACTAAAGATAATTTTGCCGTCCTGCTCAATTTGGTGAACCCAATAGCGCAAAGGGCCTTGTGCTGGGTGGACTTCAATATGCTCATAGACAACTTCACCTTTATAGTTGATATTGAACCACATATGCCCTTTATACTCCCAGCGCATAAGACCGAAAAGCCATTCTTCGAGGTCACTCAAAGATTTAAAAACTTTCTCAATGTGACGGCGGTCATAATCGTTGCGGTGTTCCTCGTATTTTACAATCAACATGCAAATCACCTCATATTCAATTTTTAGGGCAGGTTAGGCTACCCTCGTAACGCACAAACCGAAGTTTGCACGCTACGGTCAAGTCTAACCCACAATCGCTCTGGCAATAATGTAAACCGTAAGGCTTACGCCAAGCCAACCGAGCAGGTATTCTACCGCCATGCCATAGAGCAGGCAGTAGGCATTTACTACTGTTTTCATTGTATTATCACTCCCATGTAAAGTTAGTATATCCAGCAATATTTTTAGGCGGTTTTTCGCCAGTTAAGCTGTCTACTTCAAAGTAGCACTCAATAGCTTCCTCATAAGTGTAAAACTCGCTATAAGTAACATCGAAGTTTCGTTCCAGTAAGGCATCGTTAATTTCTTGTAATGCCTTGCGCGGGTCTACATTGATGTCGAGGTATAGCCAGCCATAGTAGCTTGTTGGCGCTTGTATGCCGGTTTGTACCGTGTTTGGGCAGTCATCAATCGGTTTATAGCCATATCCAGTATAGCTTCTCCAATACTTGTCGCTGTAAGTGTACAGCGGGGTATCTTTATAACCGCCATTGCTGTAAAACACACCTTGTTCTGATTGCCAGTTACCAAGCATAATAGTTTCGCCGTGGTGCCTAAAAATCAGCAGACGAGACGTGGATGCTTCTTCAATCAGCGTTTGCAGGCATTCCATATCCAACATTTTTTGCATTGGATAGAGGAATTTGGCTCCGAACAGCATACTATCGCTGTAATTTGCTTTCATGCCTTTAAGCGGCGTTGAAAAACTGAATACACCATTGTGCATAAAGGCGATTTCTGCGGTGTCTACCGGTTCTCGCATAGCCGTTGTTTTGGGACGGACAGGGAAGGGGTGACAGCAGGCTGCGGAGACTTTACCGCTTGTTGCAATACGGCAGTGAATAGCTTTTTCGCAGTCCTGCGGTATTTTGTGATAAGCGTCAAGCAAGTCTTCGACTTTCATAAAACCTTTGCGAATTTCAACGGCACTGTTTTCAGTGGGTTTCCACATAATGCCCGCACCGTCGGGATTGTTTTTAAACATCCTTTTAATGGTTTTATCAGCAATTTGAACGCCAGCGGGGGCGTAAGCAATGATACACATAGTATCAAGCCTCCTTTTCAATATTAAATTTTGTGTTTTGGGTAATTTGGCTACCCTTACTACCCACAACCGAAGTTGTAGGCAGTAGTCAAGTCAAATTAAGCCACAATGCCGCGTTCTTTGATATATGCGTTAAATTCTGAATATCCACGGCGTACCGCAAAGCGTTTGAACCATTTAAGGTTTACGTTGCAAAGCTGTTCTTTGCGGAAGTGTTTTGCTGCATAGCACATCATTTCAACTAATTGCAGACTTGCTGCAAAGGTTTGGAATTTCAGCGTTCCACGGAAGAACCTAAATTCAATCGTGGCATTGCCTGCATAGTTCATTGCAACACCATGCCCTCTGTTATCACGGCGTACTTTCTCAATGTATTCAAGGGATGAATTTTCGTCAGTAGATTTAAAACTTTCAGGCGTAAATTCAAAGCCATTGATATTTTGAAATTCGCAGTAACCCCAGTTTTTACGCCGGCTGAACTGTTTGAGCCAATCAAGATTGTTCTGTGTTAAGATAATGAAACTGTCTTCGGGGTTCTCAAATGCTCCACGGAAATACTCACGGTCAACATGCACATGCAATCCGCAAGTGCCGCCGTTGTGGCTTACATAACCCAAAGTTTCGGCTTTTTTCATAGCTTGCCGCCAACCGTAGTCCTTCAAATGGTATTGCAGGGTTGCAGGCTGACTTATAAGCTCAAAACCGTTGTTTAAACTGCCGTCGTGCATACAAGTAATATCGTGAGTGTCGCGGATATTAAAAGCCTCTTTAATAGCTTTTGCTTTATCGCAGCTTTCTCCGCCGCGGTCGATTTCAAGTTCTATACCAAAATGTAAAAACTTGTAACGGTCTGTTTCATTCGGACGTTGCAGTCTGTACCAATGATGCCCAGAAGGATAGTTGTGATAGCCGAATATTGTGCCGTCACGTTCGTCGTCATAACAGTCGTCGCAGTACCAATCGCCGTCGTCGTCTTGATGGGCGTCGTCAATGTGACACCATGCGCCGCATTCTTCGCACCGAACGTAGTCACTATCGTTGTCAAGGCAATTATCGCAAACCGTGTCGCCGTTGCTGACATCAGTTAATAAACCGTGACCGTCAATAAACCAATCACCACAGCAGTCGCAACGTGTAGCGTGGTATCGGGCACAACTTATGCACCAATCTTCGCTTTCGTAGTCACAGCCGTCATACCTTATGTTGACTACCTCAACATCGTCGCGCCATATAGCGTCACCGCAGTGGTCGCAGTAAGTGCAATTATCGTCGAAGCAGCTTTCGCAGTAATTGTCTCCGTTAGGAGCAAGTCTCGCTTCTGCGCGGTCAACAATATCACCACAGCAATCACAAACTGTGTAAAACTCGTCGAAACATTCGTCGCAGTACCATTCACCGTCTACATAGTGCATTTCGTCTTCGTTAAAGGACTGTTCGCAGTTGCAGCAAATGCGTTTTTCCTCGTTGTTATTAGTCATTTAAAACAACTCCTTTATATTAAATTTATAGGTTACACAAGACTTCATGTGTTCGGGTGGTTTTGGCTACCCTCGCAAGCTATAAGCGGGTTACAGCCTGCGGTCAAGTCAAAACCTGTACGCCAGTGGGTCTGTTAGTTAGTCATCCATATTCAACGTCAGTTTCCGAATGTTTCGGGAGATAGCACGCAAACGTTGCTTGTTGCTAACAATGCCGAATGTGTATGTTTGAGAGTTGCCGTCTTCGTTGTGTAGTGTTATTTCAACTCCTACCAACTTATCGTAGTCGGAGCAAGTCCATATCCATTGGCAATTCCACATAAACTGTTCTTTTTTCATAACAGTTCACCTCATATTCTTTTGTTGTGGGTTAAGTTACCCTCATAACTTACAAGCGTGTTGTAAGCTATGGTCAAACTCAACCTTTTGTGTACGCCCATTCAAGTTCAAATGCTGCGTTGTGAAGCGGAACAGGTATGTAGGTTAAGCGTTTCTCCATTAAGTCGGCAACCGTTTCGTTGCCTAACAACTCAACCGCTTTTAACAGGGTAGTCGGTACACTTTTTAAGCGCCTGCCGTTTACAACTTCCGTTAAGCGGATTGCCATAAGTTCCCAACGGATTGCCTTCTGCTTTTTAGCAGGTTGCACCTTAACAGTAAGCGTGTTCCGTGTTTTGCGGGCTTTTTTACCGTGGTCGGTAAAGTCGGCTTGTACCTTTCGGCTACCTTTTAATGCTTCTGTAATATCTCGTACAGTCAACATTTTTAAGCACCTCGCTTTATTTAATTGTTGTTTTGTTTTTGTTCGGTTAGCTTTTTGTTTGCTTTCCTTGTCTATATTGTAATACGGTTCAAATAGTATTTGTAAATTCGGGTAAGTGTATGTAGCAACGCAAATATTGAATAGTTGTTTCACAAATTGGTTACATTTATATGATGTAAAATGTTTTTATTTTTTCTTTTTTCTTTTGCTTATTCGGCGAATAAGGTATAAAAAAGCGTGGTAAAATGGTTATAGTAAAGCAAGGCTTTCAAATGCCGTGGTTATACGGTAAAAGATAGCCTTGCTTTATTGGTTTATGCCTTGATATTAAAGGTTAATCTGTTTAAGTGTAGTAAGTTACTAACTTACTACACGGTAAGGTAACGCTATCGTTAATGGTATATATGGTATAAACTTTGGGCTTGTGGTACTCTCTACTTATCGTTAGTACAACTCACGTACAAAAGGGTGGGGTAGGGGGTGTACCCCCATCAATCCATAAGTACCTAACCGCGTGTGGGGGTTTATCCAACACCCCATACATAGCCAGTTCAAAACAAACGCTCTTTTTGATGGCTTCACACATAGAACGGTGATTTGAGACGTTTCAAGAGAGTCTACATCGACAAGAGAACAAAAAGACTTACCGTGTTAAGCGATAAGTCTTTTTTTATTGCACAGATAACATCGACGGCAATGGACAACCGCAGATGTTTTTCTTAATTTTGAGCATGGCGAAAGGGACTTCTGACGAGGCAAGTTCCCTCCTCTTGCCAACAGAAGCCTTTATCGTCATGCACCATTGGCTGAAAGGAGGTTGGTGTAATTGGCAGCACCGAACAATCCCTTTGGCGGTTATGGCACGGTGTCAATTTACCCGACACCGCAGTCTATGGCCGACAAGGTAGAAGAATACTTCGAGCAGTGCTTTGTCAAGAAGATGGACAAACGACTGGGCGTAGAGAGGCTTTTTGTGATAGAGCCACCCACGTTTGCCGGACTGGCAAGGTATCTTGGCTTTTCGAGCCGCTCGGAGCTTTTAAATTACAAAAACCAGCGCGATGAGGCCTATGAGCAGGTCATTAACGACGCGAGACTTCGCTTGGAGGACTACTTGGAAAAAGTGCTGGTTACGACAAAGAACCCCAGCGGCGTTATCTTCTCGCTGAAAAACAACGGCGGCTGGGAAGAAGTATCAAAGCAGCAGCTTACTGGCAACAACAACAATCCGCTGGTGTTTGCGTGGTCTGAGAAGGCGAAGGACGTTATCGACGTAAGTGCCGTAGAACATCCGCAAATTGAACCCATAAACAAGGGGGCACTACTACCGGGGGAGGGCAATTTGGAGGGTCCCATAAATGACAGTGAGTGATGCCCGTTCTGTTATAGAAATTCCCTATACGCCGCGTCCGTTTTGGGGAAAGATATTGCACCCGGCCTTGGAGCAATACCGGTTTTCGGTAATTGTTGCTCATCGTCGTTTCGGCAAATCTGTGGGCACGATAAATCATATAATCAAAAAGGCTTTGACAAACACTAAATTCCGCTCGCCGAACTATGCGTATGTGGCTCCGTTTTTGAAACAAGCGAAAATGATTGCTTGGGAGTATTTGAAATATTACACGGCAGTAATTCCTGACCGAAAAGTAAACGAATCGGAGCTTTATGTGGAACTTCCGAGCTTCCAACAAAATGCGAGAGGCGCAAGGATATACATTATCGGCGCTGACCGCCCGGACGGCCTTCGTGGCACTTACTGGGACGGCGTTGTTATCGACGAATATGCGCAGATAAAGAAAGAACTTTGGGGCGAAGTTATACGCCCGGCGCTATCTGACCGCAGAGGTTGGGCCGTGTTTATTGGCACGCCGAAGGGGCAGAACCAGTTTTATGATATGTACCTGTTGGCACTGAAAAGAGATGACTGGTTTGCCTGCCTTTATACAGTAGACGATACCGGTATTATTCCGCCGCAGGAACTTGCGGACATGAAGCGCGAGATGACGGAAAGTGAGATAAGGCAGGAGCTTTACTGTGACTTTGCAGCTAATGCTTATAACCGCCTTATAACGCTTGATGTTGTCAATAAGGCGATGGAACGAGAGCTGACCGAAGAAGATTACAAAGGAATGCCCAAAATTATGGGCGTGGACGTTGCGCGCTACGGTGACGACTCCTGCGTTATTTTCCGCAGGCAGGGGCTTATGGCTTTTGAACCGCAGATTATCAAAGAAATTGACAATATGACTTTTGCCGGCATTGTTGCACAGGCCATTGACGAATGGGGCCCTGATACAGTGTTTATCGACAGTGGCCGCGGTGAAGGTGTTATCGACCGCCTGCGCCAGCTTGGTTACAACGACAAAGTTGTTGAGGTGCCGTTCGGCGGGAAGGCTTTGCAAGATACAAGGTATATGAATAAAAGGGCTGAAATGTGGGATGGAGCGCGTGAGTGGCTCGGGCAAGGCGGCTGCTTACCGTATATGCCGGAATTGCGTACAGAACTTTGTACGCCGGAATACACTTATGACAGCCTGAACCGTATCAAACTCGAATCCAAAGAGTCTATGAAAGATAAAACCGGGCGTAGCCCGGATATTGCCGACGCTTTTTGCCTGACTTTTGCCTACCCGGTAAATATCAGCCGCAATATGCTGTACCGCAGGGCACGCAAAAAAGGTGCAATAAGGCGTTATGGAGCTTTGTAAAGGAGGAATCCCTAATGGAATTTAATGCACCTGTAAGCCGCGTAAGAACCGCCGTTATTGATGCAAGCGGCGGCGCGACTTTGCTTGCTGGCGAAGCGGTTGCAAGCTGTAAAGAAAACAGCCGTCACACGCTTACTGTTGCCAATAAAGGCGATGCCACTGTGTATATTGGCGGCTCTGACGTTACAGCAGATAACGGCATCCCGCTTGCGGCAGGCGAAAAAATGACCATACCGGTAATGACCACTAACTACGACCAAGTTTATGCTTGTGGCGGCAGCGTAGTGATTGCGGAATGGTTTTAAGGGAGTGTTTAGATGCCCGATATTAACAATACATTAGAAGCTGCTCGCGCCCGCAATGATGTTATTGGGCAAAATGCTCGTAGCGCTGTGGCACGCAGCAGCTATCAGGCTACAAGCCCCGATTTTGGTATAGACCAGCAAGCTGTGGGCACAATGTTGGGCGGCAGCTTACCTGAGCAAATGGCTAAACCTATGGTCGACCCGGTAAAACTGCTGCAAATGCAGGCGGAAACAAAGGAAAAACCGCTGAGTCTGGACACTTTAACAAAAGAACAAAAAGAAAAAATAAGAAAATCTTTTATAGATTGCCGCGAAATTGCCGATAAACACTATACCAGTGTTATTGAACCAATTATTTTGCGCCGCCGAGACGTATATAACGCCACGCCCGAACATTATGACCATGTGTTTCCGGGGCTGAGTGAGATGAGCCGTTGGTGTAGCAAAGATATTAAAACCAGTTGCGACTGGATTTTAGCTGGCTTGATGGAAGCGTTTACCGGCAGCGATGACCCACTTTCAGTAAAGGGCGTTAATGTAGAAGACGATAACTCAGCTAATAAAATTCAGCAGCTTGTAAAGTATCAACTGGAAAAGAAAAATTCTTATTATCAGTTTTGCCTTGGAGAACTAAAAACGGCTCTTGCAGAGAACTTTGGCATAGCCAAGGTTTGGTGGAAACGAGAAGAAGAACGTCGCCCGATGGAGGTTATGATTGACATAGCCAATGACACGAACGCCGTTATTGCGCTTGTTGAATCCGTTGCAAGAAACAAAATAGAAATTACCAAGGTTGAAGATATTGAAGATGCTCCGGACCTTATAAAAGTTGTATACGAAGAAATTATCGTTAAGGCAAATCATCCTATTGTAGAGCAGATACCATCCTCAGAGCTGCGTTACACTCCGGATGCGCCGAATATTCAGGATTGCAAATTTGTAGCACACCGCAAGGTTGTTACAGGTGATTACCTGAAACGCCGTGAACGTGATGGCATCTACAAGGATATTGACAAGGCGCTGGAAGAATATGGGCAGGGCAACACAATGGCAACCCTGATGGACAGGCGCAATGACCCTGACCGCACCGAACCAACCAAAATGCCCAGCGACTCTGATAACGCATCCAAAAAAGTGGAACTGTACGAGGCATATTTGCAGGTTGATTATAACAATGACGGAATTTACGAAAACTTGATTGTGCATGCGATTGGCAACAATCTTGTCCGTGTGGTAGAAAATGATTTCGAGTTTCCGCCGTTTTTTATTTGCTCTGCTGTTTATGACCCAAATGCAGTATTTTGCCGCGAAAGTATCGGCGACTGCTTGGAGCAGCAGCAGGATTTAAAGACTGCTCTTGTTCGTCAGATTATTGTCAATGTCGCTAAAAACAATTCACCGCGCTACTTTGTTGACCAAACTAAGGTTGACATGGATGCGTTGATGAACAATGAAGAACTCATACCGACAATGGGCACTCCGGAATCTGCGGTATTTGTACCGCCTTCCTTGCCGCTGTCGAGCATCTCTATGGAGCTTGTAAATTACGCACAGACGGAAATTGAGGCTCAGAGCGGCTCTACAAGGTACAATCAGGGGCTTGACAGTAACTCGTTAAATAAAACAGCAACTGGGGTTACGGCGATTTTAGGGGCAAGCGAGAAACGTAACAAGATGATTGCCCGCAGCATCGCTGAAAAGTTTTTTATCCCGATTTATAAATTCTTGATACTTTTAAACCAAAAATATCTTGAAGAAGAACAGATTATACGCTTGACCAACGAAACTGTGCGCATCCGCCGCGATGAACTTGATATTGACTACGACTTGATTGTTAATGTTGGGCAGGGCGCAGGCACTAAGGAAGCACAGATACAGTATCTAATGGTTGCTCTGAATCAAATTTATCCTGTATTGGCAAATCAGGGCATAGTGAATGCCAAGAGCTGGTATAACCTTGTGGTAAAACTTTTGGAAGCATTAGGTTTGCGCGATGTTGGGCAGTATCTTATCGACCCGGAAAGCCCGGAAGCGCAGGCGGCTGCACGAGCTGCTCAGCAGGCAGCGGCACAGGCTCAGGCACAGGCGTTGCAAAATTCCTTACAGCTTTCTATTGCAAGGTATTCAATTCCGCGTATGACTATCAATTACGAAGATTTGCCGCCTGATGCGCAAGTGGAATACTTGAAACAGCAGTTTGGCATTACTACTACCGAAAAGGCTATTGCTGAGGCGGAGGTGCTGAGAAACAGTGATTAAACAAAGAAGTGAGCTTTGGCAGAAACGTCTTTATGCCAATAAATCCGAAAGGCTGGAAGTGCTGCACGACCTTGTAGTTGACGGCAGGGATGCCGAGGCAGTGCTTAAATACGCAGAGGTACTGCGTAGCGAGGTAGAAAAAGAGGTGCTGGCGGAAATGGTTAAGCCGGGCAGCAATTTGCAGGAACTGCAAACATACTACCGCATTACCAGCCGGTTTTGTGAAATGCTGAAAAACGCTGCCATGACTGGTAAGCGCAAAGAGCAGGACTACAACAAACTAAAGCAAGAGCTTAATAAGGAGGAATAACAGATGGATGGAGAAGCAGCAGTAAGCGCAGGTATGGCAACACAGCCTGCACCAGCGCCTGCGGCTGAACCAGCACCTGCCGCAAGCACGCCACCTGCCGCAGAATCGACAGCGCAGGGAACGGAAACATCAAATGCGCAGCCACAGGGTTCAGCCACAGAGAGTAATATTGTTGCCAGCGCTGATAGCGGCGACGGCAAACGATTTGTAATTGAAAAAGACCCGGTTACTGGCAAACGAACAGTTAAAAAGGTTGATGCAGCGCAGGAACCTGCACAGGAACCTGTGCCAGAAAAAGTGGAGGAAAAAGAGCCGGAAAACAGCCCGACCGCTGAACTTATCGACAAAGTTGCCGGTGAACTTGGTGCTGTGCCAGAACCGTATGATTTGAATGAATTTTCGGCGGCATTGGCAGCAGGCGATATTGATGAACGCCGTGTGCCGGCTGAATTTCAGAAGCAGTATACCGAATTTAAAATTAATCAGGCTGTTGAGGCATATAAAGCCCGGCAGGCAGAAGAAGCACGCCAGCGTGAGCAGGTGCAAAAACAGCTTACACCGGAAGAACGTGCCAAAGCGATGCAGGAGTTTTATACAAAACTAAATGCCGATGCGTTGGAAAGAGCTTTGAAAGACCTTGGCATTTCCAAGGAAGATTATGAAAATATACAGTTTGGCGATAACACTGCTAAACAAAATGAAATTAAAGCAGCGGCGGAATGGCATCGCCAACAGCTAATTATGGACATCCAAAGCCGCGCCAACGCTGAAAATGCAGCACGCACGGCGCAGCAGGCTATTTATAAAGATATTGTGGACTTTGTGGCTGATGCCAAAACCAAAGAACCGCATTTTAATGCCATTGATGTGATGATGCAGGAACGCTACAAAACTTTACCATACGCAGAAGGGCGTAAGGTTGAAGATGCCATTGTTGCCCTGCGTAATGGCACAATTACCGAGCAGCAAGCGGTTACAATGCGCGAATACTATGAAGCAACACGCAAAGAGTATTATGCCAAACGTAACAATTTATCCAGCACACCAAAACCTGCGGCTAAACCGCCTGTGGTTGAAAAACCGGGTGAAGGCGCAGAACTTCCGCGACAGCAGGTAATTGACTACTCGGCGCTGCGTAATGGCAGCGTTCGTGAAAAACGCCAATGGATTGCTAATTTTATGCGAACGAATAAAAGCCGCTAATGCTTACCCCCAGAGCATAAAGAGGTTTTTATTATAAATTTTTATTTTTTACAGAGGTGAAAAAATGCCAGCAGATGTTAAAAGAGATTTTGGGCCGTCTTCTTCTCAGTCTCATACTTTAGAAGCAATCGGCCATGCCGAGGACTATTCGAGCATTATCACGAATATTGACCCCGACAAAACTTTTTTCCTGTCCGAATTTTCCGAGGACGCTGATGCGGTAGCACTTGATTTTAGCTGGACTACCGAGGGCCTTCGCCCGCCGCAGGTAAATGCGCACCTTGAAAAAGAGGACTATGTTTCCCAACCGGTAGGTAGCCTTGAAATGGCTAACAACTACTGCCAGCGCTTTGTAAACGGCGGTTATGTAACTAACGCTCAGATTAAAGTTAAAAAAATCTATGAGCCGCAGGATGAGTTTACTCGCCAGTATCACAATGCGTTTCTCGGCCACGCATCCGACATTGAATACGCACTTGTAAACAATGACATTGCGCGCGGCGAGAGCGGCAGCACTGCGGCAATGACCGGCGGTGTACCGTACTTTATGAAAGTACAGACCTTGGAAGCAACCGTAGAAACTACCGGCGGCGTAGTAACCACTACCGCAAAACACGGCTTGCAGACCGGTGACTTTGTTTACCTGACTGCAACCAAAATGCCGGCTGGTTTGAAAGCAAACACTATTTATTATGTTCGTTTGGATGAAACCACTCCGGACACTAAATTTACAATTTATGACACCATGAAGGATGCTGTGGAAGGCGTAACCGCAAATCAGGTTAAACCGACCGATGCAGGCACTGGCCTTGCAGTTGTTAAAAATAATGTCCTTGATATGGGCGGCACTGCCGACTTTACACTGGATGACATTAACAACGTAATGCAGATGTGCTTTAACCGCGGCGGCAACCCGACCCTTGCAGTTATGTCCCCGGCTAAAAAACGCCGTTTCAGCAGCATCGTAACCGCTTCCACCCAGATTAACCGTGGCATGGGCAAAGAGCGCAAACTGGACCTTGTGGCTGATACTCTCGAAACTGACTTCGGTGTAATTACTGCAAAATCTCACAGACTCTACCCGGACAACCGCGTAGACTTCATGGATATGCAGTATTGGGACCTCAAATGGTTTGACCGCACCCACGAAGTTCCGGGCGTTGCAACCAAAGGCTCCTACAAAGAGTTCTTCATTGAATCTACTATGGGCCTTAAAGGCACTCAGCCCAAAGCGAGCGGCTCTTTGGTTAACGTTAAACGCTAATCAAATAAAACAAGCCCCCGAAAAAATCGGGGGCTTTAATTTTTGGCATTGAATTGGGGGATAAATATGCTTATTGCACAACAGATGGTTGTCGATAAAGACCGAAAAGGAACGGTGCATCTATATAATACTTTTGATACCAGCATTGCACAGCAATTAGCCCGCGAAGCCACTGAAAACGGCGGAGGAAGGGTAGGTAGCGGAAGTGGTGAAATGCGCCTTATGGGCTACATTCCGCCGGAAATGTGGATGTGTGACCCTTGGCTAATTACCGCAAAAAGAGCGCGCCGTGCAGGTGATATGGGGGAATACACCAAAAACGTGCGCAAGTTCTTTGAGGTACACCGTGAGTTCGGGATTGTTACTCCGAGAAAATACTGGAATGGTTCTTCCAGTAAAAAGGATTGATTTTTATGATTACCTATAAGGAATTAAGGCGGCTTATTCGCTTTAAAGAAAAGGACAACAACGAGATAAGGTTTAGCGATTATGACATCAAAATGGCTGTAAATGAGTGCATTCGTTACATCAACAATTCTTTCGCAATGCAGTCAAGCGATTTTCTTGAAAAAACCGCAACCTATGTTGAAGAAGATATGAACGCTGAAATTGCGGCAGCCAACGAGGAATTGCCGGACGAAGACAAACAGCCTTTGTACAACTTTAAAGATGAAGGCTTGGAACTGCCGGAAGATTTTATCTCGCTGGTGTCCGTAATGGCGCTGATTGATGGGCGCATTATGTCGCCGGTAGAGAGTATCAGAACTCCGATGCCTTGGCAGTACAAGGTAGTCGGAAACCGAATTTACAGCGGTACGCGAGGTTTTAAAATGGTTTATAAGGCCGCGCTGTCCGAGGTAAAGGATGAAGAAGATGTCATTGAGCTGCCGTTTATTTTTAAAGACAGCATGGCTAAAATCACTTCTATGATTCTGAATAATAACGCATCGACCGATGTTATGATGCAGGCTGTAAATGATGCTGTGGCACAGCTTGTACCGCGTAGGCGTTTCAGAAATGCACATGTCAGAATGCCATTTAAAATCGACCGGAGGTGGTAAGCTAATGATTTCCGTAGAACAGGCTATCCGGCGGATTAGGGCAGCAGGACATGATATTTCCGACGAATACAGTGATGAACGCTGCATAGAGTTTATTAATAACAGCTTACAGCGCATATCAGCGCTATTAATTCAGGCATGCTATCCGGCGTTGGTTGAGGAAGTTGTTGTACATGACGGCGATACCCTGCCGAAAAACTATGTTCAGGCAGCCGGAACTTATCCACTGCGCATGACAGCCGGTAAAGCAGAAATTGTCGATGACAGCGAGTTTGTACGCTTTAGGTATTTTGCTACACCCAAATTGCTGGAAAACGCTCAAGACGAGCTGCCGTATGACCATGATGGAATAAATGAAATAGTAGTGCGGTATGCTATCATGCTTGCTTTAAATGAAAACGAGTACGAAATTACGCAAGACACAAATTTATTAACTGATTTGCAAAATGCCATTGCCGGTGCTATGAGTATGACCTGATAAGTTGGTGAGAGCCGATGAGCGAAAGAGATACTTCTACTTTTGCAGAAGAAACAGAAACAACAGAAGAAAAAGCAACCGCTTTAAAAGTGCCTGATTTGCCTGCGGTAATACAGGGCGATGGCAGACATGTTATGAGTCTGCTGAAAGATTATTTGGCAGAAAGCACCAAACAGGTAAACCTTGCCAATGGTTTTACGCAAGAGGACATAGCTGATGAGGCCGATGGCGCTGTTCAAACACCGCGCAATTTTACTTTGACATTTACAAGAACCGGTGGCGAGTTTACTTGGGACCATATCCGAGATATAGGAAGCCTTGCTTTTTATGAACTGCGTACCGATGTTTATGTTGGCGAAGAAGTTGGCTTACTGGAAAGAACTGTAAATAATTACAGTACAGCAATGCCTGTAACATTCGTAGGGCATGTTTATCTGTTCGCTTTTAATAAAGAGGGATTATACAGTAATCCGGCAGAAATTTTGTACAACAAACCTCGCCCGGATGCACCTACAAATATTTCCATTAACAATACTGCCGATGGCACAATGGTTACTTTTTCGGAAATTCCGAACAACTGCATTGGTGCTTACGTTTATATTGATAATAAGCGGTATACCGCCTATGACAATGTATATATTATCAGTGATGATATTAAGGGCGTTGAGCAGATTAAGGTGTCGTTTTTCGACCAGTTCGGCGAAGGTGAGCAGGGCATACTGTATTTGGTGTTGCCTGATGTAACCGGCTTGCTGGTAGAGCGCAACGGGCCTGAACTTGACTTTTACTGGGACCCGATAAACATTTACAACGTGAAGTATGTTGTAAAAGTGTGCAGTGAGTTAAGCTGGGAACGTGGCACAGAGCTTTTTAGAACGGCAACCAATGATAAAAACCGCCGTTTGTACCCTAATCGCGGCGACTATTATCTAATGGTAAAAGCCTATGATGAACATGGCAATTACAGCAAGAATGCAGCATACCAGTTTATGACAACGGAAACCGACATTAGCCGTAATATCATTTTGGAATTTGACCAAGCCGACACTGCATATAGCGGCAGCAAGCTCAATGTATATTATGACCCGGTATTATCAGGTGTTACACTGGAAGCTGATGCTACTTATGGCGAGTATATTTTTAATGTTGAACTTGACCAAGAGTATAAGGCGCGTAACTGGCTGGAATATAATGCTTTTAGCGTAACAGATAATAACGCTTGGACATGGGAAGATTATACAGTAGCTTGGCAGGATGCTAATATTTACTGGGCCGGTGTTTTGGGAGACGTGGACAGCGCCAACATACGACAGGAAATTGCTTATTATAAAGGCGTTGGTACGGATAACCTGTTTTATGCCCAACTTGACGGCGACCTTTTAACCGAGGATGAAGAAAACCCGACAGAAGCGCAGCACGCTGACGATTTCAGACAAGGGCGCTGGGCTAAGGGCCTTTATGTCGGGCCGCTTACAAGGCTAAGTTATGATGCTGGAAAAATGCAGCGGACATTTAATTTAATATTTTTTATAAAGTTAACTGATGAGTTAAAAGATACAAGGTTTGTTACCCTTTATAACGAAACCGGAGCGTGGCTGTCACTTGGATATGATAAACGCTTGAAAAGTTTTTACCTGTTTGCCAGTGATGGAGTAGAGTTATATGTTCCAATGGAAATACAGTTTAACGGCATGGCTTATTTAACTTTTGGCATTAGTCAAGGTACTGATAAAAGGTGCTTGTATGTAAATTACTTAAATAAAAGTCAAACAGAATATATGCAGGTTGAAGCTGAACCACTTGGCATTTTAGATAAGGTGGCAGCATATCCTGTAATTCTTTAAGCCGGTAAACGCCGGCTATTTTTTATGAGGTGAAAAAAATGGACGAAAACAAAAACGGAGTAAAAGAGTTTGCTCATATTAAAGGTGCATTGGTAATTACCCACCGTAAAGCAGATGGAAGCGTGGAAGTTCGCCGTAAAGATAACCTTATTCTTAATGCAGGTTTTGATTTTATTGCCGATGCCATTGGCAAATCTGCTTCTCGCCCGAATGTTATGAGCCATATTGCAGTAGGTACAGGTACTACCGCGGTTGCTGCAACGCAGACTGCGCTTGTTACTGAACTTGCGCGCAAAGCAGCAAATTATCAGCACACAGCGGGAACTAAAATTTTTACCTTTACTACTACTTTTAATCCCGGCGAAGCTACCGGTGCAATTACCGAAGCTGGCGTTTGTAACGCAGCAAGCGGAGGCACTTTTATTGACCGTGTTACTTTTGCTGTGGTTAACAAAGCGGTTGATGATACAGTAACACTTAACTTCCAGTTTACTTTAAGCTGATAGGTGATATGACATGGGCGTACAGATTACAAACAATTTAGATTTTAATAACGGCACACTTAAATTAGGTGATTTAACGCAGCCGTTCAGCGCCTATGATAACACTTTCAGAAGTTATGATTTGCAAAACTATTCGTGGCAAAATTGCCCTTTAACATGGGAGCAGTTCACTAAAACATGGGAAATGGCTGGAATGACGATGTTCACCATTGACGTGACAGAAGCTGCTGCTGTTATTGATGCAATCATTAAAACAATTAAATTAAAACGCAAAGAAAAAGCGACATTTGCCGAACAGCACACAAGAGCAACCTACAAGCAAGTTAATGAAATAACACATTTTACTGAAACATATTGGGATTATATTCTCTTTAAGCTCAATTTTGCTGAGAATATTGGAACAAGCGATATTCCAGAAAAATTATTAACGAGAGGATTTAACGAAAGTTTTGGAGTTGCAGAACGAAAAGTGTTGCGTAATATGCGTAAAGTGCCATCTGAAATATTGAGTGTTTTGGATAACCTTACACGCACAGCTAAATTTACGGTGGATTTAAAAGAATACGCAGGCTTTACTGATGATAACAGCAGAAAGCTTAAAAAGTGGTTCTTCGAGCAAGTTGATGCCAATGAAGTTGTGCCACAAAAAAGCATTGCTGTTGCAAAGGCAGAAGCTGTCGGCGTTATTGATGAACACAATCGGACTGCTTTGTTCCAACGTATTTTCAAAGAAAATGCTGCTCTAAACGATGAAATAGTAAAGGCTGTGGATTTATTAAAGCAGGATAATATTGCGCTGTATGATGCCTTTTTGGAAGCGTGCGGTGGTGTTATAAGCAACATTGCGATTACAGAAGGCGACATAAGCCTTGATGAATTTAATGATGCAACACAGACTGCGCCGGGGTATACGCCGTTTATGGATTTTAAGGTCGGAGAATATGAATATCAGGATGCCTTGGTACGCATTGTAATAAATGCTATTGCAGCGCAGACTAAGCCTTCGGTAAGTAATGTGGTTATGCACGTTGACATTCCTGATACACAGGATAGAGGTACATCAAACATAACTGATACTTCTGCGCCTACAAGGATTAATTTCTCCAAGAAGTTTTATATTGTACCGGAAGTAAATGTAAATCTTCGTGGTGGTAATACTGGTGATGGCGTAGTGACGCCGTATATTACAAGCATGGATAATACTGGTTTTGAGGTGCAGCTTGTGAATGATGCAGGGCAGCTTGTAACAGGCCTTATTACTTGGCAGGCCACTGGATATTAAGAGGTGAGAAAATGCAAAAATTTGGTTTATTATCTGATGATACTCTGGTGGCTAATGCACCGGCTGTTATAAATGATTCTTTAGAAACAATAGCGAGCGATTTTGCTGGGGCTGCTTTTCCAACGGAAAATCTGTTTCCGTTTATGACCTGCTACCGAACTGATGAGAAAAAGTTGTATCGGTTGCAAGGCGACCTTGCAACGTGGGTTCCGGAAACATTAGATACTGTCCCTCATGCTGACGAAGCAGACCATGCTAAAACGGCAGATAATGCTACTAAAGCTGACAATGCAACCAATGCGGAGAATGCGACTAAGGCCAATAGTGCAGTAAATGCGGAAAAGGCAGCAGGATTAACTGATGATGTAATATCTGCTTTGATGCTTAAAATGTACCCGGTTGGCAGTATTTATGCTTCCACTGTTTCGACAAATCCGGGCACACTTTTCGGCGGAACGTGGGAAGCGTTGCCCGCCGGACGTGTACTTTTAGCACAAGGTAAAAGTGATTGGGGAACTACTTATGCCGCCGGAAGTACCGGCGGCGAAGCAACGCATACTCTCACTATTGGGGAAATGCCTGTTCACTCCCATACTCGCGGCTCAATGAATATTACTGGTTCAGTTACGTCGCAAGACATTAATTATTATTGGGGTGCTGGCACAACCGCCTCAGGAGCGTTTGTTGATGCACATGTAGGCGGCAGCCATATTGGAGATGGAAGCTGGAGTGGTTCGAGAGGCAACGGGTTCTCTTTTGACGCAAGTAGAACTTGGACTGGCGAAACCAGTTCAGTCGGCGAAGGAAATTCACATAATAACTTGCCGCCGTACTTATCTGTTTACATCTTTAAACGTGTTGGGTAGAGCTATTGGGGAAATGCCTGCATAACTATTGGGGAAGTCCCTGCGCACACGCATACCAAAGGAACTATGAACATAACCGGTTGGTTTGCCGATGGTTCAGGCAATAACGCAGGTCTTGGTAACGACCTTTCTTTTACACAAGTAAGCGGTTGTTTTAACAAAACTTCTATTGGTACTGGTAAAACCTTGATGTCAACTTCTGGCAGCTATGATAGAGGGCGCATTGATTTTAATGCCGCTAATTCTTGGACCGGAGAAACATCAAGTGTTGGCGGCAACGATGCTCATAGCCTTATGCAGCCTTTCCTAAGCGTTTTTATGTGGCGTAGAGCTAACTGATTCGCTTCCACAGGAAAACGGCTATATAGGGCTGTATGTTGTTGTGAGCAGCGCCGGTGCCAGTCGTGTTTATAGACAAAGAATGTGTATGTGCACCGTTGGTTGTTGTAGCAAATTCCCAGTTATCATTATCAGAACCGTTATTTGAACCAGATATGTTTGAGGCTGTCCCATATCTTCCGTGACTACCAGTAACACCATTTTCACCCCAAGCCGTTCCGTGATTATGGGAGCCGTTACTAATGGCAGTACCACTATGAGTGTGTGCAGGCATTTCCCCAATAGTTTTAAGCTATTCGTTTGAACATAAATACGCTTAAATATGGCTGCAAATTATTATGCGAACCAGAACCGCCTGACGATGAAGTAGACCCGGTCCACGATTTAGATGCTTTAAAAGCAATAGATTTAGCATCTCCGTATGAACTCCATGTGCAACTTGCAGCCACAGATTTGCTGCCAAAATAAAAGGCGCCTGTATAAGATGTTTGTGAACCATGAATGCCCCCAAGCTGACCTTTCGCATAATCCTGCCATATTTCGCCTGTGATTTCCATTGTGCCACGAGTGTGATTGTGACTTGGCACTTCCCCAATAGCTATCAAGCTGTTCTTTTAAACAAATATACAGCTAAATACGGAGGAATATTATTGTGAGCAGAACTGTTACCGACAGAAGATGTTTCGCCACTCCAGCTCTTGCTTGCGTCGAAGGTAATAGCACTGTCGTGATACCATTCTGGCGCACTATTGCTTGCCCCGTTTGATTGCACCCAAGTAGATTTTGTAATGCCAAAGGCTCCAGACGGATTGGAAAACACCACGTCTTCCTCTGTTCTAACATTTGTCATTATGTTGGGCTCATAGTTTAAAACGCCTGTAATGTTCATGGTGCCTCTTGTATGAGTATGTGATGGCATTTCCCCAATAGTTATGCAGGCATTTCCCCAATAGAACCATTTTAATAAAATTTTTTGTGAGGTGACAAAATGCAAACATATAACCCCTTGCTGCCTACTGGTTTGATTAGCGAAGATAGGCAGACCATTAATGATAATATGGAATGTATTATCACCGATTTTGCCGGCACTGCATTTCCGACGAATAACCTTTTTGAAGGCATGTTATGCGCCAGAAAAGACCAAAAGAAGGTTTACCGATTAGAAGAAGACCTTGCTACATGGAAACTGCTTTATGACTATAATGGCAGCGAGATTACTGTACCAAAAGCTAACAAAGCGGTTTTGGACGGTGACGGGAAACCAATTAATACAACGTATTTAAAGAGCGTTCCTGTGTATGTAGGTGCAACTACAAGCACGGCAGGCGAGGCTGGATTAGTAAAAGCGCCGGGTATAAATGACCGTGAAAAATTTTTAAAAGGTAATGGAGAATGGGCGGAGGTGCCTAAGCTCACAAAACTCGACCTATTGGATATGATTTATCCGGTAGGTTCTATTTATATGAGCGTTAATGCAACAGACCCCGGCAGTTTGTTTGGTGGAACATGGGAGAAAATGCCCGCTGGACGTGTACTTATTCCGGAAGGCGAAAGTGATTGGGGTACTACTTATAAGGCAGGAGAAACCGGTGGCGAGGCTACACATACTCTCACTGTCGATGAAATGCCGGTTCACACACATACCGCATCAAGCACAGCAACCTCTCACAACCATAACATTAGCGTTAATATGCACGGCTGGCCTGACGGACAAGCAGATGCTACATCAAGCAATATAGGATATTGGAACAGAAGATTTTCAACACTTGATAGTGTTGCTACGGAAACCAATTCTCACAATCATTCGATTACCATTAACAATACAGGCAAAAGCGCAAAACATAATAATATGCCGCCTTACTTGGTATGCTATATGTTTCGTAGAATTTCTTAACTGTCGATGAGATGCCTATACATAAGCATGATAGTGCGGCAGCATCAACAACTATAACCGGCAGTGCCAACAATACACTGCTTTGGATTTCCGGCAATAAAGGTACTGGCTGTTTTAAAGCCGTTGCTGGTAGTGAAGGGTACGGCAATGGGGTCAGCGGAGCTAATAGAGGCAACCTATCATTTAATCACAGTCATACCCATACTGTATCAACATCAAATAAAGGCAGCGGAAAATCTTTTGCAATTATTCAGCCATTTTATGTTTGTTATATGTGGCGTAGGTCGGCATAACTGTCGATGAGATGCCTATACATAAGCATGATAGTGCGGCAGGCACATCATCTGTCTATGGCACAGTGGGAAATTTTATTGGCTCAGATAGTCCAAGCGCCAGTGGTGTTTTTTCGGTTGCAAACCAAGGTCATGGCATACTTTCGGGTGGCGGCGGTTGGTCTCAGTTGCGGCTGACCTTAAATGGCTCGATAACGCCAAGCATAACCACAAATAATACTGGCAATGGTTCTTCGCATAATATAATTCAACCGTTTTACACAGTCTATTGTTGGCGTAGAACAGCATAACCGTTGCTGTCGATGAGATGCCTGCGCATAGCCATGATTTTGCCGCAAATACTCTGAAATATTCACAACTTGCAGAGGTAGCTTACCAAAGTAGTAGCGGAGCGGCAAGCAGTGCTACTGTGCCAGCAAACGGTTGGTCTGGTTGGGTTTGGACAGGCGACCATACAGACGGTGGTGGCGATGGTATGAATCGTTACCGAAATGCTCAAACATCCGCTTCTACCGGTGGAACTATCGGCAGCAAAGGCTCTACTAAACCCCATAATAATATTCCACCTTTTTTGTCTGCCTATATTTGGAAGCGCGTTTCATAACGCTCTGTCGATGAGATGCCACAGCATAACCACGATGCAGCAAGCTCTACGAGTGGCATTACAGGCAAGGCAAGACTGTCTGCCGACTATCAAAATACTTGCACTGGCGTTTTTTCATGCGATACTTCGCTCGGGAATAATGGTCGTGGTTCAACTTCTGGTAGTAATACAACATTAAAAATAAATGCAAGTTTTAGCACATCTACATCAACAAATTCAACGGGCAGAGGAATGGCTCACAACATTATCCAACCATACTTCGTTTGTTATATTTGGAAACGTGTTAGCTGAGCCTTTTCCAAATGTAAACAGGAATATACGGAGGCAACATGGTAAATGGTTGACTGTTGCCGGTTTTGCTGACGGTTATATTATGAACATGCCCGCCTGAAATTGACGTGGTTGGCGCCCCAAGTACCGAGCTGCCGCCGGCGGCAGCTCCCGGTCCTCCCCAAGATTCGTCCTCATAAATGCTAAAAGTGTGAGAATGGTTGCCGTTGGTGTCGGCATTAGCATCATGAGCGTGCGCTGGCATTTCATCGACAGTTAAGAAATTCTACGAAACATATAGCATACC
>CAJLLL010000006.1 GCA_905207485.1 uncultured Phascolarctobacterium sp.
TTAATTCTGCAAAGTAATTGCAGGGCAGATTTAAAAGATTATAAAGGTAATACCAAGTCGTGAACTTGTTTGAGTTCACGGCTTTTTTGTTTTTTCTCACCTATTGCCGCAAATATTTTTCAATGTATCATAAAACTATATCTAAACAAACTCAAAACGTTGAAGGTTATTTTAAAATTGCAAATAAAAGTGATATTTATGCTTTTAGAGTTGTATTTAAAATTATAACAAATGCTGAAAAAGGCAAATAAATATTTAAGATAAAATTCACTAAGAGATTTTATAATATTTTCAGTCCTGCTATTAGTTTGTGCTAACTAATAAGACGGAATTGTATGTAAGACAGTTAATAAAAAACAGATTGGTTATGGCAAACGGCCTTAAATGCCATAAGGAAGGTGATTTAGTTTTAAAAGAACCATCTTGTTATTAAAATATCAGTAAAATTTTTGTGCAAAGTACAGTAAATCAGAAAATTAATAATTAAAGGAGTTTATAAGAATGAAAAAATTTTTAACATTATTATTTACAGTTATTTTGTTCAGTTTTAGCGCCTTGGCGTTTGCCGGCTCACATCAACAGGCTGCAGCAGATGCATCATCAGTTAACAGAGATACACGTTCTTTCAGTGAAAGATTAACTGAACGCTTAAATGGAGGTGAAAAAGCAGAAATAAAATCTGCCAGGCAGACTGCTAAGTTAGAAAATATGCCTAAAGTTGCAGTAATGTATATTAATAATTCTCAAACTACTTACAACAACGATATTGACCAATCCATTTTAAAAAATTTAGCAAAAGCTGTTGATTGCAATACCTATCAATATATTGATGGCAAAACGTATATTGATAGTTTAAACAAAATCGGTATTGCGGATATTACCACTGCTGAAAGAGCAGATATTATTAATGTTTTTAAGGGAGACGATATTGATTACGCAATATTTTTACAGGTAGACCCGTTTATCAGAAAAGATAAAGTGACTATTTTTACCGTCGGCAAAGAAATGACTGCAATTGTGCCGTTTAAAATTATTGATGTAAAAAATAACAGATATATTTATAATGGCAAATTTACTGAAATGGCTGAAGACGGTTCTGTATTTGGCGATGTTGGCAGTAAATCAGTAGCCCTTAAAGCGCTTGAAAAGGTAAACGAAAAAGCAGCATCCATAATTGATACACGCTTACCGAAAACAAAAGATGCTGCTCATAAGTAAAATATAATTTTAGGACAGATGCGTTTGCTTTTGCATATGTTATATTAACCAGCCGTTCATTAGAACGGCTTTTTTATTTATAATCAGATGTGAGTGTTGATGCAGAGACAGCCGCCATATGAATTTATTTAATATACTAGTTGACAGATGGATTTTTACAGGTAGACAAAGCCGGTTGGCAATGGTATAGTATATAAGGTATTTTTTAGGGTGCAGGCTATTAAATAATCTGGCTTTATATTAACGGCCTGGCACCGGCAACATATTTTTGGGGAAGGTGGTACATTAATGGAAAATACTGTAAAACAAAATACATCTGCACCGGTAGATGCTGATTATTCGTTGGAGGCTGTGCCTGATTCAGCACGTAAAGGCTTTTGGCAGATGTTCTTCGTTATGCTGGGCTTTACGTTTTTCTCAGCAAGCATGAGCGTTGGCGCAAAACTGGGCAACGGCCTTGATTTATCTGGCTTTGTGTGGGCATGCTTAATCGGCGGCATTATTTTGTCGGCCTATTGCGGTGCTCTTGCTTTTATCGGTTCCCAAACCGGTTTGAATATGGATTTGCTTTGCCGCCGCACATTCGGTGCCAAAGGTTCGTATCTTTCTTCGTTTATTCTTGGCTTTACGCAAATAGGCTGGTTCGGTGTAGGCGTGGCTATGTTTTCCATTCCGGCGGCTGAACTTATGGGCATGAATGAATGGACTTTAACCATTATTGCCGGTCTTTTGATGACTGCTACCGCTGCAACCGGCATGAAGGCGCTGGAAATAGTAAGTTATATTTCCGTGCCGCTGATTATTGTTTTAGGTGTTTATTCAATGGTTACGGCTGCTGCAGATGGCGGCGGGCTGGCGTATATTTTTGCCCAGTCTGCGGGGCAGATTACCCTGTTTACTGGTATCGGCTATGTTATCGGCTCGTTTATTTCCGGCGGCACGGCAACGCCTAACTTCATCCGTTTTGCCAAAAACAGCAGCATTGCCGTTTGGACTACCGTTATCGCATTCTTTCTGGGCAATACGCTGATGTTCTGTTTTGGCGCTGTTGGCGGCGCTTATACCGGCAAGGACGATATTTTTTACGTTATGATTGCTCAGGGGCTTGCCATTCCTGCGTTAATTGTTTTGGGTGCCAATATCTGGACTACCAATAATAACGCTTTATATACCGGCGGTCTGGCAATTTCCAATATTTCCCGCATCCGCATGAAATGGACGACATGGATTTCCGGCATTGTCGGCACTGCGCTGGCTATCTGGCTGTATTACAATTTTGTAAGCTGGCTGAGCATTCTTAACTGTGCGCTGCCGCCGATTGGTATTATCGTTATTTTGGATTATTTCTTTAACAATAAAAAATTCAACGGTGATTTTAAGGAATATACTGTTAACTGGTGTAATATTGCCGGCATAGTTGTAGGCGCTGTTGCGGCCAACCTGCTGCAATGGGGCATTGCTGCCATTAATGCAATGGTTGTTGCTGCCGTATTCTTCTTTATCGGCAGAATGTTGAACGGAAAAGGCGAATAATACAAAGAAAGGATGTAAATGTTATGCTGCTGCAAAAACTTTATCTGGCAAATGCTGTTGAAACTGTTGATATAAGAGTGACAGACGGTAAATTTGAAGCCATTGCCCCACATTTGGAACCGCTGCCCGGCGAGGAAGTAATCGGCGACTGTGCCGGCAAAATGCTGCTGCCGCCTTTTGTGGAATCGCATGTGCATTTGGATACCTGCCTTACTGCCGGACGCCCGCAGTGGAATTTATCCGGAACTCTGTTTGAAGGCATTCAGCGTTGGGAAGAATATAAACCTTTTCTCAGCATACAGGAAGTAAAAGACCGTGTAAACAAAGCTATCCGTCTGCAGGCGGGAAACGGCATTCAGTATGTGCGTACCCATGTAGATATTAACGACCCCAAACTTACGGCTTTGCAGGCCATTTTGGAACTGCGCGAAGAAGTGAAAGATTACATTGATATTCAGATTGTAGCTTTTCCGCAGTACGGAATTTTAAGTTATCCAAACGGCAAAGAACTGCTGGAAGAATCTTTAAAAATGGGTGCTGATGCTGCAGGTGCCATTCCGCATTTTGAGTTTACGCGCGAATATTCCGTGGAATCTTTGAATATTTGTTTTGAACTGGCGCAGAAGTACGGAAAACTTATTGATGTTCACTGCGATGAAATTGACGATGAAGCATCACGCGGTTTGGAGACAGTGGCTGCGCGTGCTTATGAAACCGGCATGGGCGATATGGTAACCGCATCGCATACCACGGCCATGCACAGTTATAATAATGCTTATATGATTAGGCTGATGCGCCTTTTAAAAATGTCCGGCATTAATTTTGTGGCTAACCCTTGTGTTAATGTACATTTGGGCGGCAGGGTTGATACCTACCCCAAACGCCGCAGCATGACGCGCGTAAAGGAGCTTACCGCTGAAGGGCTGAACGTTTCTTTTGGTTCTGACGATATTTTTGACCCGTGGAACCCGCTCGGCAATGGCAAAATGCGTGACCAGGTGTTTATGGGCCTTTATATCGGGCATATGCTTGGGTATGAGGAAATTTGCAATTCGTACAAATTTGTTACGGAAAACGCTGCACGCACTCTGCATTTGGGCGATGCTTACGGCATTGCCAAGGGCAAGGATGCCAACTTTATTATTCTGGATGCCCAAAACTGGTATGATGCACTGAATTACGATGTGCCTGTGCTGCGCAACTACCGCAAAGGCAAATTAATTGCTTCTACGGCTCCGGTTGATAAAAAAGTGTATTTTTAAACTGCGGTTATATTAAATTAAAATAAAAAAGCCAAAGCATTGTTTAAACAGTGCTTTGGCTTTTTGTGTTATGAATTTATTTTCCGCTGTGCTGCTTTTTCCAGCGTTTAATTTCATCAAGGCGTGCTTTGACGCGTGCTTCCAGTCCCTGCGTTGTAGGGTGGTAATAGGTAATGCCTAAAAGTGAATCCGGAAGGCACTGCATGTTAGTAAGTTTATCTGCTGTGTCATGCGCATATTGGTAGCCTTTGCCATAGTTCAGTTCCTTCATTAACTTTGTGGGCGCATTGCGTATAACAAGCGGAACAGGTTCGGCAAGCATTTTTACAGCATCACGCTTGGCGTGTTCGTACGCCATATACAGAGCGTTGGATTTTGGCGCGACGGACATATAAACTACTGCCTGCGTTAAATGCACGCTGCATTCCGGCATGCCGATAAAATGGCAGGCCTGATAGGCAGCGACGGCAATTTCCAGTGCTTTAGGGTCTGCAAGGCCGATATCTTCACTTGCAAAGCGCGTTACGCGGCGTGCTATGTAAAGCGGGTCCTCTCCGGCTTCAAGCATGCGTGCCAGCCAGTAAACGGCGGCGTCCGGGTCGGAGTTGCGCATGGATTTATGCAGCGCGGAAATTAAATTATAATGTTCTTCGCCTGTTTTATCATACAGCAGTGATTTTTTGGAAGTGCACTGCTCTAAAATTTCGCGTGTTACTGTTATTGCACCATCGTTATCAACATCGCCGTTTAAAACAGCCATTTCCAAAGTGGAAAGCGCGGTTCTGGCATCGCCGTTGGCGAAAACTGCAATCATTTCCAAAAGGTCAGGCTCGATATTTACCTGCTGCGCGCCAAAACCTTTTTCATCAGTTAAGGCGCGCTTTAAAAGCTGCACCAGTTCTTCGGTTTTAAGTTCCTGCAAAACAAATACCTTGCAGCGCGAGAGCAAAGCGCTGTTGACTTCAAACGAAGGATTTTCCGTTGTCGCGCCGATTAAAATAATGCTGCCTTTTTCTACAAACGGTAAAAAAGCATCCTGCTGGGCTTTGTTAAAACGGTGTATTTCGTCTACAAAAACAATGGTTTTTTCGCCGTAGCGGCGGTTGTCATCTGCTTTTTGCATCACGGCGCGTATTTCTTTAATGCCGCTTGTAACGGCAGAAAAATCAATAAAAGCTGCTTTGGTGCTGTTGGCTATAATCCGCGCCAGCGTGGTTTTGCCGACGCCGGGAGGCCCCCAGAAAATCATGGAAGAAATCTGGTCGCTTTCTATTAAGCGGCGCAGCACTTTGCCCCTGCCTAACAGATGCGTCTGGCCGACGTATTCGTCAAGGGTTTGCGGGCGCAGCCGTGCAGCCAAAGGCTGCGGCAAATCGTTTCCAAACAATGTTAAGGTTTCCATAATTTCGCCTCCCACCGCCATTATAATTCGCCTTTTCTTTTAGCGCAAGCGTTTTGTTAAAACGATTTTACATAATTATTGCAATTGCAGGCTGCTTATGTTTGCTAAAAGGCTTTAAAAAGTTATATAATTAAAATGACTATATTTAGCGGACGGGGGACCAGAAAATGGATTGGCATAACCGTAATATGAAAATTTTAATTGGCATTTGCGTTGCGGTAGTTTTAATTGTGTGTTACCGCATTTTTGATAATATTCAAACTGAACGCGAACGTGCGGAAAGAATGTCGCGCGTGCAGGCGGTAGCGGTAGTTACGGCACATCCGGAGCGCCGGACGATTGTGCCGGAACTTGAGTTCAGCGGCAGCCTTGACCCGGAGTGGCAGGCTGATGTCGCTGCCAAAGTTGACGGACGTGTGGAACATGTTTATGTTAATGAGGGCGACCGTGTTGTAAAAGGGCAGGTGCTTGCCGAACTGGAACAGCGTGATACCGATGCCGGTTTACTGGAAGCTCGCGGCAATTATATGGATGCCGAAACAAACTTGCGCAAGGCGGAACGCGACCTTGCACGTTACAGCAAATTGTACGAACAGGGTGCGGTTTCACAGCAGGTAGCGGATGATTATGCGTTTGCGCGTGATAATGCGGCGGCAAAACTTGATGCGGCGCGCGGCACATTGCAGGCTATGGAATCACAATCTGCCGGTACTGTTATTACATCTCCTGCGGACGGCATTATTTACAAGCGTTACCATCAGGAAGGTTATTATGCTACTGCCGGTACGCCGCTTTTCGCTGTGGCGGATATCAGTGTGCTGAAAACTGTTATTAACATACCGGAAGGCAATATCAGCGGCGTGGCGGTTGGCAATGAAGCTGAAATTAAACTGCCAGCTTTTGAAGGGCATAAAATTGTCGGCAAAATAACACGCATTGCCCCGGTTGCCGATTTGCCTGCCCACACCTTTGCTGCAGAAGTAAGCGTGGATAATACGGAAGGGCTTTTGGCGGGCGTTTTTGCAACTGTGCGTTTAACGGCGCAGCCCAAAGAGAACGTGCTGACAATACCTGTTTATGCAATTGTAATGCGCGACGACCAGAAGACCGTTTTTGTTGTTGAAGAAGATAACACCGTGCGCCGCCAGGTGCTTGACATTGGTTATACTGATGACAAAATTGCCGAAGTTTTAAGCGGCTTAAAAGGTGACGAAGAAATAGTTACAGAAGGGCATAACAAACTGCGTGAAGGCAGTAAAGTAGTTACGGATAAGGCAGGTAATTAATTATGATAGGTACTTTTATCCGCAGGCCGGTTTTTACCACCATGCTTATTTTGCTGCTGGTGGTATTCGGCATCCGCTGCTATCCGGAAATAGGCGTTGATTTAAACCCTGACGTTGATATGCCTATCGTCAGCGTGCGCGTTACTTATGACGGCGCATCGCCTGAGGAAATGGAAACGCTTATCACAAAGCCCATAGAAAACCGCGTAAGCCAGGTTGCGGGCTATAAAACCATTTCCAGTACTATCCGCGAAGGTTACAGTGAGACCACGCTGGAATTTAATATGGGCGTAGACCCGCAGGACATGGCCAGTGAAGTGCGCGAGAAGGTTGCCAGCGTGCGCAACCGCCTGCCGGATGACATTGATGAGCCGGTTGTGCAGACGGTTGATTTAACTTCACAGTCCATCGTTGCTTATACATTTTCGTCTGAATCGCGCAGCCGCGGTGAAATACGCAGGCTGATAGAAGATAATATTCTTGATGAAATGCAGATGGTTGAAGGCGTTGCCGAAGTAACGGCAGTCGGCGCCAGCCAGCGTGTAATCCGTCTTGTGGCCAAGCCTGATAAACTTATGGAATATGGCATTTCGTTTCAGGAGCTGCTGGAGAAGGTAGATGACGAAAACTACAATACGCCGGGTGGCAAAGCGCGCAACCACGATATGGAAATTACCGTGCGTACAATCGGCAAATATAATAACATTGATGATGTGAAAAAGGTTGTTATTGCCAACCACGACGGTAAAGCTGTGTATATCGGCGATGTGGCGGACGTTATTGACGGCTGGGAAGATGAAGATACTTTTGCCAGCGCCAACGGCGTACCGTGCGTTATGACTTTTGTGCGCAAGCAATCTAAAACCAACACTGTTGACGTTACCGACCGCGTTAACGAAAAAATGGAAGAACTTAAACAGCGCATTATTCCGCCGGATATTAAGGTTGATATCGTGCGTGACCAATCAACCTATGTGCGTGAAAATATTGCCGATGTATGGAACACGATTTTCTTTGGCGGCGCGCTGGCACTTTTTATAACCTATATGTTTCTGGGCAACTTCCGCGCGACGATTATCGGCGGTTTGTGCATACCAACATCTATTATTGCCACCTTTTTTATGATGAAGGCAATGGATTTTACGCTTAATAACATGTCGCTGATGGCGTTAAGCCTTGCGGTAGGAATTTTGATAGATGATGCTATTGTTGTTATTGAAAATATTTTCCGCCATATAGAAATGGGCAAAACGCCTTTTACAGCAGCTAAAGAAGCAACGGAAGAAATTTCGCTGGCTATTCTGGCAACATCGCTTTCTTTAATGGCAGTGTTTGTTCCGGTAGGCAGCATGGGTGAAATTATCGGCCAGTATTTTAAGCAGTTCGGCTTAACGGTTGCTTTTGCCATTGCGTTTTCTACTTTGGTTGCATTTTCGCTTACGCCAATGGTTTCCGCATACTGGATTAAAGCTGAAAAGCCCGGCGAAAGCCACCGCAACAAATATGTGCAGCTTGCTCTGGATAAATTTGAAAACGGTTTTCAAATTTTCCGCGGGCTGTACAGCGGCATTATGGAAAGCGCACTGAATAATCCTAAAAAAGTTATTGCCGCAGGTTTTATTTCCCTGGCAATGAATATTGTGCTGCTGCCGTTTGTCGGTACGGAATACCAGCCTACTTACGATTCCGGCGAGTTCAGCGTTAATTTTAAAGCGCCGATTGGCACCAGCATGGAAAAAACAGTTGAACTGGCAACGCCTCTGCAGCAGGAAATAACCGCAATGCCTGAAGTTAAAATAGCGGCGCTGAATATAGGCAACGGGCGTAACCCTGTTAATCAGGGCTCAATAGATATCCGCCTTGTGCCGAGTGATGAACGCGAGCGCACCATGCAGCAGATTATGGATGATTTGCGTGCCGATGTACGCAATGTTGAAGGCCTTAGCGTAACCGTCGTATCAAACCAGGGACGCGGGCGCGGCGACAGCCGTCCGGTACAGATTGGCCTGCGCGGCAGCGATATTAAACAGTTAAAAGAATATGCTTTGGAACTTGCGGATTTGGTGCGCAAGGTTCCGGGCGCAACTGATGTTGATATTTCCGATTCGGATGAGCAGCCGGAAATTTTGATTAAACTTGACCAGGCACGTGCCAGCCTTTTGGGGCTTGATTCTTATTCCGTTGGCGAAGTTGTGGAAATGGCCTTTATGGGTAAAAGCACAGGCAACAGCTTTACCATCGGCGATAACGACTACGATATAATTTTGCAGCTTCCTCAAAGCAAACGTACTGATATTAATGATGTTAAAAATCTGCGCGTATCATCACGCGACGGGCAGTTTATCCGCCTGGGCGATGTGGCCGATATTACTTTGGGCAGCGGCCCGACACGTATTGACCGTGAGGACAAACAGCGCCAGATTGTGGTTTATGCCAATACGGTAGGCACTTCGCCGGGCGAACTGATTGCCAAAATACAAAATGAACTTATACCGAGCATGAACCTGCCGCAAGGGTACAACTATAAACTGATTGGCGAAGCCGATACCATGGCACGTTCGTTTAACGAAATTGTGAAGGCGATTGTGCTGGCGGTTGTAGTTGTTTATATGGTACTGGCGGCACAGTTCGAAAGTTTCAGCCAGCCTGTTATTATCATGGCATCGCTGCCGTTTGCCATTGTTGGCGCGGTGCTGGGGCTTTTAATGATGGGGCAAACGGCTAATATGATGAGTATGATTGGCTTTACCATGCTGCTTGGCCTTGTTACTAAAAACGCCATTTTATTGATAGACTATGCCAACCAGCAGCGTGCAAAGGGCATGGATATCCGCAGCGCAACGCTTGAAGCCTGTTCGCTGCGCCTGCGCCCGATACTTATGACAACGCTGTCAACTATTCTCGGCATGCTGCCTATTGCCATGGGCATCGGCGAAGGTGCGGAACTGCGCCAGTCAATGGGCGTGGTACTGGTAGGCGGTTTGATAACGTCTACTATGCTGACTCTGCTTGTTGTGCCGGTAGTGTATATGGAATTTGAACAGTGGAAAGCTAAACATTATAAGCCTTCCGGCGAAGTACAGGCATAATTTTAAGTTAAATTTTTTAAGGCTCTGCTAAATAGGCAGGGCCTTTCTTGTATAATTATTTACAAAACGCTTAAATTTATCTGTACCGCTGCCGCAAAATCCTGTATAATAAATGTAAAATATAAGTAAAAACCAAGTAAAACGACAAAACGGGGAGGACTTATGGTTTACTTTTTCGGATTTTTAGGCGGTTTGGCATTATTTCTTTACGGCATGCAGCTTATGGGCGAAGGCTTGCAGCGTGCAGCCGGCGAAAAATTGCAGAAAATACTTGAAAAACTTACCGGCGTACTGGTAGTTGCCGTTGCCCTTGGCGCAGTAGTAACAGGCATTTTGCAGTCGAGCAGTGCAACAACGGTTATGACGGTTGGCTTTGTTAATGCAGGGCTGATGAATTTAAAACAGGCTTTCGGCGTTGTAATGGGTGCCAACATTGGTACAACCATGACGGCGCAGTTAATTGCATTTAAGCTTACCGATTATATTACGCTGTTTCTTGCCATCGGCTTTGCGGTGCAGCTTTTGGCCAAACGCCAGCGCGGCAAATACATAGGACAGGTTGTTCTGGGCTTCGGTATTTTAATGCTTGGCATGGAAATGATGAGCGATTCTGTAATGCCGCTGCGTGAATATCAGGGCTTTATTGATTTTATCCACCGCTTCTCGGATAATCCGCTGCTTGGCGTTTGTGTAGGCCTTGTTATGACCATGATTATTCAGTCCAGCAGTGCTACTATCGGTGTTTTGATTGCTATTGCCAACCAGGGCCTTATTCCGCTGGAAGGCGCTATCCCCGTGCTTTTGGGCGATAATATCGGTACCTGCATTACGGCGGTGCTTGCTTCGCTGCGTGCAAACATTACGGCTAAACGCGTAGCTTTGGCGCATGTAATGTTTAACTTTATCGGCAGCATTATCTTTATTACCTTTATGGGATTGTTTGTTAAACTTGTTTTGGCAATTTCCCCGGCAGGCGACATTGCCCGCCAGATTGCCAACGCGCATACGGCGTTTAATGTTGTAAATACCCTGCTGTTTATGCCGTTTACAGGTTTGTTTATAAAAATGATTGAAAAAATGCTGCCGGGCAAAGATGTTGTAATTTCCCGCAAGCCGGCATTTTTGGACGAAAAAATGCTGGTAACTCCGTCTATTGCCATTGGGCTTGCCGTTAAAGAAATTGTGCGCATGGGCAATATGGCTCGGCATAATGTTGAAGTTGGCCTGCAGGCTCTGGAAGATAAAGACGAAGCGAAAATTAAATACGTGCTTGAGCATGAGCCTGTGATTGATGCACTGGAAGAAGATATTACCCGCTACCTTACCAAAATGAGCGAAAAGGAAATGAGCGAAGCGCTTTCGGCAGAACATACACGCCTGCTGCATGCCTGCACGGATATTGAACGTATTGGCGACCATGGTGAAGCACTGGCCAAAGATGCGCGCCGTATGTTTGAGGATAATGTGAAGTTCAGCGATGAAGCTATGGAAGAACTGCGCAATCTCGGCAAAATGGTGCTTGAGGCAAGCGGCAAGGCCATGGAAGCACTGGCAAATAACGACAAGGCATTGGCGCAGGAAGCATGGGATATTTGCCGCAAGGTAAAAAAGGCGCAGAAGGAAATCCGCAAAAACCATATTGTGCGCCTTAACGAAAAACGCTGCGACCCGGTTGCAGGCTTTATGATGATGGAAGTTTTAATTAACATGAAGCGCGTTTCCGACCATTCCAAAAATATCAGCCAGATTGTTTTGGGAATTTTTTAAAATAATTTCTAAAAAAGTGTTGACAAAAGAATATCGCTGCGTTATAATTAACTTCGTTGTTGAGAGATGCGGAAATAGCTCAGTGGTAGAGCACCTCCTTGCCAAGGAGGGGGTCGCGAGTTCGAATCTCGTTTTCCGCTCCATGAAATTTCAGCCCGGCAGTTTACTGCCGGGCTTTTTAAATTTATTTGCTTAAAAATGCCGTATTATTGCAGTAAAAACTGTAAAATTCTTGTCAATAACCTTTTGTTGTGATATTATATTATGAGCAATGTGTGTAAACAGCTGCATTTTTACTAATAAAACCATGCAAAAAACACGCTGTAATAATCAGCACATATAATTAAGGGAGGATTTATTAATGAACGTAACCGTAGAAAGAGTCGGCAACGACGCAACTCTTAAAATCACTTTGCCCGCTGAGGAAGTAAACAAAGGCTTTAAAAAAGCCGTTGCAAAAATTGCAGGCCAGGTAAATATTCCCGGCTTCCGTAAAGGCAAAGCCCCCCGCAACGTTATCGAAATGCACTATGGCAAAGAAGCTGTAAAACAAGAAGCTTTTGAACTGGTTGCAAACCAGTGCTATACTGAAGCTCTTGAACAGGAAAAACTCATTCCGGTTTCTGACCCGAAAGTAGACAGCTCCGTATTTGAAGAAAACAAAGATATGGAACTGACCATTAAAGTAACCCTTAAACCGGAAGTTAAACTTGGCGATTATAAAGAACTGCATGTAGAAAAAGAAGCAGTTGAAGTTACCGATGAAGCTGTTGAAGAACAGGTACAGGGCCTGCGCAACCGCCATGCAAAAATGGTAGAAGCTGAAGAAGGCGCTGTAATTGAAAAAGGCGATTTCGCCATTATCGACTTTGCAGGCACCGTTGACGGCGAACCGTTCAGCGGCGGCGAAGGCAAAGGCTATCCGCTGGAAGTTGGTTCCAATTCCTTCATCCCCGGCTTTGAAGACCAGCTCGTAGGCCTCAAAAAAGGCGATTCCACCGATGTAGACGTAACCTTCCCGGAAGAATACTTTGTAAAAGAACTTGCCGGCAAACAGGCAATTTTTAAAGTAAACATTCAGGATGTAAAACGCAAAGAACTGCCGGAACTGACCGACGAATATGTAGCAGCAAACAGCGATTGCAAAACCGTTGAAGAATTAAGAGCAAGCTACAAAGAACGCATGCAGAAAGCAGCAGAAAACAATGCTAAAATCGCTTATGAAAAAGCATTGATTGACCTTGCTGTTGCCAATGCTGAATTTGAAGTTCCCGAAATCATGATTGAAGACCGCATCAGCCAGATGATTGACGAAATGCGCATGAGCCTTGAAGCTCGCAAACTTTCCCTGCAGCAGTACATGCAGTACAGCGGCATTGACATGAAACAGCTTCGTGAACGTCAGCATGACGCTGCTGTTGAAAACGTAAAAACCGACCTTGTTCTTGACGCTGTTGCTAAAGCTGAAAATATTCAGGTTTCCATGGAAGACGTTGACAGCGAACTTTCCGCTATCGCTTCCCAGCATGGTGCAAGCCTTGAAGACGTTAAGAAAATTATTAAATCCAACGGCACCATGGGCTTACTGCTCGCAAACATTCTGCGCCGCAAAGCTGCCCATGTAATCATTGACAGCGCTAAATAATAAAGCGACTGGTTAAACCACAGAAAAGGGGTGTGACAATAATGAATTATGTGCCAATAGTTGTTGAACAATCCAACCGCGGCGAACGCTCTTACGATATATATTCCCGCCTTTTAAAGGACAGGATAGTTTTTGTTACCGGCGAGATAGACGATACTATGGCCAATCTCGTTATCGCCCAGCTGCTCTTTTTAGAGTCGGAAGACCCCGATAAGGATATCCATCTCTATATTAACAGCCCGGGCGGCAGCGTAAGCGCCGGCCTGGCAATTTATGACACAATGCAGTACATAAAGCCTGATGTTTCCACAATCTGCATGGGTATGGCCGCAAGCATGGCTTCCGTGCTTCTGGCTGCCGGCACTCCGGGCAAGCGTTTTGCCCTGCCGTACTCCAGAGTAATGATTCATCAGCCGTTGGGCGGCGTACAGGGCCAGGCTTCTGAAATTGAAATAACCGCACGCGAAATTTTGCGCGTACGTGACGAGATGAACGGCATCCTCGCCCGCCATACCGGCCAGACCAAAGAAAAGATTGCGCAGGACACTGACCGCGATAACTACATGACCAGCCAGCAGGCTAAAGAATACGGCCTGATTGACGAAGTTGTAACGCGTAAACAGCCTGCAAATGAAAAATAAAGGCTTTAAGGAGATATTTGAAATGAAATTCGGTGGGGACAATCACCACGATACCCCTGTTTGCTCATTTTGCGGCAAGCGCGAAGCGCAGGTCAGCAAAATGTTCAGCAAGGTTTTGGGCGAAGGTGACTTGTTTATTTGCGATGAGTGCATAAAACTCTGCAATGAAATGCTTGAAGAAGAAATGCGGGCAAGAGCAGTGCAGCACGCAGATATTGCAGAATTGCCCAAACCCAGAGAAATAAAGGCTATTTTGGATGAATACGTTATCGGCCAGGAAGAAGCTAAAAAAACCCTTGCCGTTGCCGTTTACAACCATTATAAACGCATTGATTACGAGCTGAACCATGCAGGAGCAGAAAGAGATGTTGAACTGCAAAAATCCAACATTTTAATGCTTGGCCCTACCGGCAGCGGCAAAACGCTGCTGGCCCAAACCCTGGCAAAAATTTTGCAGGTTCCGTTTGCCATTGCTGATGCAACCGCGCTTACCGAAGCCGGTTATGTTGGCGAAGACGTGGAAAACATTCTGCTGCGTTTAATCCAGAATGCCGATTATGACATTGAGCGTGCCCAGCGCGGCATCATCTATATAGATGAAATTGATAAAATTTCCCGCAAGTCCGAAAATCCGTCCATAACCCGTGATGTATCGGGCGAAGGCGTACAGCAGGCGCTTTTAAAAATTCTTGAAGGCACGGTTGCCAATGTTCCGCCGCAGGGCGGGCGCAAGCATCCGCATCAGGAATTTTTGCAGATTGACACAACAAATATTCTGTTTATCTGCGGCGGCGCTTTCGACGGACTGGAAAACATCATCAGCCAGCGCACCGGCAAGAAAAACCTTGGCTTCGGTGCCGATATTAAAACCAAAGATGAAATCAGCCTGACGGATACCTTTAAAAAGGTGCTGCCGGAAGATTTGATGAAGTTTGGCTTAATACCGGAATTTGCCGGACGTCTGCCGGTTGTTGTAACGCTGGAAGCACTTGATAAGGCTGCCCTGATTAAAATTTTGCAGGAGCCTAAAAACGCACTGGTTAAACAGTACCAGCATTTCCTTGCCATGGACAATGTGGAACTGGAATTTGAACCGGAAGCGCTTGACGCCATTGCAGAAGAAGCACTGAAACGCAGTGCCGGCGCACGTGGTCTGCGTGCCATTATTGAGTCGGTAATGCGCAATGTAATGTATGAAGTGCCTTCACGCAGCGACGTTGTAAAATGTATTGTAACGGCTGATTCCATCCGCAACCATGCGGAACCGAAAATGATTGTTTCAGCCGGCTGAAATTAAAATAAGGGGGAGGGGAAAAACCTTCCCCTTTTTGGTTTTATATGGCTTTTGTGATACAATGTTATTAAAGCCGGATATGATTTGAGATTTTTAAAATAGGGGGATGCTAATAGCAATGGAAGCATCAGGACAATTAATGCCGCTCTTAGCGTTAAGGGGCATTATCGTTTTCCCGGGAATGACGGTAAACCTTGACGTCGGCAGAGACAAATCAATAAATGCGGTTAACGTTGCTATGCAGAACGATAAAAGAATTTTGCTTGTTACGCAGCGCGATGCCGAAACTACAGACCCGAAGCGTGAAGATTTATATGCTTTTGGCGTTGTTGCAGAAATTAAACAACTTTTAAAACTGCCAAGCGGAGCCCAGCGCATTTTAATACAGGGCATTAACCGCGTGCAGCTTACTTCCGTTATTGATGCGCCGTTTGAGGACACCTACCTTGAAGGGTTTGTGCAGCCTTTTGAAAGCATTGAGCCGGAAGAAAACGCTGAAACCGAAGCTATGCGCCGCGTACTTTTGCAAAGTTTTGAAAAATGGCTTATTACCGGTAAAAAAGTAACCACTGAGGTTATGCTTAATTTTAAAAACATTACCACCGCCGGTGAAATTGCCGATATTATTGCCGGTTACCTTACCATCAGCATTGATGAGAAGGAAGAACTGTTGGAACTTGCCGATGTAAAAGAACGTATGCAGAAATTATACGCCTTTTTGTGCAAGGAACTGGAAATTGCCGAACTGGAAAAAAATATTGCACAGGAAGTACGCAAGCAGATAGAAAAAAATCAGCGCGAATATTATCTGCGTGAACAGATTAAAGTAATCAACAAAGAACTTGGCGAAGGTGACGAACGCCAGGCAGAAGTTGACGAATATAAAAAACAGATGGAAGGGCGTGACCTTCCTGCCGAAGTTACCGACAAGCTGAACAAAGAGCTTGACCGCCTGTTTAAAATGCCGCCGATGATGGCTGAAAGCGGGGTTATCCGTAATTATGTGGAAACGCTGCTTGCTCTGCCTTGGGGCATTTACGGCAAAGATAATTTTGATTTAAAACACGCCGAAAAGATTTTGAACAAAGACCATTACGGTTTGGAAAAAGTAAAAGAACGCATTTTGGAATATCTTGCCGTGCGCGCACTGACCAAGAGCGGCAAAGGGCCTATTTTGTGCCTTGTTGGGCCTCCGGGCGTTGGTAAAACTTCGCTGGCGCAGTCTGTTGCCCGCGCAATCGACCGTAAGTTTACGCGCATGTCTTTGGGCGGCGTGCATGATGAAGCGGAAATCCGCGGACACCGCCGTACCTATATCGGCGCTATGCCGGGCCGCATTATTCACGGTATGCAGACCTGCGGCGTAATGAACCCGGTATTTTTGCTGGATGAAGTTGATAAAATGTCGTCCGATTTCCGCGGCGACCCGGCTTCTGCACTGCTTGAAGTGCTTGACCCGGAACAGAACAATACTTTCAGCGACCATTATGTGGAACTTCCGTTTGATTTGTCGCAGGTGTTCTGGATTGTAACCGCTAATACTGTGGAAACAATTCCGCCTGCGCTTTTGGACCGTATGGAAGTAGTGCAGCTTTCAAGCTATACTGAAGACGAAAAAGTAAAAATTGCCGAACTGCATCTTTTGCCGAAAGAACGCACCAACAATGGTTTAAGCGCAAAAACGCTTACTATTACCGAAGATGCGCTGCGCCTCATCATCCGCGGCTATACGCGCGAAGCCGGTGTGCGCAGCCTGGAGCGTAAAATTGCCGCCGTTTGCCGCAAAACTGCGCACCGTATTGTAAATGGCGAAGCCAAAACGGCAAAAGTAACGGCTAAAAACCTGCATAAATATTTGGGCAAAGTTATTTACCTTGAAGACGACGTAAGCCTCGAAGCCGCAGCCGGTATCTGCACCGGCCTTGCATGGACTCGTGTCGGCGGCGAACTTTTAAAAGTTGAAGTTGTTGCCTGCAAAGGCAAAGGGCATCTTGTGCTTACAGGTCAGCTTGGCGATGTAATGAAGGAATCCGCACAGGCAGGCTATACCTATATCCGCAGCCGTGCGGACGAACTTGACCTTGCCAAAGATTTTTACGAAACCACTGACATCCATATCCATTTGCCGGAAGGTGCCATTCCGAAAGACGGGCCTTCTGCCGGTATTACAATGGTAACAGCAATGGTATCGGCATTAACCGGCCGCAAGGTAAAAAAAGATATTGCCATGACAGGTGAAATCACACTTTCCGGCAGGGTATTGCCGGTAGGCGGTATTAAAGAGAAATTTTTGGCAGCGCACCGTTACGGCGTAAAAACCATTATTATGCCTGCCAAAAACGAGCAGGATTTGGACGAACTGCCCAAAAACGTGCGCGAAAAAATGACTTTTATACCTGTTAAACACATGGACGAGGTGTTAAAAATAGCATTGGAGGATTAAATGCGATGAACAAAGGAGTTTGGGATATAATCCGCGCGAACTTTGTCACCTCTGCCGTTAAGGCAGAACAGTACCCTTCACCGCAGCTTATTGAAGCTGCTTTTATCGGCCGCAGCAATGTCGGCAAATCTTCACTGATTAATTCGCTGTGCCGCCGCAATGGGCTGGCGCGCGTCAGCGCAACCCCCGGCAAAACGCAAACCATTAATTATTATATGCTGGATGCCAAACGCACAGTTGATGAAGGCGTGGAAACAGCGCAATTTTATCTTGTTGATTTGCCCGGTTACGGATTCGCCAAAACAGGCAAATCCAACAAAGATTTGTGGTCCGGGTTTATCAGCAAATATCTGTCCGGTTCCGATAATCTGGCAATGGTTTGCCAGTTGATAGACATTCGCCATAAACCGCTGGAAAGTGATATGGAATGTTATCACTGGCTGCTCAGCTGCGGGCTTAACGTACAGATTATTTTAACAAAGGCAGATAAGCTTTCCAAAAATGCCGCTATGGCGCAAAAAGCGCTTTTCAAGCGCGAACTTGGGCTGGATGACAGCCGTATTATGACGTATTCGGTAACGCAAAATACAATGCGCAGTGAACTTATTAACCGTATTATGACTGTGCTGGAAAACCACAGATAAAGTTTTATTGGCCGCTTTGGGGGAGTGGTTGGCTATGGGCAAATTTCATATAATGCTGCATGTAAGGCAATTAATGATGTTCGGAATGGCAATGTTAATCGGCATGTTGTTTGATTATATGGCAGTGCCTATACCATTCCTTCTGGGTGGCATTGTTTCTTCAATGTTCTGGAAAGTAATCGGCGCTCAGGTTTACTGGCCGCGCCAGTGGCGCGAACTTGGCCTGTGCGTAGCGGGTTATGGCATTGGACGTAATTTCAGCGCCGAAACCGTACATGAACTTACCATGCAGTCATTAGGCGTTATTGAAGCAACTGCCGCCTGCGTTGGCGCCAGCGTGATAATTGCCTGGTGGACATCGCGCCACAGCTACGCTAACCTGCAAACCTGCATTATGGGCTGTATGCCCGGCGGCATGACGCAAATGCTGCTCATGAGCGAAAGTGACCCGCGCGTTGATTTCAGTGCCGTAATGGTAATGCAAACCCTGCGCTTAATGGGCGCGATAATTATTGTGCCTTTCCTTGTAGTTCACGGGCTTGGCGCAGAAATTAAAGATGCAGTACCCGCAGCAGCTATTGAAGGCCATAGCTGGCTATGGATGATTCCGATTGCAGCCCTTGGCGCAATAATTCTGCAAAAACTGCACATTCCTACGCCGCGCCTTTTAGGGCCAATACTTGCGGCTGCGGCATGTTCGTACTTCTTGGGCAGTTTTCAGCCGGTGCCCGACCCTGTAATGATGGTAGCGCAAATCAGCATCGGGCTTTACATGGGTATGCTGCTTGACCCTGCACGCATAAAAGAAACCGCCCGCCTTATGCCGTTTATTCTTACCGGCATACTAATTATTATTGCCGTCAGTATTGGCATGGCCTACTACCTCTCCGGCATTTACGGCTTTTCCATTATTACGGCATTTTTGGCAATGGCTCCCGGCGGAATTGCCGAAATGTGCCTTGCAGGCATGAGCATGGGCGAAAACGTATCCATCATTTTAACCTATCAGCTTGTGCGCATGGTAATTTTAAACGTAACGGTGCCAATGGGGCTGCAATGGTATTTTAAAGATAAATAAAACCTAAATAGTAGCTTATTGCACAAAAATAAAAAAGGTAAATTTTTACCAAAAGGCTTGACAGCCCTAATAGTAATAGTTATAATTAAGGCAATAAATCAATATTTCGTACAGGTACCATAGTTTAAATGTTTATCGGTGCAAATCCGATGCGATCCCGTCGCCGTAACGGCAATAAAAGCCGAAGCCGAGCGCGCAGCCTGTATAAGCATCACTGCTTGACCTGCGGGAGACAGGAAGGAGATGTTTACTAACCAACCGGCTTTGTTATGTGAGAGTGGCAGGGCCCTTTGATTGATAACATTTAAACCCGTCTTTCCGTTTTTGGAAAGACGGGTTTTTATCTTACCTGCGCTTTTGCAGGGCGGGATATTGGTTTTAAATAAAGGACGCGTCCATTCATTGATATTCTCAAATACTCATTTTCTACTCCTCTTGCAGCATACGTTGGGGTACGGGTGCTGCTGTGCCGCCGCTAAAACGGCGGCAATTTTATTTCCCGGGCAAAGCACCTTTGCGTAAAACGCATTTTGCTGATATACTTTAAACAGAAACATTTTTAGGAGGGTTAAACATGAAAGTTATTAATACCGAAAAAGCTCCTGCCGCAATCGGGCCTTATTCTCAGGCAATGGAAGTTGGCAACTTTATTTTTGCATCCGGGCAAATACCGGTAGACCCTGCAACCGGCGAAGTGCCGGAAGGCATTACCGCACAGGCGGAACAAAGCTGCAAAAACGTGGGCGCAATTTTGGAAGCCGCAGGGCTTGGCTATGAAAATGTAGTAAAAACCACCTGCTTTTTGGCAGACATGGCAGATTTTGCCGCATTTAACGAAGTATACGCCAAATACTTTACCGGCAAACCGGCGCGCAGCTGCGTAGCAGTAAAAGCAATTCCCAAAGGCGTGCTGTGCGAAATTGAAGTAATTGCAGTAAAATAATAAGTAAATAGTTTATTAAAAAGCTCAGCCGAAAGGCTGGGCTTTTTTGTTACTTAAAAGAATGCAATAAAAGAAATCATATTTAATGTTTTTGTTTTTGAAAGAAATGTATCATAATTTAAATGTTGCTTGTGAAATAAAAAGTAATTATTTATTCACTTTTTTGGCAGCCAATGCAAAAATACTGCTGAATGTAAAATTTTATTGTGCAAAAATTTGTGTTACATTGCCGCAAAAGTAGGAGTTACAGTAACCTGCGCTGCCGCTTAAACCTACCGGCAGGTATAAAGTTTCCACAAGACCAGTAGAAGTAAGATACAGGCAAACGTAAATGTCTTGCGGGGGGGTAAAGGTGTGGTATAATTTCGGTAGTGCTAAATTATAAGCTGATATAAAGCAATTGGCACAAAAATACTGAAAGGATGATTATGGTGAAATTGAATGGTAAAAAACTAACAAATGCAGTAGTATTAAGTTTAATGCTTGCTGCACCTTTTACTGCAAGTGCAGAGGAAATTACTGTAACTGACGAACAAGTATTAGAAGGTCCTCAAACAGTAAACTCAACGATTAAAGGTACTGAAGGCACAGAAAATATTACTTTTGAAGGCGATCCAACTCAAAACTTTTCTGTGTATGCTGAGAATGGTACTTCTAAGGTAGAAAATGTTAATAATATTAATATAACAGGTACATGGGGTGGAGATAACTCTGTATTTCATGCAGGCAAAAATGGTAATGTTACTATTTCAGCTAATGGTGATATAACTGCTTCTAATTTTGGTGTTAATAGTGGTGATAGAGGTGCGAAAATTTTCCATGCTAATGGTGGTAATATAGAAGTTGCGGCAAACAATATTTATATTGACATCAATACAAAAGGTAATGCTGTTTTTTCACAAGAAGGCGGAAGTGCAAAAGTAGTTGCTGAAGGTAATATTTTTTTAAGAACAGCTGATACTATTGCTGTAGGTGCAGCTACTCTTAACCAAGCTGGTACTTCCTCTAAAGTAGAAATTAGTGGTAAAAATGTAACAATAGAATCCCCTAATAGTTATGGCGTTTGTATTTATGGGCAAACATGGCCTAATGGAGATGAAACTTTAAAGAACAACGATAACACTATTACTATTACTGCTGATGAAAAACTAACAATTAATGCACAAACAGCCATAAGAGCTAGCGAAGGTGTAACCAACGAAAATAAAACTGGTGTAGATTTAGATGCAAAATTAATTGACATTACTGGTGATATTTTAGCACAAAATGATGGTGAAATAGTTATTGGTGGAGAAAAACTTCAACAGGCTGTAATTTATGGTAATGTAACATCTAAGGAAAATTCGGACGTTGAAATTAATTTAGGAACTAACGGCAGTTTTACCGGAAGTTCTGTAATCAGTGATACCGAACTGAATCAAAGTACTGTTGACCTGAATATGGGCAACAATTCCGTTTGGAATGTAACTGGTGATAGTGCTGTTACCACAATAGATGGCAGTGGCGCTACTGTATCTGTTGATAACACTGATACCAAAATTACTGTTGGCAATAATAACAGTACTGGCTTAACCTTAAAAGGCAGCAGTAATGTAACCAATAGCTTTGATGAAAATGACATTGCAGGCAGCATGCAGGATTTGGCTGATGTAATGACTATTAATGATGGTAATAAAGATATTACCATAACTGCCGAAGAAGGCGATATTCTTGGTGAAATTACCGCTAAAACATATGAAGATGGCAATATCATCAGCAATTCTGTAAAACAAGGTGAAAATGTTAAAAATGCAGGAATTACTGAACTTGCTAACGTAGCATTTATGGCATGGCGCGCAGAAAATGACGAAATGCATCAGCGTATGGGTGAACTGCGCAGCAGCACCGGTGAAGCAGGCATTTGGGCACGCATGAAACGCGGTGAAAGCGAAAGCGGTGATTTGGACATTACCAACCAGTACAACACCTATCAATTAGGTTATGATGAAAAAGTAGGCGACAGTAACTGGTACATTGGTGGTGCAATCAGCCGTACCGAAGGCAAGAGCAGCTTCAGCAATGGTAGCGGTGAAAACCAGTCCACCGGCTTTACTGTATATGGTACCTATGTTGGTGATAACGGAGAATATGTTGATTTGAGCGCTAAATATGCACGCCTTGATAACGAATTTGATGTATTTGACCGTGCAGGCATGGAAGTTAATGGCGATTACAGAAACAACGGTTATGCTTTCAGTGCTGAATATGGCAAACGTATTGCAACCGGTAATGATTTCTGGGTAGAACCTCAGGTTCAGTTAACTTACGGACATTTAAGCAGTGCAAATTATACTACCAGTAATGATGTAAAAGCAGCCCAGGATGCAATGAACAGTGTAGTAGGCCGTGTAGGCTTTGCCGCAGGTAAAGACATCAGTGCAGGCAATGTATATGTAAAAGCAAGCTATCTGTATGACTTTGATGGTGACACCAGCGTAACGATGAGCAAAAACGGACAAAGCACTACTTATGAACAAGACCTTGGCGGCGGCTGGTTTGAATTTGGCATTGGCACAAACATTAACCTCAGCGAAACATCTCACCTGTATTTTGACGTAGAACGCGCAGTAGGCGGCGATATTGACACACCGTGGCAGTGGAACGCAGGCGTACGCTTTGACTTTTAATTAAATTAAATCCATAAACAAAAACCCCGGTACTTATGTGCCGGGGTTTTGTGCGTTGTAAGGATTATAGTAAGAAAAACTGTTATTTGTTAAACAAATAGCAGTTTATTTTTTATGCCTGTATAGGAAATGAAATATAAAAAGTACGAATGGTGTTATATAAAATTTTAAATGTAATTGATAGACCAAACGCTGCCGCAAAAGTAGGAGTTACAGTAACCTGCGCTGCCGCACAAACCTACCGGTAGGAATAAAGTTTCCACAAGACTAGAAGAAGAAAGATACAAGCAAAAAGTAAATGTCTTGCGGGGGGGGTAAAGGTATGGTATAATTTCGGTAGCGTCAATAAAATTCTTTTATATAAATTAATGGACGCATAATAAAAGGAGGCTTTTTATGAAAGGGAAAACAAAAATTGCTTTAAGCACATTAATGACCTGTTTAATTATTGGAAATGTAGGTTTTGCAGAAGTTGTAGATTATAAAGACTTAGGAACAACTGTCCAAACAGGTATTATTGTTGCTGATAATGAAACAAATAATTTAAATGACGCAAACTATAATTATGAAATTAATAAAGCTGGTAAAGTTTATGGTATTTTAGCTACTGCTAATGGCATTGCTAATATAAACAATGAAGATGTTAAAATCATTGTAACAAATAACGATGATAATGGTGATACTTATGGTGTTGGTGCTGCAGTATTATCAAATGACAGTAAATTTACTAATGGTGGCACAGTAAATCTTGGTACTGAATCAACAAAAAACATTAATATCAATGTTAATGCTAAAAGTTCTGCAACAGGAATTACAGCGACACGAGGAGTTGATGATAAAACAGCTGAACCTTCTTTTTTTAATGTTAAAGGTAAAAATTTAATCATTAATGTTCATTCAGATGTTGGTTATGCAGCTGGAATTTGGGTTCAAAATAATACTGGTGATCCGAGTAATCCTTCAACGGTACTAATTAACGCTGAAAATACATATATTATTTCCACTGCTGATAATAAACAAATGAGCAGTGGTGAGTACTATAATTTAGGGTTAGTTAACTATTCTAATGGCAAAATTATTGTAAATGGCAATTTAACTGTTGATGCAGGTACTGCTATTAGCACTAGAGGTAATGCAGAAACAATTATTAATAAAGATGGAAATTCTACAGTTAAAATTAATGGGGATATTAATTTTAACTACGATCAACCAACATCTGGTACAGCTGTCGATGCTGTTGTTGATATTACTTTAAATGATAAAGATTCTTATCTAAATGGAAATATTTTTGTAAATGGAAATCCATTTCCTCCGGAAGGAAAAGATGATGTAAACGCAATGAATTTAGTTCTTGCAAATGGGGCTCAATGGTCTAGTGATGCAGATAGTTTTGTAAATAATCTATCTGTAGATGATGGTATAGTTAATCTTAATGGCGAAAAACAAAGTGTAACTATTGATAATTTAACTGGTGAAAACGGTACTATTAATGTTGCAAGTGCAGAAAACAAACTTTCCATTACCGAAAGCAATAATGTTGAAAGTTTAACCGTTGCAGCAAACGGAGCTTATGCAGAAGAACTTGTTAAAAATGATATTACCGACAGTTTAAATAATATTGTTAATCAGGTTGTAGATAACACTGTTGCTGGCGGAGGTAAAACTGCTGCAACTGATGTTGCCATTGCTGAAACCGGCGTAGTTGGCGAAATTACAGCTGAAGTTGGCGAAGATGGAAAAGTTATTGCAGGTAGTGTAAAAGAGTTAACTAACAGCACTACCGCAGGTATTGGTGAACTTGCTAACGTAGCATTTATGGCATGGCGTGCAGAAAATGACGAAATGCATCAGCGCATGGGCGAATTGCGCAGCAGCACCGGCGAAGCAGGCATTTGGGCACGCATGAAACGCGGCGAAAGTGAAAGCGGCGACTTGAATATTACCAACCAGTACAATACCTATCAATTAGGCTATGACGAAAAAGTAGGCGACAGCAACTGGTATTTGGGTGGTGCTATCAGCCGTACCGAAGGCAAGAGCAGCTTTGGCAATGGCAGTGGTGAAAATAAATCTACCGGCTTTACCGTATATGGCACTTATGTTGGCGATAATGGCGAATATGTAGATTTAAGTGCTAAATACGCACGCCTCGATAACGAATTTGATGTATTTGGGCGTGATGGTATTGAAAGCACTGGTGATTACAGAAACAACGGTTATGCTTTCAGCGCAGAATATGGCAAACGCATTGAAGCAGGCAATGATTTCTGGGTAGAACCACAGGTTCAGTTGACTTACGGGCATTTAAGCAGTGCTAACTACACTACAAGTCGTGGTATTAAAGCAGCACAGGATGCAATGAACAGTGTAATAGGCCGTGTAGGCTTTGCCGCAGGTAAAGATATTAGTGCAGGCAATGTATATGTAAAAGCAAGCTATTTGTATGATTTTGATGGTGACACTAGTGTAACTATGAATGATGGTGTAAACAGCCGTACTTATGAGCAAGACCTTGGCGGAGGCTGGTTTGAATTTGGCATTGGCACCAATATCAACCTCAGCGAAACATCTCACCTGTATTTTGATGTAGAACGCGCAGTAGGCGGCGATATAGATACACCTTGGCAGTGGAACGCAGGCGTACGCTTTGACTTTTAATTAGGTTTAAGTTGTTAATGAAAAGTAAAAAACAAAAGGGAGCATTTGCTCCCTTTTGTTTTTAGAAATGTTTTAATATTAAATTATAGATTTAATGTTTAATTTTAGATAAAAATAAGTGTTGCGCCTTCACAAATACGATAGTAATTTTTATTCATAAAAAAGCAATAATTAAAAAGTTATATCGTTTATGCAAAGACGAAAAAGTAAATAAAAAAACAAAAGGAGAAAAACATGCCCGCCCCAACTTTAGACAACGAAACCTTAAAACACATTGCCGGTGACGGCAAGATAGAATTTTATTTATATAATCAGCGCAGTAAAAGCGGCATGCCGACATGGGAAATGAAAATAAAAAATGTAGACGGTACGCGCAAAATTATGGTTATCCGCGACAGCGGCATTAGTTTAAGCCAAACGGAAGTAACGGTGCAGGCGTTTAAAACGCGTGCCGAACGCAATGCTGAAATTTGCCGTTTGTATCACGAAGAAGGCTTAAGCCAGATGTTTCTGGCAAATTTATTTAACATGAGCCAGCCTTCAATATCAATAATTGTTAAAGCTAAATAAAAAGAAAAGCAATACCTCTTACTTAAAATGTAAGAATGGTATTGCTTTTTAATTTAATGACTGTTAGAATATTACAGCACGGAGTTTTGATGAAACGGTTTTCCACTCTGAATGAGTGGGGTGATGCCTTATGACGGTGTATGAAAGCATTTCGTTAATGATTGCTTTTGCAACGCTTGTAGTGCTCATTCTTTCGTTCCGCAAATAACGGCATGAAAAAAACCGTATAACAACGGTTACACGGCTTCCTTCTGACTTAAAATCACATAGGGGAGACCGATGCGGCTAAACATCAATACTCCGTGCTTTTATTATACAAGTTTAAATTTTTATTTTCAAGTGCCTGTACAATGCTAAGTGCCGTACAGGCTTTTTTCTTTTAAAAATTATGGTGTGTTTCGCTGCAAGGGTTAATGTGTACCATGCAATGTTTAACTTCCGGAAATTTCTGCTCAATCTGTTCGTGAATGTTTTCGGCAATGGCGTGGGCTTCAACCAGCGTTAAATGGTCGTCGGCGCTTACTTCCACATCTACATATACGCGTGAGCCGAAAATACGGGTTTGCAGTTTATCGACATGGTCAACGCCTTGCTGGGCGGCAATAAGCTGCTGCATTTTTTCAACGGTTTCCTCATCACAGCTTCGGTCTACCATACGGTCTATGGCGTCGGTAAATACATCATAGGCGCCTTTAATAATCATCAGGCAAATAACAATAGCTGCAAGAGGGTCAAAAATAGGGTAGCCGAGCATAGCGCCGCTGATGCCTATAAGGCTGCCGACAGAGGTAAGCGCATCATTGCGGTGGTGCAGGGCATCGGCTAAAAGCGCGCCGCTGTTTATTTTTTTTGCAACGCCGCGGGTATACCAATACATGCCTTCTTTGCTGGCAATAGCCAAAAGCGCAACGGCAAGGGTTATTGTATCTGGCGCCGCAAGTTCTCCTTCGGTGCTGAAATGCAGTATTTTCTGCACTCCGGCAAAGCCGATGCCTATACCGGCAACTGCCAGAAGGGCTGACATTATAATGGAGGCGACACATTCCATGCGCTCATGCCCGTATTGGTGGTCGATATCCGATTCCTTGCCGGAAATTTTAATGCCTGCCATAACGATTAGGTTGCTGAAAATATCTGATGCCGAATCGACGGCATCAGAAACAAGGGCGGCGGAATGTCCTAAAATGCCTGCCGCAAATTTAGAAGCTGCTAAAAAAACATTAAGTGCAATGCCCTTTTTTACGGTATCAAGAGCAAGGCTTTGATTTTTTTGTTCTTGCTGCATGAAAAATTCTCCTTAATAAACAAAATACATCTGCGGAACTACTGCTGTCCCGCAGATGTAGGAATAATCTGCTGCCGTGAGGCCCGGCTGCGTTGCAGCCTGATTAGTTTGTACTGTAGTTGCAGTGCAAAAATATTAACTAAATTGTAATAAGGCTTTGTTTTTTTGTCAAGCCTGTTTTGCAAAAGTTTATTTTAAAAAAGTTTAGTGCAACTTATTGACAAAATAAGTTAGCGGCAGTAAACTATAACACATAGAATAAAAGTTAGTTAAAACTAACCGAAAGCAGAATTTTAAGTTAGCGTAAGCTGTAAAGAAGGGGATGGTTGCAATTATGCCGTTAACATTTGCCGCTGCCGGCGAGGTAAATACAATTAAGCTGATACGCGGAAAAATTGAAACAGTACGCCATCTGGAAAGCATGGGGTTTGTGGAAGGGGCAGCTATTACCGTCATATCCAAACTTGCCGGAAATTTAATCGTCAATGTTAAAGATGCGCGTGTTGCTTTAAACAAAGAACTTGCTTCAAAAATAATGATTTAACGGAGGTAGGCCATGAAAACACTTAAAGATGTTGCAGTAGGCCAGACGGTTAAAGTAAGCCGGCTGGGGGGAGAGGGCGCCATCAGACGCCGCATAATGGATATGGGTATTACTAAAGGCACTGATATTTATGTACGCAAAGTAGCGCCTTTGGGTGACCCTATTGAAGTTACCGTAAGAGGGTATGAACTTTCCCTGCGTAAAGGTGAAGCTGAAAATATTATGGTTGATTAATTTAAGGAGGGATTAAAGTGGCTGTTAAAATTGCACTGGTCGGCAACCCTAACTGCGGCAAAACGACCATGTTTAATAATTTAACTGGCGCTAACCAGTATGTAGGCAACTGGCCGGGCGTTACGGTTGAGAAAAAAGAAGGTAAATTAAAAGGTTATAATGATGTAATTGTAACTGACCTGCCCGGTATTTATTCGCTGTCTCCGTATACATTGGAAGAAGTTGTTTCCCGTAATTATCTTATTAACGAACGGCCGGATGTCATTTTAAATCTGGTGGATGGCAGCAATATTGAACGCAACCTGTATCTGACCACGCAGCTTTTGGAAATGGGCCTGCCTGTTGTTATTGCTATTAACATGATTGATATTGTCCGTAAAAACGGAGATAAGATTGATATTAATGCCCTGAGCAAAAAACTTGGCTGTCCTATTGTTGAAACTTCTGCCTTAAGCGGGCTTGGCTTAAAAGAAGTTGCTGCCAAAGCGGTGGAACTTGCCAAAGCACAGCAGACAACCTGCAAACCGCTTGCTTTTGGCACCGAAGTGGAAAAAGCACTGGAAGAAATTAAATATATTATGGGCAGTTCTTTGCCGGAAACCGGTGCAAGATGGACTTTAATAAAACTGTTTGAACGTGACCGTGAAGTTTGGAAAAAATATAATTTGCCGGATGTTATTCAAAAACAGCTTGAAAAAATTATCGGCGGTGTAGAAGAAAAACTTGATGATGACTGCGAAAGCATTATTACCAATGCCCGTTATGATTACATCAGCGATTTGATGGCTGACTGCGTAAAAAAAGTTAAAACCGGCATGACTACTTCCGATAAAATCGACCAGATTGTTACCAATCGTATTCTGGCGCTGCCGATTTTTGCTTTGGTAATGTTTTTTGTTTATTATATTTCGGTAACTACTATTGGTACCGATGTTACTGACTGGACTAATGACGTATTGTTTGGTGAAATGATTATGCCTTCCGTGCAGACGGCTATGGAAAATGCCGGTGCTGCGGAATGGCAGGTATCGCTTGTGGTTGACGGCATTATCGGCGGCCTGGGCGCACCGATTGGTTTTGTGCCGCAAATGGCGATAATGTTCTTCCTGCTGGCGCTTCTTGAAGATTGCGGCTATATGGCGCGCATTGCTTTTATTATGGACCGCATTTTCCATAAATTCGGCCTTTCCGGCAAAAGCTTCATTCCGTTTTTAATTTCCTCCGGCTGCGGCGTTCCCGGCATTTTGGCAACGCGCACCATTGAAACGGAAACTGACCGCCGCATGACGATTATGACGACAACCTTCATTCCGTGCGGTGCCAAACTTCCGGTTATTGCGCTTATCGCAGGTGCAATTATGGGCGGCGACTGGTATATGGCGCCTATCATGTACTTTATCGGTATTGTTTCTGTTGTGTTTGCCTGCCTGATTTTGAAGAAAACCGAAATGTTTGCTGGCGACCCGGCTCCGTTTGTAATGGAATTGCCGCAATATCATCTTCCGGCAGCTAAAAACGTATTGCTGCATACATGGGAACGCTGCTTTGCCTTCATTAAAAAAGTAGCAACCGTTTTGTTCCTTGTTTGCGTAGTAATGTGGTATCTTTCCACTTACGGCATTGGCGCTGAAGGTTACGGAATGGTTGAACCGGAAGACAGCTTTATTGCTGCTATGGGCGGAGCCATTGCCTGGATTTTTGCACCGCTTGGCTTTGGCGAGTGGCAGGCTGTTGCAGCTTCCATTTCCGGCTTTGTGGCCAAAGAAGCTATTGTAAGCACCATTGGCGTGCTGATTGGCGTTGGCGAACTTGCCGAAGACGATGCAAGCCTGTGGGCAGCAACAATGGGCATGTTCCAAAACCCGATGGCAGCGTTCAGCTTCCTGGTATTCAACCTGCTTGACAGCCCGTGCCTGGCGGCAATTACTACCATGAACAAAGAACTTGGCAGCCGTAAATGGCTGTGGTTCGCCATCATTTTCCAAAACGTGTTTGCTTATGCAATGACCTTCCTCATTTATCAATTTGGCCTTGTGCTTATTATGGGTGAACCGTTCAGCGCAATGACCGCTATTGCCTGTGTGGTTGCGGTAATCATGCTTTACATGATGTTCCGCCCTGCGCCGAAAGCCAAAACGTCCCTGCGTTCTGTAAATGCTTAATTAAAAATTTTGTGATATAATAGCGTTATATTAATGTAAGCTGCGCGGGCCTTGTGCCTGCGCAGTTTACGCACTAAAAGGAGGTACAGTTATGATTAGCTGGATTATAAATGCTGTATTGCTGGTTGCGGTTGCTGCGGCCGCAAGATACTGCTGGAAAAAATTCCGCCGCGGCGAATGCATAGGCTGCTCCGAAGGCGGCTGCAATAGCTGTGCCGGAGGCTGCTGCCATTGCCATGATGCGCAGCCGAAAACAAAATAACCGCCTTATACTGTTATCCGCTTGACATCACGCCTGTTAATTGATAAGATATTAACTATCAAAATACTGTTAATAACTATGAACGGAAGTAGTAAAAGCACAGGCTTTTGCAGAGAGGGCGCGCATGGCTGCAACGTGCCTAAAGCAATGGCTTTGAAGTAGTCCGGGAGTTGGCAGGCTGAACTTAAAGTAAGTTTGCCCGTAAGCGTGCGTTAAGCGTTTCAAGGTGTCCGGCTTATGCCGGGAAGATAGGTGGTACCGCGATTTTTGTCGTCCTGTTTGTAATAAACAGGACGTTTTTTATTACTTTTGCAAATTTTTGACTGGAGGAATAAACATGACAGAAGAACACAACATCCCTAAAGTTTATGACCCCGCTTCTGTTGAAAAGAAATGGTATGAATTTTGGGAAAAGAACAGATATTTCCATGCTGAGCCGGAACCCGGCAAGAAGCCTTTCAGCATTGTAATTCCGCCCCCGAATATTACCGGCAAACTGCATATGGGCCATGCGCTTGATAATACATTGCAGGATATTTTAATCCGCTGGCACCGCATGATGGGCGATAACACCCTTTGGATGCCCGGTTACGACCATGCAGGCCTTGCAACGCAGATTAAAGTAGAAGAAGTTTTGAAAAAAGAAGAGGGAAAAACCCGTTTTGACCTTGGCCGCGAAGAATTTGTAAAACGCGTTTGGGAATGGAAGGAAGAATACGGCGACCGTATTATCAACCAGCTTAAGTGTCTTGGCATTTCCTGCGATTGGGAACGTAAACGCTTTACCATGGATGAAGGCTGCTCCCGCGCTGTACGCGAAACCTTTGTAAGCCTGTTTGAAAAAGGGCTTATTTATAAAGGCACGCGCATTACCAACTGGTGCGTTAACTGCCATACCGCATTGAGCGATATTGAAGTTGAACACGAAGATACTCCGGGCCATTTATGGTATGTGCGTTATCCGGTTATTGGCGAAGAAGATACCTATCTTACCATTGCTACCACCCGTCCGGAAACCATTCCCGGCGATACGGCCGTTGCCGTTAACCCGGAAGATGAACGTTATGCAAAACTTATCGGCAAAAAACTGCGCCTGCCTATCATTGGCAGAGAAATTCCCGTTATTGCCGATAGCTATGTAGATACTAAGTTCGGTACCGGCGCTGTAAAAATTACGCCATCGCATGACCCCAATGACTATGAAATGGGACTGCGCCACAACCTGCCTGAAATTGTAGTTATCGGCAAGGACGGCATTATGACGGAAGAAGCAGGCCCGTTTGCAGGTTTGGAACGTTACGAATGCCGCAAACAGATTGTTGCCCGCTTAAAAGAAGAAGGCTATCTTGTTAAAATAGAAGAACACAGCCACGCTGTAGGCCATTGCCAGCGCTGCCATAATGTTGTAGAACCGCTGGTAAGCACTCAGTGGTTTGTAAAAATGCAGCCGCTTGTTAAAGCAGCTGTGGATTGCGTTACCGATGGACGTACCCAGTTTGTTCCGGAACGCTTTACCAAAAACTACACCGGCTGGATGGATAATATTCACGATTGGTGCATCAGCCGCCAGATTTGGTGGGGTCACCGCATTCCGGTCTGGTACTGCGATGACTGCGGCGAAATGAGCGCCAGCCGCACCGATTTGGAAAAATGCCCGAAATGCGGCAGCACGCATATCCATCAGGACGAAGATGCGCTTGATACATGGTTCAGTTCTGCTTTGTGGCCGTTCTCAACCATGGGCTGGCCGGATAATACCGATATGCTGAAACAGTTCTATCCTACCAGCGTGCTTGTTACCGGCTATGATATTATTTTCTTCTGGGTTGCCCGCATGCTGATTATGGGTATGGAATTTATGAAGGAAATTCCGTTTGAAAAAGTATTTATCCATGGTTTGGTACGCGACAGCCAGGGCCGCAAAATGAGCAAATCCCTCGGCAACGGCATCGACCCGCTGGAAGTTATTGAAAAATACGGCGCCGATACTCTGCGCTTTATGCTTATTACCGGCAATACTCCGGGCAATGACATGCGTTTCTACTGGGAACGTGTAGAAGGCACACGCAACTTTGCCAATAAAATTTGGAACGCATCCCGCTTTGCGCTGATGAATATGGAAGGTTATGACAAGGATGCGGAACTTGCTCCTTATACACTTGCTGATAAATGGATTTTATCGCGCCTGCAGGATACCGTTAAAGATGTAACAGGACTGCTTGAACGCTTTGAACTTGGCGAAGCTGGACGCGCGATTTATGACTTTATCTGGAGCGAGGTTTGCGACTGGTACATTGAAATTGCCAAACCGCGCCTTTACAACAAAGAAGCGGCGGCAGAACGCGCAACTGCGCAGCATGTACTGGCAACCGTGCTGGTATCTGCCATGAAACTGCTGCATCCTTATATGCCGTTCATTACCGAAGAAATTTATCAGTGCCTGCCGCATGAAGCGGAAAGCATTATGATTTCCAAATGGCCCGTTGCTGATGAAAGCCTTATCGACCCCGAAGCAGAACGCGGCATGAGCGCTATTATGGACAGCATTAAAGCTATCCGCAATATGCGCGCAGAGGTTAACGCTAACCCCGGCAAAAAAATACCGGCAGTAATGCTTGTTGCTGATGACCTGCGTGAAGTTGTTGCATCAAACGACAGCTACATTAAACTTTTGGGCGGTATTGATAACCTTGAACTGCGCGCTATGGATGCTGAAAAACCTGAAAACGCCATGGCAGCAGTTGTAACCGGCATTGAAGTATATTTGCCGCTGGCAGGTTTAATTGATGTTGAAAAAGAAACCCAGCGTTTAAGCAAGGAGCTGGCAAGCATGGAAAAAGATTTGCAGCGCGTAAGCGGCAAACTGAACAATGCAGGCTTCCTCGCTAAAGCACCGGAAGACGTTATTGCCAAAGAACGTGCTAAATCCGAAGAATTAACCGGTAAAATTGAAGCTGTAAAAAAACGTATGGCATATTTGGCAGAATTAAAGTAAAATTAAATAAAGGTCTATTGCGGCGCGGCATTTTGACCGCGCCGTTTTTACATACTAAAACAACCGGGAGAAGAACAATGAATTATAATGAAAGTTTGGTTTATCTGGACAGCCTTGGCAAATTTGGCATTAAATTGGGGATGGAGCGTATTGAAGCGCTGCTGAAAGAACTGGACAATCCGCAGGATAAAATAAAAACGGTGCATGTAACCGGCACTAACGGCAAAGGTTCTGTCAGCAGCATGATTGCCAATATTTTGCTGGCGAGCAATTTAAAAGTTGGCAAGTTCATATCGCCGCATCTTGTAAAATATAATGAGCGTATCAGCATTAACAATAACGATATTAGCGATGATGCTTTTGCATTGGTCATCAGCGCCGTAAAAAAAGCTGCTGACAGCATTGTTGAAAAAGGCGTATGTGAACAGCCAACACAGTTTGAAGTTTTAACGGCTGCTGCATTTTTGCATTTTGCACTGGAAAAGGTTGATTACGCCGTTATTGAAGTAGGCCTTGGGGGACTTTGGGACAGTACTAACGTGATTACGCCTGTGGTAAGTGTTATTACCAATGTTGCTCTCGACCACTGTGATAAACTTGGCAATACAATTGAACGCATTGCCATGCAGAAGGCGGGCATTATAAAAGAAAACGTGCCGGTTGTTACCGCAGCGGAAGGTGATGATGCTATTGGGCCTATCCGTGCAGTGAGCATGTTTAAGCAGGCACGCCTTTATATTTACGGCCGCGCTTTTTGGGGTGAAGAAAAAGAAAGCAGCATGGATGGGCAAACTTTTACCCTGCACGCCGGTGATGTGTACAGCAGCGATTATACCATCAAACTTCCGGGCGAGCATCAGATAGCCAACGCTTCTGTGGCTGTTGTTGCGGCTAAACTGGTATCCAAGCAGGATGACCGCATTAACGAACTGGCTCTGCATATCGGCGTTGCCAATACTTTTTGGCCCGGCCGCTTGGAACGCATTGCCCAAAAGCCGGATGTTATTTTGGACGGAGCGCATAATCCCAACGGAGCAGAAGCATTGCGCAAAGCGCTTGATAAATATTACCCAACGCAGAAAAGAGTTTTTGTTATCGGTATGATGGGCGATAAAGATATGCAGCATGTACTGCATACCATTGTGCGCCCGATGGATTTGGCGTATACGGTGCCGGCAGACAGTAGCGAGCGTGCTGCCAGGCCGGAAGTTCTTGCCGGCATTATCGGCGCAAACGCCGCACCTTGCGAAGATGTTTATGAAGCCTACCTGAAAGCCGTGCAGGAAGCCGGAGATGACGGTGTAGTTGTAGTTTGCGGTTCGCTGTATTTGGTAGGTACTTTTAAGGCAAGGCTGATTGCCGAAAGAAACGGTGGCAACTGATGGGCGCTGTTACAAAATACCACAGTGCAGAAAAATATGTATACCTGCTTTTGCTGTTTACGGCAGCGGTAATACCAATTAGCCAGGTTTTTACACTGTTTATGGTGGCGGTAACTTTTGTGGCAGGTTTTGCGGTTGCCGTTAAATACCACAAATTGCCGCGTGTGCCTGTACTGCCGCTTCCATTGCAAATGCTGCTGTATCTTTTGTTTGCCATAACATGGTTTTCATTGCGCTTTTCGGCAGATGAGGCAGTATCTTCTTATAATTTTGGTTATGTTGTAGGTCAGTATGTTTTAATGGTTTGGCTGGTTTTGCATTATGGAGGCGATGGCAGGCTTGATTTTGAATGGAATAAGCCGAAAGAATGGCCGCGCCCCATACAGCTTTTGGCAGCTATATTAATAGTTGGTTTTGCCAATGGCTTGTTTGGCATTTATCAGCATTTTACGGGTGTTGTGCCAACTGACCCATGGGTGGATACGGCGGCGTTTCCGGAACTTAAAACACGTGTAGTTGGTACGCTTATAAATCCTAATATTTTTGCGGGCTATCTTGTTTTGCTGCTTAGCTTTGCGGTACCGTTCATTAAAATAACAACTGGCAAAATACGCATTTTTTTGCTGGCGGTGGCAGCAGTATTCGGCATAAGCCTTATTTATACCTTTTCGCGCGGCAACTGGGTTGCATGTGCATGTGCCATGGGTCTTTACTTTTTGTTTTTCTGGCGCAAATGGCTCATTCCGCTTGGCGCGGCAGCGGTTGGCGGTGTTTATTTTATGCAGGGAGCGGTTTTGCACAGGCTGATGTCTATTTTTGGCACGCAGGATACAAGCGTTGCTCTGCGTTTTGCTTACCTTAAAAGTACGCTTTTTATTATTGAAGAACATCCTTTTGGGGTTGGCTGGTACGGGTTTCAATATATTTATCCGGAATACGATTTTTATTTAAACAACCCCAATGTAATTATGTACCATTGCCATAACTTAATGCTTAACATTTTGGCAGAACTTGGCTGGCATGGGCTGATAGTTTTTGTGCTGATACTTATGTTTTTTGCATGGCATGCTTACAAGCTGGCGCGTTTTGGCGTGCGTCCATGGCTGCGTGCCGTGGGGCAGGGGTACTTGGCGGCATTGGCTGGCATATTGGCAGGCGGCCTTACTGACCATGTATATTTTAATATGGACATGGGGCTTTTGTTCTGGTGCGTATCAATGATGATGATGCAGTGCAGCCTTGTAAACAGGCTTTCGCCGCACGAACGGAAGAAAATTGCTTTACATACGGGAACAGACACGTTACAATAAAATCAGAAAAATTTTAAATTTTATGGAGGACGAAATGAATTTAAAGGATGTACAGAGGGTTTTAAAAGCAAAAATCCTTGTGGGAGAAGAATTTATGGAGCGCCCGGTAGAAACCTGCTGCGGCAGTGACCTGATGAGTGATGTACTGGCTTTTACCAAATGCAACACCCTTTTGTGTACAGGCCTTACAAATATACAGGTCATCCGCACGGCGGGAATTACTGATTTGTGCGGGATTGTTATTGCGCGCGGCAAGCTGCCTTCGCCGGACTTTTTAAATTTTGCGCGCGAGGCTGATATGCCGGTGCTTTCTACCAACTTAACACTGTTTGATGCCTGCGGTTTGCTGTATTTGGCAGGTCTGCGCGGCTGCTCGCAGGAAAAAGGGGGCAGCGGCTTATGACTGAAGCAAAATCAGTAAAAATGAGTTATGATGTTGCCGGCGGTGATTTTGACCGTGCAGGCGAGGCTTCCGGCAATATTAAACGCATGCTGCAAAAAATCGGCGTGCCGGCTGATATTGTGCGCCGTATTGCCATCGGCACTTATGAGGCGGAAATGAATGTCATAATTCATGCCGGCGGCGGTACTGTAAACGCCGAAATTTTTACAGACCACACGGTAATTAATATTACCGACCACGGCCCCGGCATACCGGATATTAAACTGGCCATGCAGGAAGGCTGGTCTACCGCTCCTGATTATATCCGCCAGATGGGATTTGGCGCTGGCATGGGCCTGCCCAATATGATGAAGTGCAGCGATAAATTTGATATTCAGTCTAAAATTGGTGAAGGCACTTCTATTACTATGGAGTTTAACCATATCAGCGAAGATTTATAAAAGAGGTGATATAATTGGCAGAAGGTTATATTCACTCTGTCCGGTTTGTGCGCTCTAAATGCAAGGGCTGCGTAACCTGCGTTAAGGCGTGTCCTACCGATGCTATCCGCGTACGCAACGGCAAGGCGGAACTTATACCGTCGCGCTGCATAGATTGCGGCGAATGTATGCGCCGCTGTGCATATCACGCAGTTGAAGCATATTCTGATAAACTGGAAGAAATACAAAAATACCAATATAATATCGTTTTGCCGCCTCCTTCGCTGTATGCGCAGTTTCCGGCGGATATCACGGAAGAAACCATACGCGGCGGCCTGAGCAATCTTGGCTTTGACGAGATTTTTGATGTAGCCGTTGCGTCTGAATATATATCGCTTGAAATAGCGGATTATATTAAAAATTATAAAGGCGGGCGCAAACCGCTTATTTCCTGCGCCTGCCCGGCAGTGCTGCGGCTTATTCAGGTAAAATTCCCCGAACTTATTAAGCAGGTTGTGCCTGTATTGCCGCCTGTGGAAGCCGCTGCGGTTTATGTTAAAAAAGAAGCGGTAGAACGTTTAAAACTTGATGCTTCGCAGATAGGCGTATGGTTTTTGGCGCCCTGCCCGTCTAAAAACGCTAATATACGCCAGTCGGTTGACGTTGTCCATACCCAGCTGACCGGCAGCATTGCCATTTCAGAAATTTACGGCAAACTGATGCGCAGCATAGGCAGCGTGAAAGAGAGCAAAAAAATAACGGCTTCGTCATCTTACGGTATGGGTTGGGGCAGTTATGGCGGCGAACTTGCTGCCATTGGCATCAAAAACGGTTTGGCTGTGCATGGCATTGAAAACGTATATGACGTTTTGGAACAGATTTCCATGAACAAAATGCCGGACGTTGATTATGTGGAGTGTCTTGCTTGCAGCGGCGGCTGCATTGGCGGCCCGCTGACGGCGGAAAATAAATTTGTGGCAGAAAAGAATCTTAAACTGCGCCTTGTGCGGATGCGGGAACAGGAACCTGCAGACCGCCTTGAGGCAATGGCAGCCAGCATGGTTTGCGATGGTTTCCCGAAATCCGGTTCTTATGTAAAAAAACTGGTTCCGCGGCCAATGATGCAGCTGGACGACGATATTATGGAAGCCATGAAAAAATTTGAACGGATGGAAGAAGTTCTGAATTCACTGCCCGGCCTTGACTGCGGTGCCTGCGGCGCGCCGAACTGCCAGTGCCTTGCGGAAGATATTGTGCAGGGCAAGGCAACGGAAATAGACTGCATTTTTAAACTGCGTGCCAGTGTAAAAAAACTGGCGCAGGGCATGCTGGAACTTGCCAAGCAGATACCTATTTCCAATGAAGGCATGGATTTAAACGATAACGGAGAAGAAAAAGATGCAGATAAAGGAAGTAATTAACAGTTTAAACCTTAATTTATTAACGCATACCGGCGATATGCAGACTGAAGTTACCGGCGGCTATGCTTCTGATTTGTTAAGTAATGTAATGGGGCAGGCTGAGCCGGGCATGGTGTGGGTAACTATGCAGGGGCATCAGAATGTAGCTGCGGTGGCATCTTTAATAGGCCTTGCGGCAGTTATTGTTGCCGGCGGGGCTCCTGTGGAGGAAGATACCCTGAAAAAAGCCGATGCCAACAATATTAATATTGCTGCTACCGATTTGCCTGCTTATGTTGTTGCCGGGCAGTTATATGCCCTTGGCATTACCAACGGAAAATGAAAACGCTGCTGGCTGATTTTCATATCCATACATTGCTTTCGCCATGTGCGGAAATTGAAATGACACCGCACCATATCGTGCTGCGGGCAGCGCAGTACGGCGTTGATGCCGTTGCCATTACAGACCATAACGCTTCTGCTAATGCCGCTGCGGCAGTAAAAGCTGCAGAACAGTACGGCATAAAGGTTTTTCCGGGCATGGAAGTTGAATGCCGCGAAGAAGCGCATATAGTAGTTTTGTTTGATACGCTTGAGCAGCTTGCTGACTGGCAAAAGATTGTGGATGCCAATATGAGCGGCTTAAAAAATAATGCGGAACGTTTTGGTGCTCAGTTTATTGTCGACGATGATGATAACTTTGTTGCCGAAGAAGAACGTATGCTTTTGGGGCCGTTAAAACTGCCTGCGTATGATGTTATTCAGAAAGTAAATGCTCTTGGCGGTATGGCGATAGCCGCACATGTTGACAGGCCTTCTTACAGCCTTTTAATGCAGCTTGGTTTTTTGCCGTCCGATATGGGGCTTGCTGCGGCGGAAATCAGCAGGGCAGGGTTAAAGGAATTAAAAGAGCAGAAATTAAAAATGCCACTTGGCGGGCTGAACTATGTTACCAGCAGCGATGCGCATATGATGGACAGCTTTATTGACGGGCCTAAAAACCTTATTACGGTTGAAGATTTGACCGTTGCAGAACTCAGGCTCGCCATAAACGGCATTGATGGGCGAAGCTGGCAGCCCGGGTGTTTTATACAAAATACAGATTGAAATAGTATACGCTGTTTAAAGTATACACAGCAAATAGTATTGCATATATAACATCATTTTGATATAGTTATAATTGTACATTTAATATTGAAAGATAAGGAGAGAATGTACCATGAGCTTTGTGGAGAGAACTTGCAGCTGCTGCGGCGGCGAAAATCCGGAAAAGACCCGCATTGACGCTATCCTTGGCAAATACGCAGGCGTTAAGGGCGCTTTAATTCCGATTTTGCAGGAAGTACAGTCCCTTTATAATTATCTGCCTAAAGATGCATTGGAATATGTTGCCAAACAAACCGGCACGCCCATCTCGCAAATTTACGGCGTTGTAACTTTTTATTCTCAGTTCCATCTTAATCCGCGCGGGCGCAATATAATCCGCGTATGCCAGGGTACTGCCTGCCATGTACGCGGCGGCAAAACAATTTTACAGGCTCTGGAAAAAGAACTGGATATTAAAGCCGGACATACCACGGATGACCTGCGCTTTACCCTGGAAACGGTTGCCTGCATCGGTGCATGCGGCCTGGCGCCTGTTATGCAGGTTAATGATGATACGCACGGACGCCTTACGCCGGATAAATTAAAGGCTATTTTGGCAAAATACCAGTAATTATGAGAGAACTTTCACTGCATATACTGGATTTGGCGCAAAACTCGATTGAGGCAGGCGCACGCCATTTAAAAATAGATATTAATGAAAATGAAAACGGCTATTTTATTTTTTCCATTGCGGATGACGGCCGCGGTATGACGGAAGAAATGGTTAAAAAAGTTCGTGACCCGTTTGTTACAACCCGCCTTACCCGTAAGGTTGGCATGGGCATACCGTTTATGGATATGGTAACAGCGCAGTGCGGCGGCTATTTTGATATTAAATCAAAGCCGGGAGAAGGGACGGAAGTTAAGGCTGCTTTTAAGGCAGATAACATTGACCGCCCTCCGCTTGGCGATATAGCTGGCAGCATTGCCGTGCTGCTGGCGGGAGCGCCGCAAGTAGAACTGGTTTTTACTTATAATGCCGCAGGCGGCAGCTTTGTTTTTGATACGCAGGATGTGCGTGCCGTGTTGGGTGATGAAACTGATTTTGCCCATCCGGAAATTTACCGCTGGACGGAGGACTATCTGAGGCAGCAGCTTAACGCGCTGCATGCCGGTCAGGAGGATTGAAATGAAAACACTGGAAGACCTTAGGGCTTTGCGTGAAAAGCTTAAAAATGATATTAAAGTGCGCCAGAGCAGCAGCACAAAAATTATTATCGGTATGGGCACCTGCGGCATTGCTGCCGGTGCGCGCGAGGTAATGAAAGCCGTGCTTGACGAACTTGCCGTGCGCAATTTGAACGATGTGCAGGTGCAGCAGACCGGCTGCATCGGCATGTGCGAAAAAGAAGTGCTGGTTGATGTTGTGCGTCCCGGAGAGCCGCGCATTACTTACGGCAAGGTAAAACCTGCCGATGTGAAAAAAATCATTGCCGAACATGTTGTTAACGGCAGGGTAGTAGAGGAGCTTGTCGTAGGCAAGATAGAACAGGAATAAAATCGGGGAGGGTTTTTTATGCAGCATATAAGAGCACATGTCCTCGTCTGCGGCGGCACCGGCTGTAAATCTGCCGGGAGCAAGGAAGTACAGCTTGAGTTTGCCAGACAGCTTGAGCAAAAAGGGCTCAGTGATGAGGTTGTTATTGTTGAAACCGGCTGCCATGGCTTTTGTGAACATGGCCCGCTGGTAATTATTTACCCGGAAGGAACTTTTTATTGCCGCGTAAAACCGGAAGATGTCAGTGAAATTGTTGACAGCCATCTGTTTAAAGGCCGTATTGTAGAGCGCCTGCTGTACCATGAACCGCTTACGCATGAACAGATTCCGGCTTACTCGGAAATTAATTTTTATAAAAAACAAAAACGTCTGGTTTTGGAGCACTGCGGTGCTATAAACCCGGAACAGATAGAAGAATATATCGCGGTTGGCGGTTATGAAGCGCTTGCCAAATCCATTACAACCATGACCCCGCAGGAAGTTATTGATGAAGTGAAAAAATCAGGCCTGCGCGGACGCGGCGGCGGTGGTTTTCCGACGGGCATGAAATGGCAGTTTGCCGCTAATTCCGTTAATGATAAAAAATATGTTATCTGCAACGCCGATGAGGGCGACCCCGGTGCTTTTATGGACCGAAGCGTTCTTGAAGGCGACCCGCATAAAGTGCTTGAAGGCATGGCTATCTGCGGTTACGCAATCGGCGCAGATGAAGGCTATATTTATGTGCGCGCCGAATACCCGCTGGCAATTAAACGCCTGCGCATTGCCATTGAGCAGGCAGAGCAGATGGGGCTTTTAGGCGATAATATTTTCGGAACTAAATTTTCTTTTAAAATCCATATTAAAGAAGGCGCCGGCGCTTTTGTATGCGGCGAGGAAACCGCGCTTATGGCATCTATTGAAGGACGCCGCGGCATGCCGCGCCCGCGTCCGCCGTTCCCTGCCGTCAGCGGTTTGTGGGGCAAACCTACCAATATTAATAACGTAGAGACTTTTGCTAATATTGCTTCCATTATTACTAACGGCGCAGAGTGGTACTGTGGTTTCGGCACGGAAAAATCCAGAGGCACTAAAGTTTTTGCTCTTACCGGCAAAATTAACAATACCGGCCTTGCTGAAGTTCCAATGGGCATTACCATGCGTGAAATTATTTTTGATATCGGCGGCGGTATTACCGGCGGCAAAAAATTTAAGGCCGTACAAATTGGCGGCCCTTCCGGCGGCTGCCTGCCGGAATCCATGCTTGACCTTTCCGTTGATTACGATTCGCTGATTTCAGCCGGAGCGATGATGGGCAGCGGCGGTTTGGTTGTTATGGATGAGGACACCTGCATGGTGGATGTTGCCAAATTCTTCCTTAATTTTACGCAGTCTGAATCCTGCGGCAAATGTACGCCCTGCCGCGAAGGCACTAAACGTATGCTGGAAATTTTAACCCGCATTACCGAAGGTCAGGGACGTGAAGGCGATATTGAACTTTTGGAAGAACTTGCGCGCAATATCAAAGAAACTGCTTTGTGCGGCTTAGGCCAGAGTGCTCCTAATCCTGTACTCAGTACGCTTAAATATTTCCGCGATGAATATGAAGCGCATATTAAAGAAAAACGCTGTCCGGCAGGCGTTTGCGAAAAACTCGCCAATTATAAAATTACCGAACAGTGCAAAGGCTGCGGCCTGTGCGCACGGCAGTGCCCGGTTCAGGCAATCAGCGGAGCGCCGCGCAGCCAGCATGTTATTGATACAACTAAATGCATTAAATGCGGAGCCTGCATGGCAGCCTGCCCGTTTAAAGCAATAGTAAAGGGTTAAGGGGGGCATAAAAATGGAAATGGTTACCTTGACAATCAATGGGCAAACTGTACAGGCCCCTAAAAACGCTACTATATTAGAAGCTGCACGCAGTGCAGGCATTTATATTCCTACTTTGTGCTATCATCCTGAACTTGCGCCAGAAGGTGCATGCCGCTTATGCGTTGTTGAAGCAAGCGGAGCAAGAACGCTTGTTGCCTCATGCGTATATCCGGTTGCTGAAGGCATGGTAGTAAAAACCAATACGCCGAAAGTGCGTGCTGCACGCCGCATGGTTGTGGAACTGCTTTTGGCAAACCATCCTAAAGACTGTCTTTCCTGCCAGAAAAGCGGCGACTGTGAACTGCAAAAAATTGCCGCTGACCTTGGTTTGCGTAAAATCCGTTTTGAAGGCGGTGCGCGTAAAGCCCATACTATCGACGGCAGCAACCCGTGCCTTGTGCGCGACCAAGAAAAATGCATCCTTTGCGGGCGCTGCATCCGCGTTTGCCGCGATGTGCAGGGCATGAACGTTTACAGTTTTGCCAACCGCGGGTTTGATACCATTGTTTCCACAGCGTTTGAATGTGACCTCGGTGAAGTTGCATGCAGTTACTGCGGCCAATGTGCAAGCGTATGTCCGACCGGTGCCATTGTTGAACGCGACGATACTGAAAAAGTATGGGATGCCATTAACGACCCGGACAAAATCGTTATTGTGCAAACAGCGCCTTCCGTTCGCGTTGCAATCGGAGAAGAACTTGGCATGGAACCGGGCAGCATTGTAACCGGCAAAATGGTTGCGGCATTGCGCCATCTTGGCTTTGATAAAGTTTTTGATACTGATTTTTCTGCCGACCTTACTATAATGGAAGAAGGCTATGAATTTATCGACCGCCTGCAAAACGGCGGCAAGCTGCCGATGATTACTTCGTGCAGCCCGGGCTGGGTTAATATGATAGAACTTAAATACCCGGAACTTTTAGATCATCTGTCTTCGGCAAAATCGCCGCAGCAAATGTTCGGGGCTATTGCTAAAACATATTATCCTGAAAAAGCAGGAATCGACCCGGCTAAAATCGTCAGCGTATCCGTTATGCCATGTACCGCTAAAAAAGCGGAAGCAGCAAGACCTGAAATGTGCGCATCCGGCTACCGCGATGTTGATATTGTTATTACAACGCGTGAACTTGGCCGCATGATTCGTGAAGCAGGCATTGATTTTAAACATTTGCCGGAAGAAAGTTTTGATTCTCCGCTTGGAACCGGCAGCGGCGCAGGCGTAATTTTCGGAACGACAGGCGGCGTTATGGAAGCGGCCCTGCGTACAGTGGCTGATGTTTTAAGCGGGCAGGATTTGCCGCGTGTTGATTACACCGAAGTGCGCGGCATGGAATACACCCGTGAGGCAGAACTTGAAATTGCCGGGAAAAAAGTTAAAATAGCGGTTGTGCATACTCTTAAGTCCGCTATGGAAATGATGGAACGTATTAAAAACGGCACTGCCGATTATCAGTTTATAGAAGTTATGGCCTGCCCCGGTGGCTGCGCAGGCGGCGGCGGACGCTTTGATGCC
>CAJLLL010000007.1 GCA_905207485.1 uncultured Phascolarctobacterium sp.
AAAATTTGTAATTATTTCCGAATCTCCGCCGGTAACGGTTAAAAGCTGCTCTCCGTATAAATCTGTAAAGTCCAGTTCTGGTTTTGCTGCAAGCGGGTGTTCTTTTGGTACGGCGACGCATAGATTATAATAACCTAAAACTAAATAATTGGCATGCTCATACATGGTATTTGAATTAAACGAACCGATTAACAAATCAATGCGTTCGCCAAGTGAAGCCATTAATGGAATGATTTGTTCTTTAGTATCTTCAAACGGTACAATACGGAATTTATACTGTGGATATTTTTCGCGCAGCGGTTTCCATAAATCTGTTAAAACTCGGCTTGGATTTAACAAGGAGGAGCCAATACGTATGGTAATTCCTTCTGCAAAAGCAGCGCTTTTAGCATGTATTAAAGCGTTTTCTGCCGAGTTTCTGAGCTTTTTCCCGTCTTTATAAAGCGCATGCCCGGCAGCAGTAAGTTCCAGCCCTGCCTTGCTGCGTTTAAATAAAGTCAGCCCAAGGCGTGCTTCCAGTGAATTAATATGTTTCATTACAGAAGCAGGCGTTATGAAAAGCTGTTTTGCTGCTTTGGTAAAACTGCCGCATTCTGCTGCTTTTAAAAAGACAAGTAACTGCTGGCTGAGCAAAGCAAACAATCCTTTCTATTTACTTTTAGTAAATAGATTGTAGCATTTTTGGTAATTTCCCGTCAAGATAAAGTACCGTATAATAAAGAAAACGGAATGTTCTATTTTGGCAAGGAGGAAGATTAATGACACAGGAAATGATGAAAGCGGCAGTTTTAACAGGCCCGCAGAAAATTGAAATTAAAACCGTGCCGGTTCCGCCGGTTTTGCCGGGGCAGATGGAAATCAAGGTATCTGCCTGCGGAGTTTGCGGCAGTGATATACATATGTGGAAAAGCGGTAAAGGCTGGGGCAATCAAAATGGAGATTTTTGGATGGGACATGAGTTTTGCGGTGTTGTTACCAATCCTGGCGACAGTAATTTTAAAACCGGTGACCGCGTTACTTTTTGGGCTAATTTGTATTGCGGCAAATGTGATATGTGCATGGCAGGGCAGGAACAACTCTGCCGTGAGGTTAACGGCACTAATTACATGGGCTTTGTATGCAACGGCGCTTATGCCGAAAAATTTGTCGGTAAATATTCCAATGCCTATTTACTCCCTGATTCCGTCAGTGATGTAGCGGCAGGCTGCATTGACCCGCTGATGGTAGCATATCATGCTATTCGACGCAGCGGCGTTAAGCTGCATGACAAAGTGTTAGTGGTTGGCAGCGGTATTATTGGGCAGTTTTTGGGTGAGCTTGCCAAAAAATGCGGTGCTTCTTATGTGGCAATGTCCAAAGTAAATGATATTAAAGTTCAAAAAGCCAGAGAACTTGGTATTTTTGATGAATATTTTGATGGTAATGACCAAAAACGCGCAGAAAAATATCATGTTGCATCCGGTGGTGGTTTTGATATTGTGTTTGAAGCAGTAGGTGCTGCCGAATCGCTTGCAGCCTGTATTGATGCAGTGCGCCCGGGTGGTAAAATAATAGCCATCGGCAACTCTGTTGACAGGGAAATTCCGTTTTCGCTTAACAGGCTTGTTCTTAACGAAATTCAGCTTATCGGCAGCGTATCCTGTACCAGAAAGGAATTTGAAGAAACAATAGATTTGATTGCCAGCGGTTTTATCGACCCGGAAAAATATGTAACGGAAGTTTTGCCGCTTGATGATTTGCAGCATGCTTTGGAACGCCAAATTTGCCCGGATGACCCAATGGTAAAAATTGTTGTAAAACCTTAACTGGCAATGTATAAAAGTTGAAAAGCAGCACAAAAAAACTCCGCAGAAAAACTGCGGAGTTTTTTGAATGTTTAAAATTAAAATTTAGCGTTATCTTTAAAGGCACGTCCAAAATCGGTCAGCGTTAAATCTGCATAGCTGAAATCAGTGCCGTCAAGCACCGCGCGGTCAAGCCGTGTACCGTTAAGCTGTGCGTGCTGCAAGCTGGCGCGAGACATACCGGCAGATGTTAAATCTGCGCCGGTAAGCACTGCATTATTCATTTTGGCGTTGTATAAATTGGCATGCGTTAAAACAGCATCTGTCAAATCTGCTTTGTAAAGCCAGCAGTAAGAAAGATTGGCATAGCTGAAATCAGCTTTATGGGCGGTTGAGTTATCAAGCGTTGCTTCCTGCAATTTGGCATAAGCAAAATTAGCATATTCCATTGTGCAGCCGCGCAGGCTGGCGCGGAAAAGTTCTGCCCCGCTGAAAACGGTTTTATCCAGCTTGCTGCCGTTTAAGTTGGCATAACGTAAATTGGCATTTGCCAAATTGGCTTTGGTAAAAGTGCAGCCGGTAAGCACTGCACGGTGCAGATTGGCGTTTTGCAGATTGGCGCCTGTAAAATTACAGCCGGAAAAACGTGCTCCGTTTAAATCAGCGCCGCTGAGGTCTATTCCTTCAAGATTCATTCCGCTTAAATCAGCGCCGCTTAAATCGGCACCGGGACAGCTTATACCGCTTTGTACAAGCTGAACATGGCCGGCGTTATAAGCAAGTGCTGCTGCGGGTAAGGCAAAGCAGCAAATAAGTGTCAGTAAAAATTTTTTCATGGTTAACCTCATGCTTTGTTAAACATTTGCTCCAGTTCTTTGGGGTTGCCAGGCAGCTCGTCCAGTATTTTCCATGGCTTACATTCAGCAAGCTGTTCTCTGGTGTAGGTACTGCCTGCAAGTACGGCAAGGCAGCGTGCGCCTATTGCCTGTGCGCATTTTATATCATTGGGCGTATCGCCGATAAGAAAAATATCGCTTCCGGTAATTTCCTGTTCGGGGAAATAGATTTGCAAACGCCTTAAAGCTATTTTTGCGAGTTCGTCACGTTCTTCGCTCAGCTCTCCGCAAACTGCGTAACGGCTGTCGAAGTAGCGGTCAATGCTGTAACGTTTTAATTTGTGGTAAGCCCCGGTAGTGGTGTTGCCGGTTAAAAGGCAGGTTGTAAATCCTTCAAGGCCTTTAAAATATTCCAGTGTTTTTTCAACATTAGGCATTAAACGGCCCTGGCGCTGCTGTAAAAACTGGGGCAGCAGGCGGTGGTAGTTTATTAAAAGGTTGGCTGCGTCAAAGGTATGGCAGCGTCCTTTAATATCAATGCAGATTTGCTTGATAATCTGCGAATCGGTTGCGCCTGCCAGCGGATGAGAAAACTGAAAATTTTCAACGCCGAACTGCTCTTTGATTGCCTGGCGCAGTGCATCGGCACCGGCAAGTCCTGTTACCAAAAGTGTGCCGTCAATATCCCAGAAAATGTATTTCATAAAATCCTCCAAGTTCACTAAAAGAAAAAGCTGCCGTTTGGCAGCGTTTTAAATAGATTTAGGACGCATCATCAGTTTAGATAATTTTTTGCCAAGGGTTTTGGCTTTGCGTATAATTTTGGTATGTGATTTGCGGCGCGGTTTCATATCGCTTTCGTTGCCGAAGTCGCCGCGTTCAAGATATGTTATTTTAGATTTATCGGGATTGAAATAATGGCGCATGAAACGTGCGAGGCCGTCGGGATTTGCTTCTTTGAAACAGGTAAAAATATCAATAGTGGCAAAACCGAGGTCAGGATAAACGTGCATGGTAATATGTCCCTGTTTGCAGTGTGCAAACACGGAATATTCATCAATGCCGTCTTCGTCGTTAACATATACGCCGCTCGGTTCCATGCCGAAACGTGCGGCAGCGCTGCTGAGCATATGCTCAATGCCGATAACGTCATCTAAAAGAATATCGCTGCAATTATACATATCAATGGCAATTTGTGTGCCGATAGATTTCAAGGCCAGTCCTCCTGCGTTTTTAAAAAACAGCAAAAACGTATTTAATTAATTATAGCTAATTTTAACGCTATTGTCAAAAAATAATCACGCTGCGCGCGGTTTATAAACAATAAAAAACATGCTATAATAAACTGAACATTTGTTTTGCACGGCGGTGAGCATGTGGAAGAATTACAGGGAATACTGGAAAATGTAATATATCAGAGCGATGACGGCGGCTTTTGCGTGCTGCGCGTAAAAACGGCGGCTGGGCTTGTAACCGTTACCTATAAAGGCATGGCCCCCTATATGGGCGAAAACATTGTGCTTGGGGGAGAATGGTGCGAGCATGCGCGTTTTGGACGGCAGTTTAAGGCGGATACGCTGCGTGTTGTTAAGCCAAGCACTACGGACGGTATTGAGCGTTTTCTGGCCTCCGGCGCAGTTAAAGGCATTGGGCGGACTATGGCGGCGCGCATTGTAGAACATTTTGGCAGCCGCACGCTGAGCATTATGGAAAACGAGCCGGAACGGCTTACAGAGGTTGCCGGTATTGGGCGCAAGAAGGCTGAAAGCATTGCGGCTTCTTATGCGGAACTGAGTGAAATGCGCGAGTTAATGCTGTTTTTGGAACAGCATGGCGTCAGTGCTAACTATGCGCCAAAACTTGCGGCGCGTTATGGCAACACGGCTTTGGCGCGCGTGCAGGAAAACCCTTATGCTCTGGCAAGCGAAGTAACGGGCATAGGCTTCAGGACGGCTGATAAAATTGCCATGGCGCTTGGCTGCAGCCGCAGCGATAAACGCCGCATTGAAGCAGGGCTTGTATATGCGCTGAATATGGCGGCAGCGGCGGGGCATACCTGCGTGCCGGAAGAACTGCTGGCGCAGGAAACGGTTAAACTTTTGCAGACTGAGCCGGAAGCAGTGAAGGAACTTTTTAAAGAGCTGATTGACGAAGACCGCCTGCGCACGGAAGAAGTTGGCGGCTTGCGGCTTATTTATCCGGAATATCTGTATCAGGCGGAAACGCAGACAGCAAAACGCCTGCTGGCGTTAAGGGATGCGCCCGGCAAAATACGCAGCGTAGATGTTGAAAAAATAATTGCCGATTGGGAACGTGAAGCCGGCATACAGCTTGCCGAAGCGCAAAAAGATGCTATTCACGCTTCGCTTAAATACGGCGTGTTTGTGCTTACAGGCGGCCCAGGCACAGGTAAAACTACGGTAACTAAAGGCATATTAACGGTGCTTGAAAAAGCAGGCTGCCGTATTTTGCTGGCTGCACCAACAGGCAGGGCTGCAAAACGCCTGGCTGAATCAAGTGGTCATCCGGCGCTTACGGTGCACCGGCTTTTGGAGTATCAGCCGGATGGCAGCGGTTTTAACTTTGGCAAGAATGACAGTGAGCCGTTGGATGCCGAAGCAATTATTATCGACGAAGCATCAATGCTTGATATTACGCTGATGTACCATCTGCTGAAAGCAGTGCCGGGAGGCTGCCGCCTTATTTTTGTAGGCGACGTGGACCAGCTTCCTTCAGTAGGGCCGGGTTCTGTTTTAAAAGATATTATCCGCAGCAAAAAAATGCCGGTGGTAAGGCTGGAAAATGTTTTCCGCCAGGCGGAAGTAAGCCCAATTGTGCGCAACGCCCACCGCATTAACCATGGGCAGATGCCGGAATTTGCAGAACGCAGTGATTTTGAATTTGTGGGATTTGACAACGAATTTATGGCTGCCGATTATGTGGCGCAGCTTTACGGAAAGATAGCGGCGGAACACGGCTTGCAGTATGTGCAAGTGCTTTCGCCGATGCATAAAAATCCCTGCGGCGTGCAGAATTTGAATAAAGTGTTGCAGCAGCATTTAAATCCGCCCGCAGCGGATAAAGGGGAACTTGTTTTGCCGGGCGGCGCAGTGCTGCGTGAAGGCGACAAGGTAATGCAGATACGCAACAATTATGAAAAAGAAGTGTTTAACGGCGATATAGGACGGATTGTGCGCATCGACGGCGGTAATGTAACTGTGGCTTATGATGATGGCGGCAAACCTGTTTTTACATCTTTTGAACAGGAATACGAATACGCCGGCATAAGCGGCAACAAAGTAGTTTACACTTCTGCCGAAACGGATGAATTGCAGCTTGCTTATGCTATGAGCGTGCACAAATCGCAGGGCAGCGAATATCCGGTAGTAATTCTTTTAATGGTGCCGGGGCATTATATTATGCTGCAGCGCAACCTGTTTTACACTGCGGTTACAAGGGCGCGGGAAAAAGTTGTTATAGTTGGCAGCAAAAAAGCCGTGCAAACCGCCGTTTTAAACGATAAAACCCGCAAACGTTATTCGCTTCTGGCAGAACGCTTGCAGGAACAGGCTGACGTATTTTAAATAGATTGGTGATAGTTTGAATTTATTGCAAAACTGGTGGCAAACGCTTGTAAGCGTATTTTTTACGCAAAGTTGTGTGGTTTGCGGACGTGAGGTGGAGCGAGGCGTATTTTGCCCGGAGTGCCGCAGTAAAAATTTAATGTTAGAGCCCATGCCGGGACTGAAATATCTTGACGGAGCACTTATGTGCTATAAATATGACGGAGCATTAAAAGATATGCTGCATAAGCTGAAATTTGCAAACGAACGTAAATTTTTGCAGCCTCTGGCGGAAGAATCCGTATTTTTGGCAGGCGCTTACATCGGAAAAAAGTTTGATATGATATTAGGTATACCTACAGATGCGCAGCGGTTAAAACAGCGCGGTTTTGACATACCGGAGCAGGTTTTTAAAGAAGCGTTGGCGCAGTACGGTGCATGGAGCAACAATATACTTGCGCGCATAAAGCCTACCGCACCGCAGTATGGTTTAACGCCGGCAGAACGCCGCAGCAATGTGAGCGGCTGTTTTAAGGCGGCAAATGCCGTCAGTGATAAAAATATTTTACTGGTTGACGATATTTTAACGACCGGCGCCACACTGGAAGAAGCGGCAAAAACCTTAAAACAGGCAGGTGCTAAAAGCGTTTACGCTCTAACCATGTGCGGCAGTTTGGAAAATTTTAAAGAGTAAAAATAAAACCGCTTTGGCAATAAGTTGCTCAAAGCGGTTTTGTGCCATATTCACATTCAGTTCTTAAATCAATTTCAAAAATTCTGTTCCAGGGCAGGGAAATTTTGGCGTTAATGCCGGTAAGGTAGTATCGGTTTGTACCGTTACTGTAAAAAGGCGTGGTACCGAGATTTGTATAAAGCAGCTTGCGCTTTTGGTTATAAATAAAACCTTCGATGATATTTTCTGCAAACCTTTTATAACCCGGCGCAAGTTCGGTTGGCTCAGCGCCTCGCAAGGTTAGTTCTGTGCTTAAACGATGGTGCAGCAGCTTTTGGTAGCTGTAATCGTCCAATAGACGGGCAACGGTAAAATTAAGATTTTGTGCATACAGTGCGGGCAGGTTTTGATGCGGCAGTTTTTTGAGCTGCCCTGTAAAAATTGCACTTTGGGCAATGGCTGTGCCTGCCGCATTGCCAAAGGTATTCCACGCAGCGTAGGCTGCCAGTTTGTTAATGGTTACATTGTTGTCAAGCAGTACAGGAAGCAGCATCTGGCGGCTTTCGTAATCGGCACTGCTGTCAATTACGGCAACCTGTTTGCCTTCATCAAGCAGGGCTTGCAGGCGCTTGGCGATAGCTTTTGTTGCATGGTTTTCCGCATTGCCGCAGTGTACAAACAGTATTACGTCAGCATCGTTTTTACTATCGGTAAGCATGCCGCCTGTAAATTTTATTTTATCAAGCAATGCCGCTTCAGCTGTTACTGCCATGTAAGGCATAATAGCCAATGCGGTTTCAGGCGTTGTGTATTCAATGTAAAATTTAGGCTTGTAGTTATGCAGCGTGCAGTAGCGGCGTGCTACAAGCATTTGGGCAATTTCATCTGCCCCGCAGGTTGTAAGGCTTTGGCTGTTTAAACCTGCTCTGCGCATATAGGCTGCTGCATGAGCGCGGTTGCGGTTTGGCAGCCCGAAAGGCTGCGAGTCATCCTGCCCTATAATAAGAGTATATCCTTTGGCACCGCATAATAAAGCAAGCTGCTTGTTGAAAGCATCGTTATTTTGATACAGTAGATTGTATTTTTGCAGTATTTCCTGCGGAATTTCTGCTTTTATTTCTTCGAGTTTCTGCGTAGATGGGTAATCGCCAAACTGTTCTACAATGTCGCGCAGAGTGCTGTAGCGCATTAAATGCCACTGGTACCAGGCGTCCGGCAGCAGGCTGTCGCTTACAAGCAGGCGTGGTATAATCGAAAAAACGGTTATATCTGCGTTAGCAGGTAAATTATTAAGCGTGCTAAAAAAGTTTTGCGCATCTGTCTGTGTGCCGAGCGGCAGGCGTGAAGCGAGCAGTCCGCCGTGAATTAACAGGTCGCCGGAAATGACTGCGGCAGGATGGTTGATAATGTTTTGGTGCAGCCATTCCGTTAATTTTGTGCGGTCTGCCGGCGTGTGGTAGTTGTCAAGAAGTTCTTTTGGGGGTACAATTACATCTATGGAGGCAAGGCTGCCTAAATCCTGCGCAAGCGTTGTGCAGGGCGGGCGGCTGTCAAGCGGCAGCAAAAGCATGCTGCTGTTTTTGGGCAGCGGTGCCGGTGTATACGGCGTGCTTTGCGGCAAATTGAAAAAGTAAAAAATATAGCTGCAAACGGCGAGCAGAAAAAGCCAGAAGCATTTTTTCATAATCGTCCTCCTTTGCAGCGTATAATTATAAATATTATATTACAAGTACGGAGTTTTTTAAATGAGGATTATTACTGGCAAGGCGCGCGGCCTGAAACTTACCACACCTAAAAACTGGGACGTGCGCCCGACGGCAGACCGCGTGAAAGAATCGCTTTTTAATATTATCGGCAGTAAAATTATCGGCGCACAGGTTTTGGATTTGTTTGCCGGTACCGGTAATTTAGGGCTTGAAAGCTGGAGCCGCGGGGCGGAGCATATTGTTTTTACAGATATGAGTAGGGAATCGCTGCGGCTGGTGCAGAGCAATATTGCCAAATGCCGTGCGGAAAATGAAACGGAAACGCTTTTGGGCGATGCTGTGCAGATGATTGAAAAGTTTTATAAAAAAGGCCTGCGCTTTGATTTTGTTTTTGCCGACCCGCCTTATAATAAAGGTCTGGTACAAAAAGTTATTTCAGCACTGGCGCAAAGCCCGCTTTTAAACGATGGCGGTTATCTGGTAGCAGAACATTCGGCGCATGACGAAATTGGAATGCTGCCGGAAAATTTTGAACTTGTACGCTGCGAAACTTACGGCGAAACAAAAATTAGTTTTATTCGTTTTGCAAAAATATAAAAATATGTTACAATTGATAAAAGGTGCGGCAATTTAAAGGAAATTTTACTTTTATGTAGAATATTGCCAAAAATAACCGTCTGCAATGCAGATTTTGGGAGGTTAAAATAGTGCGCAGAGCAATTTGCCCGGGCAGCTTTGACCCGGTGACCAACGGTCATCTTGATATTTTTGAACGGGCAAGCCAAATGTTTGATGAAATTGTCATCAGTGTTTTTCATAATCCGGGAAAGGAAAAAGCAATGTTCAGCATGGAAGAACGTGTTGAACTGCTGCGTATGGCTACGGCACATATTCCTAACGCAAGAGTTACCTGCTTTTCGGGTTTATTGAATGAGTTTTGCAAACAGGAAAAGGCTCCTTTTATTGTAAGAGGCTTACGTGCTTTTTCTGATTTTGAATACGAATTTCAGCGTGCGCTTTTAATTAAAAAGATTGACAACAATCTGGAAACCGTTTTTATTATGACGAATGCCAATTATTCGTTTTTAAGTTCTTCCGGCGTACGCGAGCTTGCTACTTTTGGCGGCTGCATTCACGGGCTTGTGCCGGAAAATGTGGAAATGCGCATGAAGGAGCTGCTTAAAGAAAAACAGTTATTGGTGTAGAAAGAGGATGTTACGATGATTGATAAGAGTACAAGTGCAACGTTAGACAGAATTTTCGACGAAATGTATAACCTTATTTCTGCAGCAAGCAGAATTCCGCTGACAGATAAAATCATCGTGGAAGAAAGCGACCTTGCGGAAATTCTTGACGATTTGAAGGAAGCAATTCCCCGTGAGGTAAAAAGCGCTGCCAAACTGTTGGAAGAACAGAAGGCCATTATTAACAAAGCGCATGAAGATGCCGATAATATTGTTGTACAGGCAAAAACAGAAGCGGAACGCATTGTAGAAATTGCCAAAGCGGAAGCAGAACGCCTTATCCGCCAGGAAGAAGTTGTACAGCAGGCGCAGGCTTTTGCCGAAGATGTTAAAAACACAGCCCTGCGCAATCAGCAGGAGATTAAAGAAGAAGCCGATGCTTATGCTGAACGCGTAAAAATGGACGTACTGCAATACGCAGATGATATGCTGGCATATTTAAGCAGCAATTTGCAGTCTGCTTTGCAGGGACTGAACGATAACCGCAGTTCCGTTAATGATGAGCGCCGCAAACTTGCTGCGCCTCAGGAATATTATGCTGATGACGAAGAGCCTGAAAACGAAGAAGAAAAATAATTAAATAACAGCAAAGCCGTTTACTCTTGCGGGTAAACGGCTTAATTTTTTATTGCTGTATATATTCCGGCGAATGGAAAAAATCGCTGTTGTAAAGGTTTTGACGAGTGGGGCGTAAAAGTTCGGTAATATTTGCGGCAGTAATATCAAGTTGTAATTGCTGCAATATTTGTGCATCAACTGCCTCGTTGACGGTGCGGCAGTTTTTAAAATTTCGCCCTAATTTTGTTATAACAGTAAGTTTGGCAGTTGTGCGCATTTGCGACAGCAAACCGGCGCCGCGGCTGTTAAATGCCAAAAGACGCAGGTATTGCGGCTGTGCGTTGGTAAAATTGTTTTTGCAGGTATCAAGCAACAGCTGCATTAACAAACGGCGGATGCGTGATTTTGTGTAGCGTTTTCCGGCGGCAGAATTTATTATTTCTTCCATGGCTGCAGCAGAGGCAAATTGTTTTAAGCGGTATTCCAGGCCTTCGCTGCATTCGCAGGCGCTGGCTATTTGCGTTTCGTTAAGCATTTGCAGCTTGTAAATTATAAGTGTGTTTAAAAGTTTTTCATCAAAACCAAGCTGCCCTGTTTGGGCTGCTTCCTGTAAAAATTTATGGGTTTCAACCGGAAGCTGCTCTAAAATGCTGTCCGTCATTCCGTTTGAGGAATATTCTCTGCGGATAGCGCTGGCACTGGCATAACTGTTGCTGATACTAACATCATTGTAATCTGCGCCCTGCCGGCGGATTACTAAAGGTTCTATTTCGGGGGCGTATTTTTGCAGTGCCCGGCAGTATTCTAATGCCAAAATATCGTTGGCTTTATCGGCGCAGAAGTTTATGCCGGCATTTTGCAAAAGCTGCGTTTGCGCGGCAGCATAAGATGTTCCGCTTTGTATAATTTGCCGCAGTTCGTCCTGATGGCTGTTAATATAAGCCGCTGCCTGCGTAAGAGTATTGCTGTCAGCCGTTTCCGCGCCAAAGGCAAGGTATTTTACAACGCCGGTTGCAGATAAAAGCTGCACTGCGCCTTTGGCAAAAAATTCTGCGCTGCGGCAGCTGAAAACAACCGGCAGTTCAAAAACTAAATCTGCGCCGCAGGTTATGGCGCAACGCGCACGCAGCCATTTGGAGGCAAAGGCAGGTTCTCCTCTCTGCATAAAGCTGCCGCTCATTACCGTAACGGCGGGAAGGTTTTCTCCCGCAAGGCGGCGCGCTTCGGCGAGATGCAGAGCATGCCCGTTATGAAAAGGATTGTATTCGGCTACAATGCCAATGGAATTTTTCATAGGTTCTCCTTAGAAAGTTTTACTGGCGGTTAAATGTCAAATAGTGTATACTAATAGTATATTAAAATTTACCCGGAAGTGCAAAACTAATTTTAGGGGTGAATAGCGTGAAAGTTTTTGTTGTTAATTGCGGCAGTTCTTCAATTAAATATCAGCTTATAAATATGGATACCGAAAAGGTGCTTGCCAAAGGTTTGATAGAGCGTATCGGCATGGATGGTTCCGTTTTGAAGCATACTCCGGAAGGAAAATACACGGTAGATATTAATATCGATGTGCCTAACCATTCATTTGGCATTAAGCTGGCAGTTTCGGCGTTGACGAACAAAGAGTATGGTGTTATTAAAGACATGAGCGAAATTGACGCTGTTGGCCACCGTGTAGTTCATGGCGGCGAGCGTTTTACCGATTCCGTTCTGGTAACGCCGGACGTTCTTGAAGGCATAGCGGCCTGCGCAGAACTTGCGCCGCTGCATAACCCGCCAAACTTAAACGGCATTAAGGCATGTATGGCGTTAATGCCCAATGTACCGCAGGTAGCGGTGTTTGATACGGCCTTTCATCAAACCATGCCGAAAGAAGCATATCTTTACGGGCTGCCTTATGAATTGTATGTAAAATACGGCGTGCGCCGTTACGGCTTCCATGGCACTTCGCACAAATATGTGGCGCAGGAAGCCGCAAAATTAATGGGCGATACAATGGAAGATTACCGCATTATTACCTGTCATCTTGGCAACGGTTCCAGCGTGGCGGCGATAAAATACGGCAAATCCATTGATACCAGCATGGGTTACACTCCGTTGGACGGGCTTGTTATGGGTACTCGTTCCGGTGAAATTGACCCTGCTATAATTCCGTTTTTAATTGAAAAAGAAGGCATGGATGCCCAGCAGATTGACGATTATCTGAATCGCCGCAGCGGCGTGCTGGGAATCAGCGGACTTTCGAGCGATTTCAGGGATTTGGAAAGCGCTGCCGGACGTGGCGATGAACGCAGCCAGGTGGCGATTGATATATTCGCGTACCGCGTAAAAAAATATATCGGTGCTTATACGGCAGCCATGGGCGGCGTTGATGCCATTGTTTTTACAGCAGGGCTTGGTGAAAATTCTTCGTCCATGCGCGAAAAAATCTGTGCAGGCCTTGAATACCTCGGCACCAGCATTGATGCGGCCAAAAACAAAGTGCGCGGGCATAACCAGGAGATAAGTGTTGACGGAGCAAAAGTAAAAATTTTTGTTATCCCTACCAACGAAGAACTGGTAATTGCGCATGATACGGTGAATATCTGCCGCCGCATCATAAAATTGTAAGCATTTAACTATTAACTATTACTTGACAAAGGCGCTTTGCATCGCTATAATTGATACGATTGGTGAAATATGATAAGAATAAATGTCGCAGAAATCAAAAAAAGACTTGTCGGCAGTAAAACTTTTTCGTATGAGCTTACGCCGGATGAACTTAATATTACAGAAGCCGATTTAAAAGTAACTAGGCCTATCATTTTGGAAGGCGTGGTTGAAAATGCCGGTGATGTAATTTTACTGAAGGCTGAAGCCAAAACGGAAATAGAACGTACCTGCGGACGCTGTTTAAAGGTTTTTACCGAACCGCTGACAGCGCAGGTAGTTGAAAAATTTTACCCGGCAGGCGCAGAAAACATTGAAAATGATGCTTTTATCTATGAATCAGATCTGCTTGATATAACAGAGCCTGTTCGAGAGAGCCTCCTTTTGGCAGTTCCCTTGCAGTCACTTTGCATGGAAGATTGCCGTGGGCTGTGTCCGGTCTGCGGGGCTGACAGAAATGAAGGCGACTGCGGCTGTGATACAACTACGGTTGATCCCAGACTGGCGGCATTAAAGCAATTCATCAAAAATTAAATTTTGCCTTATGCTTGAGGAGGTGTAGCAACGATGGCAGTACCAAAAAGAAAAATGTCTAAAGCGCGCCGTGATTCCCGCCGTGCAAACTGGAAACTTACCGCTCCCGGCTTAGTTGAATGCCCGCAATGTCACGAAATGAAAATGCCGCACCGCGTTTGCCCTGAATGTGGTTATTACAACGGCAAACAGGTTGTAGCAAAAGACGCTGAGTAAAAATTACCCCTTAAGCCATTGGCTTAGGGGTTTTTGCTTTTCCGGCAAAATTTTAAGGAGGCCTTTATGGCCTCTTTTTTTTGTGAATTTTTTGTAGAAAAAGTTTTAATATTAAATTTTGCTTGCAATTTTTATTGTGCGCTATTATAATAAATCCAGATATTAGGAGTAGGTATTAAAATAAGGTGATGTTATGAATTCTGCTAAAAAAGTAATACGGCATGAACGCTTAATGAAAATGCTGCATAAAAACCCTTTTTTAACGGATGAGCAGCTTGCAAAAAACCTTGCGGTAAGCATTCAGACTATCCGCCTGGACAGGCTGAGCCTTAACATTCCGGAACTGCGCGAACGCACCCGGCAAATGGCTGAAAACGCGCAGGTAAAATTAAAGGCTATCGACAAAAAGGATATAGTCGGAGAATTGATTGACCTTGAACTCAATACTTCCGGTATTTCCATGATGAAGATAACTCCTGATATGGTACTTGAAAAAACGGGCGTGGCAAGAGGATATTACATGTTTGCCATGGCAAATACCCTGGCGCTGGCTGTTGTTGATGCCGAAGCAGCGCTGACCGGTGTGGGCAATGTAAAATACAAAGTGCCCGTTTATGCCGGCGCAACTTTAGTGGCTAAGGCAGAAGTTATACGCAGGGAGTTTAATAAATATATAATTTGGGTTAAAATAAGAAATAACAATGAGGAAGTTTTCCGGGCAAAATTTATCATCGTACCCTGCCCGGACGAAAGGACACAGGCATATGAAAATCGCGCTTGATGTAATGGGAACGGACTATGGCCCGAAAGAACTTGTGCTTGGAGCGGTACAGGCTGTAAAAGAATTTGATTGTGAAATTGTGCTGGTAGGCGATCCCGAAGTAATTAAAAACCTGCTGCACGAATATAAAGCAGATGACAATCCGAAGCTGAGCATTTGCGAAGCAACGGAAGTTGTAAGGATGGACGAGCATCCTTCCATTGCGGTAAAAACGAAAAAGAATTCGTCTATTGTTGTGGCAACGCGCCTTCTGCGTGAGAAAAAATGCGATGCTCTGGTATCATCCGGAAGTACGGGCGCGGCAGTAGCGGCAGCGCTGTTTTATTTAGGCCGCATTAAGGGCATTGAACGCCCGGCAATCGCAACGCCGATACCGAACCTTACCGGTACGACGGTGCTTTTGGACAGCGGTGCCAAAGTTGATGCCAAACCTGAACATATGGTGCAAAGCGCATTGATGGGCAGCGTTTACGCAGAGCTGATGTTCGATATGGAAAAGCCGCGCGTAGGGCTTTTGAATATCGGCGAAGAAGAAACAAAAGGCAACGAACAGGCTCTGGCAACTTATCCGCTGCTGAAAAAGGAAAAACACATTAACTTTATCGGCAATGTGGAAGGCCGCGACATTAACAAAGGTACGGTAGACGTTGTTGTATGCGACGGTTTTGTGGGCAATGTTGTATTAAAGTTTGCAGAAGGGCTTGCAAGTGCTATAATGGTAGTAGTTAAAGATGCCATTTTGCAGGGCGGCTGGCGTGCCAAACTTGGCGGATTCCTTTTGCTGCCGGTGCTTAAAGCGCTGAAAAAACGTGCCGATGTTGCTGAATACGGCGGCGCACTGCTTTTGGGTGTTAAGGCTCCGTTTATTATCTGCCACGGTAACAGCAAAGCAAAATCTATTACCAGTGCCATCAGAGTGGCAATTAACTTTGCTGAACGTGATGTTGTAAAACATATTGCGGAAATTGTAGTTAAAGACGAAGAAGAATAAAGAAACGAGGATATATACATGACTAAAGCTGTAAAACAAGTAGGTATTTTGGGTGTGGGAAGTTATCTTCCGAGCAAGATTCTGACTAACCATGACCTGGAAAAAATGGTTGATACTACCGATGAATGGATTGTACAGCGTACTGGTATCAGAACCCGCCATATTGCAGCCCCCGAACAGGCTACCAGCGATTTGGCTCTGATTGCCGCAAGGCGTGCGCTTGAAGATGCCGGGCTGACCCCGAATGATATTGACCTTATCATTGTGGCAACGGCAACGCCTGATTACGGCGTATATCCTTCCACTGCCTGCATTGTGCAGGACAGATTATGGGCGCAGCATGCGGCAGCGTTTGACCTTTCCGCAGGCTGCACCGGTTTTGTTTACGGCGTAAGCGTTGCTTCGCAGATGATTGCCAGCGGCCTTTACAAAAAAGCACTGGTTATCGGCGCTGAAACACTTTCCCGTATTTTGAACTGGGAAGACCGCAATACCTGCGTACTGTTTGGTGACGGTGCGGGCGCAGCGGTTTTAGGCGAAGTTGAAGAAGGTTACGGTATTCTTGGCCTTGACCTTGGCAGCGACGGCGCAGGCGGCATACATCTGTATCAGCCGGCAGGCGGCAGCCGCAGACCGGCCAGCCATGAAACCGTTGACAATAAAGAACATACCGTACACATGAACGGCAACGAAGTATTTAAATTTGCCGTTAAGGTTATGGGCAAAACGGCTAAAAAATCGCTGGAGCAGGCAGGCCTGACCAATGAGGATATTGATATGCTGGTACCGCACCAGGCTAATATCCGCATCATCCAGTCCGCTGCCAAGCATTTTAAAATGCCGATGGACAAAGTTTGGGTAAACATTGATAAATACAGCAATACTTCCGCAGCATGCATTCCTATCGCTTTGGCGGAAATGCAGGACCAGCACGCTATGAAAAAAGGCGACAACTTACTGCTTGTTGCTTTCGGTGCAGGCCTTACATGGGGCAGTATTGTACTTAAATGGGCTAAATAAACGACGGAAGAGAGGCTTTGTGAATGAGTAAAGTAGCATTTATTTTCCCGGGCCAGGGCTCTCAGAGCGTTGGCATGTGCAAAGATTTGTACGACAATTATGCGTGTGCACGCAGAACTTTTGAAGAAGCTGACGAAGCTTTGGGCTTTTCCATCAGCAAACTGTGCTTCGAAGGCCCTGAAGACCAGCTTCGTTTGACCTTCAACACCCAGCCGGCTATTTTAACTGCCAGCGTTGCCTGCGCAAGAGTGCTTGCCGAAAATGGCATTACCTGTGATATTGCAGCAGGGCACAGCCTTGGCGAATATTCCGCACTGGTACAGGCAGAAGCACTTGATTTTGCAGATGCCGTACGCATTGTACGTAAAAGAGGACAGTTCATGCAGGAAGCAGTTCCTGTTGGCGAAGGCAGCATGGCTGCTGTGCTTGGCATGGACAGCGATAAAATTGTTGAAATTTGCCGCGGCATTGAAGCTGAATGCGGCGAAGCAGTACAGGCAGTAAACTTTAACTGCCCCGGTCAGGTTGTAATTGCCGGTGCCGTAGGCGCTGTTGACAAAGCACTGGTTGCATTAAAAGAAGCCGGCGCAAAACGCGCTGTGCTGCTGCCGGTAAGCGCTCCGTTCCACAGCACTCTGCTTCAGCCTGCTTCTGACCGTTTGGCAGAAGTATTTAAAACCATCACTTTCCATGACGCCAAAATTCCTGTAATGGCTAATGTAAACGCCGAGGAAGAAACCAAAGGCGAAGAAATTAAACAATCCTTAATCCGTCAGGCTGCTATGCCTGTTCTTTGGGAAACCGGCGTAAGAAAAATGATTGCAGGCGGCGTTGATACTTTTGTTGAAGTTGGTCCGGGCAAAGTTTTGTGCGGTTTCAACAAAAAAATTGATAAGAGCGTAACTTCTTTAAACGTAGAAGACGAAGCAAGCCTTGCAAAAACACTTGCTCATTTCCAGGAGGTACGTTAAAATGCAGTTAGAAGGTAAAGTAGCTTTAGTTACAGGCGCTTCCCGCGGTATTGGCAAAGCAGTGGCACTGATGCTTGCCGAAAACGGCGCTGATATTGCCGTTAACTTTGCAGGCAGCACCGCAGCTGCAGAAGCTGTTGCTGCTGAAATTGAAAAAATGGGCAGAAAAGCAATTCTTGTCCAGGGCGATGTTTCCAAAACTGATGTTTGCGCAGAAATTGTAGATAAAGTAGTTAAAGAACTCGGCCATATTGATATTCTTGTAAATAACGCAGGCATTACCCGCGACACCCTGCTTATGCGCATGAAAGAAGAAGACTGGGACGCGGTTTTGAACACTAACCTGAAAGGCGTATTTAACTGCACCAAAGCTGCTGTTAAATACATGGCTAAACAGCGCAGCGGCAGCATTGTAAATATCAGTTCCGTTGTTGCTTTAATGGGTAATGCAGGCCAGGCCAACTATGCGGCTGCTAAAGCAGGCATTCTGGGCTTTACCCGCAGCGTTGCCAAAGAAATGGCTGCACGCGGAATCCGCGTAAACGCTGTAACCCCTGGCTTTATTAAAACCGACATGACCAGCGTTCTGTCAGAAAAAGTTGTAGCTGCCATGGAAGCTTCCATTCCGCTTGCCCGCCTGGGTGAGCCTGAAGATATTGCCAAAGCGGTATTATTCCTTGTTAGCGATAATGCTGCTTATATAACCGGCCAGACTTTACATGTTGACGGCGGTATGGTAATGTAATAATGTATTATCAAATTACCTTGGAAGGAGGTGAATCGTAATGAGCACTTTCGACAAAGTTAAAGACATCACTGTAGAACAATTGAGTGTTGACCCGGAAGAAGTAAAAATGGAATCTTCCTTCATCGACGATTTGGGTGCAGACTCTCTGGATATCGTTGAACTCATCATGGCTTTCGAAGAGGAATTCGGCGTTGAAATTCCTGATGAAAAAGCAGAAAAAATCCGCACTGTTGCGGACGCAGTTAAAATGCTGGATGAAGAAAAATAATTTATCCGCAGTTTGGCGGGAGGCGGTTTTGCCTCCCTGCCAATTTTACCAAGTAGCATCTTAACCAGAAATGGGGGATATTTGTTGAAATTACCAGTGCTTAAAATAGGTGATAAAGTAGCTGAAATGCCGATATTTCAGGGTGGCATGGCAATCAGGCTTTCTACTGCGCGGCTGGCCGGTGCTGTAGCTCGCGAAGGCGGCGTTGGCCTTGTGGCGGCGTCCGGGCTGGAACTTGATGAACTGCGCCAGGAAATACGCCTTGCAAGAAAGCTCAGCGAAGGCAAGGGTATGATTGGTATTAACGCTATGGTGGCAGCACGTGCTTTTGCCGACCTCATAACGACAGCGGCTGAAGAAAAAGTGGATTTACTTGTTGCCGGCGCCGGTTTTTCAAGAGATATTTTCGCCATCGGCCGCGCCTACAATGTAGCAGTAGTTCCTATCGTTTCTTCTGTAAAACTGGCAAAAATCTCCGAAAAACTCGGTGCAGCAGCCATTGTTGTTGAAGGTACGGAAGCAGGCGGCCATCTGGGAACTCAGGAATCCATCAAAACCATTCTGCCGGGTATTCTTAAAGCGGTAAACATTCCTGTTATTGCAGCAGGCGGTGCTGTTTGCGGTGCTGACGTTGCAGAGCTTTTAAAACTTGGTGCCAGCGGCGTGCAGATGGGCAGCCGTTTTGCAGCCAGTGAAGAATCGAACGGCGCTCCGGCTTTGAAGGAATTTTACCTGAAGATGACTAAAGAGGACGTTGTGCAGATTGACAGCCCGGTTGGTTATAAAGGGCGTGCAATTTTAAATCCGTTTGCGCAGAAAGTGCTTGACGGCACTCAGCCGAGGCCTACAACCTGCGATGCATGCTTGAAACATTGCTCACGCAGTTTCTGCATCATTAGGGCATTAACCCGTGCACAGCAGGGCGATGTTGAAACCGGTTTGGTATTCACCGGTGCCAATATGTGGAAAATTAAAGAAATTCTGCCTGTTAAAGAAATTTTCAGAAGGCTGAAAGAAGATATAGCAAAAATTTAATTTTGAGGTGATTTGTTTTGAAGAGAAGAGTTGTTATAACCGGCGTAGGTGCCATTACCCCTATCGGCATCGGCAAAGAAGAATTTTGGAATAATCTCGTTGCAGGTAAATCCGGCGTTGGCCTGATTACCCAGTTTGACGCAAGCGAATACGGCACTAAAATTGCCGGTGAAGTTAAAGATTTTGATTTCTCCAAATTCGGCGATAAAAAAGAAGGCAAACGTATGGACCGCGTTACCCAGTTTGCAGTAGCTGCAGCTAAAATGGCAGTGGAAGACGCAAAACTCGACCTTGAAACCATCGATCCTGTAAGAGCAGGCGTTTGCGTAGGCAGCGGCATTGGCGGCATGCATACTTACCTTGAACAGACTTTGAAATTTGCTGAAAAAGGTCCGTCCAAAATCAGCCCGTTCTTTATCCCGATGGAAATTCCCAATATGCCGGCAGGCCAGATTTCCATTACTCTTGGTTTCAAAGGCCCCAACATGGCTATTGTAACCGCTTGTGCAACCGGTACTAACTGCATCGGCGAAGCTTTCAGAATTATCCAATATGGCGATGCTGATATCATGATGGCAGGCGGCAGTGAAGCTGCAATTAATCCGCTGGCTGTTGCTGGTTTCGGCAATATGAAAGCTCTTTCTACCAATAACGAACATCCCGAAAAAGCATCCTGCCCGTTTGATAAAAAACGTGACGGCTTTGTTATGGGCGAAGGCGCAGGCGTACTTGTTCTCGAAGAACTTGAACACGCACTGAAACGCGGAGCACATATCTATGCTGAAATTGCAGGCTACGGAATGACTGCTGATGCTTATCATATTACTGCTCCTGACCCGAGCGGCGAAATGCCGGCTGAATGTATGGCACTGGCTATTAAAGATGCAGGCATCAGCCCGGACGAAGTTGATTATATCAACGCTCATGGCACTTCTACCCACAGAAATGATTTGAACGAAACCATTGCCGCTAAGAAAATCTTCGGCGACCATGCTTATAAAATGATGATCAGCTCCAACAAATCCATGACCGGCCATCTCTTGGGTGCAGCCGGCGGTGTTGAAGCCATTGCAACCGCTCTGACCATTGATACCGGCATTGTTCCGCCGACTATCAACTACGAAGACCCGGATCTTGAAGAAGGCCTTGACCTTGACTATGTTCCGAATGTTGCGCGCAAAGCGGAAGTAAGAGCTGCACTTTCCAATAACTTTGGTTTCGGCGGCCATAATGCCTGCATTCTTCTTAAAAAATATCAGGCATAAGCAGAAACGGTGATTGCTATGCAAAGTAAGCGTAAGGAAGAGCTGCTGGAATTTTGCAGGCAGCTCGGAATTACCATGAATAATTTAGACCTTTTAAATACGGCGCTTACCCATACTTCTTTTGCACATGAATCAAAAGAACAGCCGCGTCCGGTGCATAATGAACGTATTGAATTTTTGGGAGATTCCGTGCTGAGCATTATCGTCAGCACTTATATGTACAAAAATTTCCCAAAACTCAATGAGGGCGAACTTACAAAACTGCGAGCTCATATTGTTTGCGAGAATTCATTAGCGCAATATGCACATAAAATTTCGCTGGGCAAGTATTTAAGGCTTGGCAAAGGCGAAGATTTATCAGGCGGCCGTGCTAGGGCATCAATTTTGGCCGATGCGTTTGAATCTGTTTTGGGTGCTTACTATATTGACCAGGGGCTGCCGGCGGCGCAGAAATTTTTACTTGGCCTGATGAAAACAGAGCTTGATTTTATCTGCGAACATGGTATTTATTCTGATTACAAAACACGTTTGCAGGAAGTTGTCCAAAAAGACGGCGACGTTGAAATTTCCTATGAACTTATTGATTCGAGCGGACCTGAACACAACAAATCGTTTACAACGGTTGTTATGGTTGCCGGTAAGGTTGTAGGCAAAGGTGTTGGGCACAGTAAAAAAGAAGCGGAACAGCATGCTGCTAAAAGCGCTTTGGAAAAACTTAAAAAATAAAATTAACGGTTTCGGGCATTAGGCTTGAAACCGTTTTTTTGTATATCCTGTTAAATTTTTAATGTGCTGCTCCCAAAAGATTTAAAATAAAAATGCCTGTTACAATTAATGCAATGCCTGAATAACCTGCTGACGAAAATAGCTCAGAAAAATGGAGGCAGAAATTTGGAGAAAAACTAAAAGTACAAGCCATAACTGATATGTGTTGCAATTGATGAAAGAAGCTTGGCAAAGCCAAAAGAAGATTAATGCCCGATTGTGCCTGCAAGTTCTAAACCAATAGCGCAGTCAGGATAGAAATAGCCAGCAAAATTCACTTCTTGCTATTTCTTGTATAACGTTTATTTTAATACATTAAAAAGTTAATAAAAAACTTCTGTGTTGACGGCAGAATGTTTGCAGAATATAATTCAGTTAAGATTTAATACGGAAGGTTAAAAATGAGCATTATTCCAATTTTTATTCCGCATGCAGGATGCCCGCATCAATGTGTTTTTTGCAATCAGAAGAAAATCAGCGGGCAAAAAACTGCATCGGCGCAGGCGGTACGCCAGCAGATAGAAAAATATTTACAATGGATAAAACCGGAACTTGATAACGAAGCAGCTTTTTATGGCGGTTCGTTTACAGGGCTTGATATAGAATTGCAGGAAGAACTTTTTAAACCGGTTGATGAACTTTTGCAAGCAGGTGTAATTGGCGCTGTGCGTTGTTCAACGCGCCCGGATTATATTACGCCTGTAAAACTGGAACTGCTGAAAAAACATAATGTCAGTACCGTTGAACTGGGCGTGCAGTCACTTGATGACAAGGTTTTAAATTTAGCTGAGCGCGGGCATAATGCTGAAAGCGTGGCAAAGGCGGTGCAGCTTTTGCGCTCTTACGGCTTTAACGTTGGCTTGCAGTTAATGTGCGGTATGCCGGGGCAGAGCAAAGAAAGTTTTTTGGCAACGGTTGCGCAAAGTATAGCTTTAAAACCTGATATTATCCGTCTGTATCCATTGCTTGTAATTAAAGACACTCCGCTTGAAGAAAGTTTTAAAAAAGGACTTTTTAAGCCGCTGACTGTGGAAGAAGCAGCTGAACAATGTGCAGAAGCATTTGAGTTGTTTGCAAATAATTCTATAAAAGTTATCCGCATAGGCCTGCAGGCTGATGAAGAATTGTGCAGTCCGGGAAATATTATCGCAGGACCGTTTCATCCCGCTTTTGGCGAGATTGTAAAAAGCATGGTTTTGCGGAGAAAGCTTACGCCGCAGATTTTAGCCCATTCGGAAAACGGCAGTAAAAAAGTAAGAATTTATATTTCCAAAAAGGAGATAAGCAAACTACGCGGGCAAAAAAACAGCAATATAAAATATTGGCAGGATATGGGCGTACAGGTTGAAGTTATTGGCATTGATGATGGGACACTTAAAGTGGAGGGTGTAGGTTGTGAGTGATGTTTGCAGATGTTTTGCTCCGGTGGCTGATGAAGGCTGCCGGATTTTGATTTTAGGTTCGATGCCCGGTGAGCGTTCTCTGGAATTGCAGCAATACTATGGACATAAAAATAACCGGTTTTGGCGATTAATGGCAGAAGTTTATAATAATGGCGTTGTTCCGGAAGATTATGAAGAACGCAAAAAAATGCTGCTGAGGAACGAAATTGCTTTGTGGGATGTAATTGCATATTGCCGCCGCGAGGGCAGCCTTGATTCTGCAATCCGCAGTGAGAAATATAATGATTTGCGGGAGTTTTTAACAAAGCATCCGAAAATTAAACGCATTTGCTGCAATGGCGGCAAAGCTTACAGCGCTTTGCAAAAATATTGCCGCGAGCATGAATTGCAAAATATAGAAATTTTAGCAATGCCTTCTACAAGTCCGGCAAATGCAAGATGGAATTTTGAAAAATTAAAAGAAAAATGGCTGCCCCCGCTTTTGAATTGACCTGAAATTTAAGAAAATTTAAAGATTTTTTAATATTTTTTTGGAAACGCCGGTTAAAGTTTGAAATTGCAAAAGCTGAAAACAGGCTTAAAAAGGGGCTTTTTAGTGTAAACAATCTTACAAAAAAGACAAAATGAAACACTTGGCAACGTGGAAAGAAAGAAGCGCATAAAATGGGCAGTTAAGGCTACAAAAAAGTTGCAAAAAAATGTTGACAAGCACTGTTTGTAATGTTACAATATATCAGTATCACGGAACAGTTATGCCCTTTTTTAAGGAGGATTGCCCGATGCTGAAGCAGTTAACAGAAGCAACAAAACATGTCGTTGGTGTTAAACAAACGGCAAAAGCGGTTGAAAAGGGAACGGCAAAGCTGGTTTTTATAGCAGCAGATGCCGATATCCGCATAAGCCGCCCGCTTTTGGAACGCTGTGAAGCCGCCGGTGTTAAAGTAATAACGGCGGAAACAATGCAGGAACTTGGCAAAGCCTGCGGCATCCACGTTGGGGCTGCTGCCGCCGCGGTGCTCAAAGACTGATAGGGACTTTCGCCCTGCGGAAGTTTTTATAATCATTCAAATCTAATTATTCGGGAAGGAGGTGCCGATATGCCTACAATTAACCAATTAGTCCGCAAAGGCAGACAGGTTGCAGTTGAAAAATCTACCGCTCCGGCATTGAAAGAATGCCCTCAGAAACGCGGCGTTTGCACCAGGGTTTATACCACAACCCCTAAAAAACCTAACTCTGCTCTGCGTAAGGTTGCTCGTGTCCGTTTAACCAACGGCATCGAAGTTACCGCATATATTCCGGGTATCGGTCACAATCTGCAAGAACACAGCGTTGTTCTTATTAGAGGCGGAAGGGTAAAAGACCTTCCGGGCGTGCGTTACCATATCATTCGTGGTGCACTTGATACTGCTGGCGTTGCAAACCGCAGCCAAAGCCGTTCCAAATACGGCGCTAAACGTGCTAAAGCAAAAAAATAAGCAGTAACTAAGATTGACACAACGAAATGATTAGGAGGGAAACACATGCCTAGAAAAGGCCCTGTTACTAAAAGAGACGTACTGCCGGATCCGGTGTATGGCTCCAAATTATTAACCAGATTCATCAACAAAATTATGCTTGATGGCAAAAAAGGCGTTGCAGAACGCATTGTATATGATGCTTTCGATCTTGTTCGTGCAAAAACCGGCAAAGATCCGTTGGAAGTATTTGACGCGGCTATGAAAAATGTTATGCCGCTCCTCGAAGTACGTGCCCGCCGTGTTGGCGGTGCTAACTACCAGGTTCCGGTAGAAGTACGTGCTGACCGCAAAACCACTCTTGGTATCCGCTGGCTGGTAAATTATTCCCGCCTGCGTGGTGAAAGAACCATGTATGAACGCGTAGCTGGCGAAATTATGGATGCTGCTAATGGCACCGGCGCTGCTGTTAAAAAACGCGAAGATACCCATAAGATGGCTGAAGCAAACAAAGCGTTTGCACATTACCGTTGGTAATAAAACCAAAACCCTGATTTTTATTAGAGGGAGGACGAAGAAGTGGGCAGAGAATTTCCACTTGAGAAAACAAGAAATATCGGTATCATGGCTCACATCGATGCCGGTAAAACCACCACTACCGAACGTATTCTGTTCTACACCGGTAAAACCCATAAAATCGGCGAAGTTCATGAAGGCGCTGCTACCATGGACTGGATGGAACAGGAACAGGAACGTGGCATAACCATTACTTCTGCTGCTACAACCTGCCAGTGGAAAGGCCATCGTATCAACATCATTGATACCCCGGGCCACGTTGACTTCACTGTTGAAGTTGAACGTTCTTTGCGCGTTCTTGACGGCTCTGTTGCAGTGTTCTGTGCCAAAGGCGGCGTTGAACCTCAGTCTGAAACCGTATGGCGCCAGGCTGACAAATACAGCGTTCCCCGTATGGCTTATGTAAATAAAATGGATATTACAGGCGCGAACTTCTACAATGTAGTTCAAATGATGAAAGACCGCCTGGGTGCTAATGCAGTGCCTATCCAACTTCCTATCGGCTACGAAGATACCTTTGAAGGTATGGTTGACCTGATTAAAATGAAAGCCATTGTTTATGGCGACAAATTAGGCAAAGATGAAGAATTCGTAGAAATTCCTGAAGACATGAAGGAAAAAGCCGAAGAATACCGTCAGGCTCTCGTCGAAGCTGTTGCTGAAAGCGATGACGAACTGATGATGAAATATCTTGAAGGCGAAGAACTTACCGAAGAAGAAATCATGACCGGTATCCGCAAACAGACCATTGCTTGCAAAATGACTCCGGTTTGCTGTGGTTCTTCTTACAAAAACAAAGGCGTACAGCCGCTTCTTGACGCAGTAGTTGCTTTCATGCCGGCTCCGACCGACATTCCTCATATCAAAGGTATCAATCCTGAAACCGGCGAAGAGGATGAACGTCCTTCCAGCGATGAAGAACCGTTTGCAGCTCTGGCATTCAAGATTATGACTGACCCGTATGTTGGTAAACTCGCATTCTTCCGTGTATACTCCGGTACTCTTGATTCCGGCTCCTACGTTTACAACTCCACTAAAGGCAAACGTGAACGTATCGGCCGTATCCTGCAAATGCATGCAAACCACCGTCAGGAAATCGAAAAGGTTTATGCAGGTGATATTGCTGCTGCTGTAGGTCTGAAAGATACCACTACCGGTGATACCCTTTGCGATGAAAAAGCTCCTATTATTCTGGAATCCATGGTATTCCCTGAACCTGTTATTTCTGTAGCAGTTGAACCGAAAACCAAGGCTGACCAGGAAAAAATGGGCATCGCTCTTCAGAAACTTGCTGAAGAAGATCCGACTTTCCGCGTTCATACCGATCCGGAAACCGCTCAGACCATCATTTCCGGTATGGGCGAACTCCATTTGGATATTATCGTAGACCGTCTGCTGCGTGAATTCCACGTAGGCTGCACCGTAGGTAACCCGCAGGTTGCTTATCGTGAAACCATCCGCAAATCCGTTAAAGCTGAAGGCAAATTCGTTCGTCAGTCCGGCGGTAAAGGTCAGTACGGTCACTGCTGGCTGGAACTCACTCCGCGTGAACCCGGCAGCGGCTTTACCTTCGACAACAAAGTTGTCGGCGGCGCTATTCCGAAAGAATACATCGGGCCTGTTGAAGCTGGTGTTAAAGAAGCTATGGAAAACGGCGTAGTTGCTGGTTATCCGATGGTAGATATCGGCGTTACTGTTTACGATGGTTCTTACCACGAAGTCGACTCCTCTGAAATGGCATTTAAGATTGCCGGTTCTATGGGCTTCCGTGCTGGCGCACTGAAAGCTGACCCGGTTATCCTTGAGCCTTACATGAAAGTAGAAGTTACCGTTCCTGAAGAATACATGGGCGACGTTATCGGCGACCTGAACAGCCGCCGTGGCCGCATTAACAGCATGGAAGCACGCAACGGTGCACAGGTTATTGATGCATTTGTTCCGCTGTCTGAAATGTTCGGTTATGCAACCGACCTGCGTTCCAAAACTCAGGGCCGTGGCAACTACTCCATGGAAGTTGACCATTACGAAGAAGTTCCTAAAAATATTGCCGAAGCAATTGTTGCTAAAAACAAAGGCACTCAGGCTTAATAATTTACCTGTTCAAGGAGGAAACAATAAATGGCAAAGCAAAAATATGAAAGAACAAAACCCCATGCTAACATTGGCACCATCGGTCACGTAGACCATGGCAAAACCACCCTTACCGCTGCAATCACCAAAGTTCTTGCAAAACAGGGCGGCGCAGAATTCATGGATTACTCCATGATCGATAAAGCACCTGAAGAAAGAGAACGCGGCATCACCATCAACACCGCACACGTAGAATATGAAACCGCAACCCGCCACTATGCACACGTAGACTGCCCGGGCCATGCCGACTATGTTAAAAACATGATCACCGGCGCAGCACAGATGGACGGCGCAATCCTGGTAGTATCCGCAGCTGACGGCCCGATGCCGCAGACCCGCGAACACATCCTGCTTGCACGTCAGGTAGGCGTACCTGCAATCGTAGTATTCCTGAACAAAGCAGACATGGTAGACGATCCGGAACTCATCGAACTGGTAGAAATGGAAGTGCGTGAACTTCTCTCCAGCTATGACTTCCCGGGCGACGATATTCCTATCGTAGTAGGCTCCGCACTGAAAGCACTTGAAGGCGACCCCGAATACGAAAAGAAAATCATGGACCTGATGGACGCAGTTGACGCATACATTCCTATTCCGGAACGCGCAACCGACAAACCGTTCCTGATGCCTGTAGAAGACGTATTCACCATTACCGGCCGCGGCACTGTAGCAACCGGCCGTGTAGAACGTGGCACCATTAAAGTAGGCGACACCGTAGAAATCGTAGGCTTGTCCGAAGAGAAGAAGAGCACCGTAGTAACCGGCGTAGAAATGTTCCGCAAACTGCTCGACGAAGCAGTAGCCGGCGACAACATCGGCTGCTTGCTGCGCGGTGTAGACCGTAAAGAAATCGAACGCGGCCAGGTACTTGCAAAACCGGGCAGCATTCATCCGCACACCAAATTCAAAGCAGAAGTATATGTACTGACTAAAGAAGAAGGCGGCCGTCATACTCCGTTCTTCAACGGCTACCGTCCTCAGTTCTACTTCAGAACTACCGACGTAACCGGCGTAACCGAACTTCCGGAAGGCACCGAAATGGTAATGCCTGGCGATAACGTAACCATGGAAGTAGAACTCATCACCCCGATTGCTATCGAACAAGGCCTGCGTTTTGCAATCCGCGAAGGCGGCCGTACCGTTGGCGCTGGTGTTGTTACCCAAATCGAAGAAAAATAATTGACGCAGTCAGCGGCATATATCTAAGGCCGGACTTTTCAGCCCGGTCTTAGATTATTTTTTTAAACATTGTTGACATAACCCGTTAACTGTGGTACTCTATATTAGTGAAATTTTCAGACCAGTAATTTTGACAGCAAGCGAGGTGTAATGAATGCGTACTTTGATTACTTTGGCATGCACTGAATGCAAACAGCGCAACTACCAGACCAACAAAAACAAAAAGAATGATCCTGACCGCATTGAGATCAACAAGTACTGCAAATTTTGCAAAAAACACACTTTACATAAAGAAACCAAATAATCTTTGTGTTTGAGTTTAACTAGGGATTTTTAGCAAGGATGTGAAGAAATGGCCGTTCCAGAAATACCGAGTGTGAAAGACACCAACGGCATTATGCGCTTTCTGCGCGAAGCAAAATCTGAACTAAAAAAAGTGACCTGGCCTACCAGACGAGAACTTATTGCAAATACAATCGTTGTATTTATAGCGGTTGTTTTTTCTGCAATCCTGATTTGGGTAATTGACAGTATTTTTTCTGGGCTTTTCCAGATGGTATTACAATAAGTTTGAGTAAGGAGGAAAGGGATTAACTTCCCCGGCACCGATATGGAATCAGAAAAACGTTGGTATGTCATACATACTTATTCCGGTTACGAAAATAAAGTAAAAGCTAATCTGGAACGCAAAGTTCATTCCCTGGGTATGGAAAACGAAGTTTTCAACATTGTAATACCCATGGAAAATGAGATAGAAGTAAAAGATGGCAAAAAACGCAGCGTTCAGCGCAAAGTTTTCCCGGGCTATGTACTGGTGGAAATGATTGTTAATGACCGCAGCTGGTATGCCGTCCGCAACACTCCAGGCGTAACCGGTTTTGTAGGCTCCGGCACAAAACCTATTCCTCTTACTGAGGATGAGGTTAGGCAGATTATGCGCTCCATGGGCGTTGAAGAGAGCCGTCCTAAAATTGATTTACAATTACAGCAGATTGTACGCCTTAAAAGCGGTCCGTTTGCCGGATGCCTTGGCAGCGTTTCCGAAATTAATGAAGAACGCGGCAAGCTGAAGGTTCTTGTGGACATGTTTGGGCGCGAAACACCTGTTGAAGTTGATTTTACTCAAGTTGAAGAAGCTGAATAAGGAGGTGTAATAAATGCCGAAAAAAGTCGTTAAAATGGTAAAATTACAGGTACCGGCTGGTAAAGCTACTCCGGCTCCTCCTGTAGGCCCTGCACTCGGCCAGGCCGGTGTAAACATTATGGCTTTCGTTAAGGAGTTCAATGAACGTACTGCTCAGCAGGCAGGTCTCATCATCCCGGTAGAAATTACTGTATTTGAAGACCGTTCCTTTACTTTCATTACCAAAACTCCTCCGGCACCGGTTCTGCTGAAAAAAGCTGCCGGACTGGAAAAAGCATCTGGCGAACCTAACAAGAAAAAAGTAGCCACCCTCGGCCGCGATAAAATCCGCGAAATCGCCGAAACCAAAATGGCTGACCTCAACGCAGCAGACATTGAAGCTGCTATGAGAATGGTTGAAGGTACTGCCCGCAGCATGGGCATCACCGTAGTTGACTGATAAGCAGTTAACTTAATTTAGTGGGAGGCAAAAACCGTTATTACCACACAGGAGGAAAAGTTAATGGCAAAAAGAGGTAAGAAATACCAGGAAGCTTTGAAACTTATCGAAGCTGACAAATTCTATTCTCCGAAAGAAGCAATAGAATTAGTAAAGAAAACTAACGTAACTAAATTCGACAGCACCGTTGAAGTTTCTTTCAAACTCGGTGTTAACCCTAAATACGCTGACCAGCAGGTTCGCGGAGCTATGGTTCTTCCGCACGGCACCGGCAAAAGCAAAACTGTTTTAGTATTTGCTAAAGGCCCCAAAGTTGCTGAAGCTGAAGCAGCAGGCGCAGATTATGTTGGCGGTGAAGAATATGTCGCTAAAATTCAGGGCGGCTGGACTGACTTTGATGTCTGCGTAGCAACCCCTGATATGATGGGCATGGTTGGCCGTCTTGGTAAAATCCTCGGTCCTAAAGGCTTGATGCCTAACCCGAAGGTTGGTACCGTAACTATGGACGTAACCCGTGCAGTAAACGAAATCAAATCCGGTAAAATTGAGTACCGCACCGACAAAGCAGGTAACGTACAAGCTCCTATCGGTAAAGTTTCCTTCACTGACGAACAGCTTTTGGCTAACTACATTGCACTTGCTGATACTCTGGTAAAAGTTAAACCTTCCGGAGCAAAAGGCCAGTACATGAAAACCATCACTGTTTCTACTACCATGGGCCCTGGCGTTAAAATTGACGTTTTAAAGGCTAACAGCGACAAATAATTTTATAAATCAGAAGATAATCGGGCCATAGACAGCAGGTGCGGCACAGCCGCGTAAGCGTAAGCGCCAGCCGAGGTTGGAGACGTTGAAGATAGACCTTCGCGACCTCCGGCTGCGGCCGAGAGGTCTTTTTGATTTAATAAAAAACATCAAAAACAAAGAAGGGGGTGCAGATGTATGGCAATTAGACCTGAAAAAGCAGCTAAAGTTGCAGAGATTAAAGAACTTCTTGCAAACTCTAAAGCTACTGTTCTTGTTGACTTCTGCGGTTTAACTGTTGCACAGGATACTGCATTGCGCCGCAAAATGCGTGAAGCCGGTGTTACCTACATTGTAGTTAAAAACACTCTGCTCCGTATTGCAGCAAAAGAAGCAGGCATTGAAGGCCTGGAACCTGTTCTTGAAAAGAACACTGCTATTGCAGTAGCTCCGGAAGATCCTGTTTCCGTAGCAAAAATCATTTGCGATTTCGCAAAAGAAAACAAAGCTCTTGTTGTTAAAGCAGGTGTGCTTGACGGCAAAGTTATCGACGAAGCAGCTATCAAAGCTCTGGCAGAACTGCCGCCGAAAGAAGTGCTCATCGCCAAAATGCTTGGCAGCATGAATGCTCCTATTTCCGGTTTCGTCAATGTACTTCAAGGTACTATCCGCAACGTGGTATATGCGCTTAACGCTATCCGCGAACAAAAAGAATCCGCATAATAAAATGCTGATTGCATAAAATTTTAATTAAAATAATAACATCTATTTTATGGAGGTAACTATAATGAATAAAGAACAAATCATCGAAGCTATTGAATCCATGACCGTCCTTGAACTTTCCGAACTCGTTAAAGCTCTGGAAGAAAAATTCGGCGTATCCGCTGCTGCTCCTGTTGCTGTAGCTGCTGCTCCGGCTGCTGGTGGCGCTGCTGCTGCTGAAGAAAAAACCGAATTTGACGTAATCCTGACCTCTGCTGGCGCTGGCAAAATCAACGTAATCAAAGTTGTTCGCGAAGTAACCGGCCTGGGCCTGAAAGAAGCTAAAGCTATCGTTGACGAAGCTCCGAAAGCTGTTAAAGAAAAAATCTCCAAAGCTGACGCTGAAGCTCTCAAAGCTAAACTCGAAGAAGCTGGCGCTTCCGTAGAAGTAAAATAATTTGTCTTAACAGACGCAAAAATTCCGCTGCAACAGCAGCGGAATTTTTTTATGCTTAAATTATTGACAAATAAGAAAATGTGTGATAACATATCATACTACAACATTAGTAGATTGCAGGTATTGACAACCGGTACCGGGGGTTCAGTGGTTGGGCACCGTGCCGTGCTTATAATACGGATTTAGATGAAGTGCGTTCATCGAAGACAACATGCAAGGTCCTGAATATTGTTTGGAGCCTTGCTTTTTTTGTCATGGCTGAAACGCGCTTGTTTAAGTCTGCCTGACAACATATTAAGGGGTGAGGGATTACATGTTTAAACCGGTTCCCGTAGGTAATAGGACTCGGTACAGTTATGCCAGAATCAATGAAGTATTGCCAATGCCTCATTTGATTGACATCCAAAGAAAATCGTATGAGTGGTTCATGCGAGAAGGTCTTTGCGAAATTTTCCATGATATTTCTCCTATTAAAGATTTTACAGGTAACTTAGAACTTTCTTTTGAAGGTTTTACTCTTGGTGAGCCTAAATATACAGTAGAAGAATGCAAGGAGCGTGACGCTTCTTATTCCGCACCTTTAAATGTAAATGTGCGCCTGCTGTATAAAGATACCGGCGAAATTAAAGAATCCAAAGTGTTCATGGGCGATTTCCCACTGATGACAGAAACCGGTACTTTCGTAATTAATGGCGCTGAACGTGTTATCGTTAGCCAGCTGGTACGTTCCCCTGGTGTTTATTACGCCGTTACTATGGACCCCAGCGGCAAAAAAATGTATGGTACAACAGTCATTCCTAACCGTGGTGCATGGATTGAATATGAAACCGACCTGAACGATGTTATTTACGCTCGCGTTGACCGTACCAGAAAGCTGCCGGCAACTGTTTTGCTGCGTGCAATGGGTTTGACCAACAATGATGATATTTTAGCACTCTTTAATAATCATCCTTCTGTTGCCGCAACACTGGAAAGAGATACTACCACTACCCGTGAAGAAGCACTGATTGAAATTTACAAAAAGCTGCGTCCTGGCGAACCTCCTACTCTGGAGAACGCTTCCCAGCTTATCGAAGCAACTTTCTTTGATAACAAACGTTATGACCTTGCAAGCGTAGGCCGTTATAAGTTGAACAAAAAACTCGGCTGGCGCCGCCGCCTGCTTGATAAAGTGCTTGACCAGCCGCTTGTTGATGTATCTACCGGCGAAATTATTGTTGAAGCAGGCACTAAAATTGACATTAACGTTATTGACAAAATTGAAGAAAGCGGCATTTTTGCAGGCCCCGGCTTAAAAGAAGTGTTCATCCGTTTGAAAGAACAGCCGATGAAAATTATCTGCACTTCCGATATTCCGGAAGACCATCGCACTGTAACCGTGGAAGATGTTCTTGCTTCCTTTGGTTATCTGCTTAACCTGATGGATGGCCTTGGCACCGGCGACGATATCGACCATTTGGGCAACCGCCGTGTACGCCGCGTTGGCGAACTTTTACAGAACCAGTTCCGTATCGGCCTTGCACGTATGGAACGTGTTGTAAAAGAACGTATGACCATTCAGGATGTTGATGTTATCACGCCGCAGGCGCTTATTAATATCCGCCCGGTTGTGGCAGCTATTAAAGAATTCTTCGGCAGCAGCCAGCTCTCCCAGTTTATGGACCAGAACAACCCGCTGGCAGAACTGACTCATAAACGCCGCCTTTCCGCATTGGGCCCCGGTGGTTTGAGCCGTGAGCGTGCAGGCTATGAAGTCCGCGACGTACATCATTCCCACTACGGACGTATGTGCCCGATTGAAACCCCTGAAGGTCCGAACATCGGCCTTATCGGTTCTCTCTCTACTTTTGCCGTTATCAACAAATACGGCTTTATGGAAACCCCGTACCGCCGTGTTGATAAGGAAAACAGCCGCGTAACCGATGAAATTGTTTACCTTACGGCTGATGAAGAAGATAATTACATTATTGCTCAGGCAAACGAACCTTTGAATGATGAAGGCTACTTTGAAGGCGAGCGTGTAACCGCACGTTATCAGAACGAAGTGCTTTCCCTGCCTCCTAACCAGGTAGATTTCATGGACGTTTCGCCTAAACAGGTTGTATCTATCGCTACTGCGCTTATTCCGTTCCTCGAAAACGACGACGCTAACCGTGCGTTGATGGGTGCTAACATGCAGCGTCAGGCAGTGCCTTTGCTCTGCACGCAGGCTCCTATTATCGGTACCGGTATGGAATACAAAGTTGCCGTTGACTCCGGCGTATGTATTCTGGCTAAAAATGCCGGCGTTGTAGAACGCGTAACTGGTGATGAAATTATCGTCCGCAAAGAGGATGGCGGCGTTGATAAATACAGCGTTCTTAAATTCAAACGTTCTAACCAGGGTACCTGCGTAAACCAGCGCCCGATTGTTTATAAAGGCGATAAAGTTGTTAAAGGGCAGGTTCTTGCTGACGGCCCGGCAACCGACCATGGCGAACTGGCACTTGGCTACAACGTAATTGTTGCTTATATGCCTTGGGAAGGTTATAACTACGAGGATGCTATTCTTCTCAGCGAAGATTTGGTAAAAGCCGATGTGTTTACATCTATTCATATTGAAGAATACGATTGCGATGCACGCGATACCAAACTTGGTGAAGAAGAAATTACCCGCGATATTCCGAACGTATCAGAAGAAGCGCTGAAAGACCTTGATGAACGCGGGATTATCCGCATTGGCGCAGAAGTACGCCCCGGCGATATTCTTGTTGGTAAGGTAACACCGAAAGGCGAAACCGAACTTACTGCGGAAGAACGCCTGCTGCGTGCTATTTTCGGTGAAAAAGCCCGTGAAGTACGCGACAGCTCTTTGCGCGTTCCGCACGGCGAAGCAGGTAAAATCGTAAGCGTAAAAGTATTTACCCGCGAAAACGGCGATGAACTGCCTCCGGGAGTTAACCAGCAGGTTCGCGTACATATTGCCCAGAAACGTAAAATTTCCGTCGGCGATAAAATGGCAGGCCGTCACGGCAACAAGGGCGTTATTTCCCGCATCATGCGCCGTGAAGATATGCCGTTCCTTCCGAGTGGCGAACCGGTACAGATTGTGCTTAATCCGCTCGGCGTACCGAGCCGTATGAATATCGGACAAATTTTGGAAAACCATCTTGGCTGGGCAGCCCGCGCGCTTGGCATGCAGATTGAAAACAATGCCGAAGGCCTTGTTGAACGCTTAACCGGCGTAGGCTATGATGTTGACAAGTATGGTATTCCTGAAACCGTTGAAATCGGCAAATTCGGCGATAAACCCATTAAAGCAGTACAAATTTCCGTACCGGTATTTGACGGTGCGCATGAAAAAGATATTAATGATGCACTTGACCTGGCAGGTATCGACCGCAGCGCAAAAACCACGCTGTATGACGGCCGTACCGGTGAACCGTTCGATAACAAAGTTACCGTTGGTTTAACTTACATGCTGAAACTGCATCATCTTGTTGACGATAAAATCCATGCCCGCAGCACCGGCCCGTACTCCCTTGTTACCCAGCAGCCGCTTGGTGGTAAGGCACAGTTCGGCGGTCAGCGTTTCGGCGAAATGGAAGTTTGGGCGCTGGAAGCATACGGCGCAGCTTATACTTTGCAGGAAATTTTAACCGTAAAATCCGACGACGTTGTTGGTCGTGTTAAAACTTACGAAGCAATCGTTAAGGGTGAAAACGTTCCTGAACCTGGCGTTCCGGAATCCTTCAAGGTACTTATCAAAGAACTTCAGTCCATCGGTCTTGACATTAAAGTACTCAATGAGGACGAAGAAGAAATTTCCCTGCGTGATACTGATGAAGATATCAACGAAACCGCACGCCGCATGGATCTCGATATCGACGGCGCACTGCCTACACCGCCCGATACGGATGTGCAGGATGATTACACCACCGATAACGACGAAAATGCTGCGGAAGACCCCGATTTTGATTTGATTGCCGATATTGGCAACATGAATATGGAAGCAAAAGATGCGGATGATGCCGCCAGTGAAGATATGGAATAGAAGGGAGCGATCGGTTCTTGTTAGACGTAAATAATTTTGAATCTATGCGTATCGGCCTGGCTTCACCAGAGCAAATCAGGGCTTGGTCCTATGGCGAAGTAAAAAAACCGGAAACCATCAATTACAGAACCTTAAAACCGGAACGTGACGGTTTGTTCTGCGAAAGAATTTTCGGGCCTACCAAAGACTGGGAATGCCATTGCGGCAAATACAAGAGAATACGCTATAAAGGCATTATCTGCGACAAGTGCGGCGTTGAAGTAACCCGCGCCAAAGTACGCCGTGAGCGTATGGGCCATATTGAACTGGCTGCTCCTGTATCCCATATCTGGTATTTTAAAGGCATCCCCAGCCGCATGGGGCTGATTTTGGATATCTCCCCGCGCTCTCTGGAGAAAGTTTTGTACTTTGCCAACTACATTGTGCTTGACCCGGGTGCTACGCCGCTTAGCAAAAAGCAGCTTTTAACCGAAAGCGAATACATTGAAGCCCGTGATAAATACGGCAGCACTTTTAAAGTAGGCATGGGCGCACAGGCAATTAAAACCTTGCTTCAGGAAATTGATTTGCCTAAACTTACCGCAGAACTGCGCGCAGAACTGAAAGAAGTAAGCGGACAGCGCAAAATCCGTGCCGTACGCCGTCTGGAAGTTTGCGAAGCATTCCTGAAATCCGGCAACAGACCGGAATGGATGATTTTGGATGTAGTTCCGGTTATTCCGCCGGAACTGCGCCCGATGGTACAGCTTGACGGCGGCCGTTTTGCAACGAGCGACCTGAACGATTTGTACCGCCGCGTTATTAACCGTAACAACCGTTTGAAACGTTTGCTCGAACTTAACGCACCGGATATTATTGTCCGCAACGAAAAACGCATGCTGCAGGAAGCAGTTGACGCACTTATCGACAACGGCCGCCGCGGCCGTCCGGTAACAGGCCCGGGCAACCGTCCGTTAAAATCCCTTTCCGATATGTTAAAGGGCAAACAGGGACGTTTCCGTCAGAACCTGTTAGGTAAACGTGTTGACTATTCCGGCCGTTCCGTTATCGTTGTAGGTCCGGAACTTAAAATGCACCAGTGCGGCCTGCCGAAGGAAATGGCGCTGGAGCTGTTCAAACCTTTTGTAATGAAACGCCTTGTTCAAAGCGGACAGGCAACTAATATCAAAAATGCCAAACGCATGGTAGAACGTGCCAACAATGTCGTTTGGGACGTGCTCGAAGAGGTTATTAAAGAGCATCCGGTATTCCTTAACCGTGCACCGACGCTGCACAGACTTGGTATTCAGGCATTCGAGCCTATTCTTACCGAAGGCCGTGCAATTAAACTGCATCCGCTGGTATGTACTGCGTTCAACGCCGACTTCGACGGTGACCAAATGGCGGTGCATCTGCCGCTTTCCGCAGAAGCTCAGGCAGAAGCCAGAATTTTGATGCTTTCTGTTAACAACATCCTTGCACCGAAAGACGGTAAACCTGTTGCCGTACCGACGCAGGATATGGTTTTGGGTTCCTACTACATTACCATGGTTAAAGAAGGCGCCAAAGGCGAAGGCATGCGTTTCAGCAGCGTAAACGAAGCAATGCTGGCATACTTCCATAAAGTTATTGATTTGCAGGCGCGTATTCAGGTTTATATGCCTAACACCGATATTTACGGCGAAGAGAAAACCGAAGGCGTAAGCCTTGTTACCACTACGCCGGGCAATATCATGTTTAACGAAGATTTGCCGAAAGAATTGCAGTATTTCCATCAGGAAACTGAAAAGAATGCTGCCGGCGAAGAAGTTAAAGTTTGGCATTTAAGCAAACTTATTAACAAAAAAGAACTTGGCAACCTTGTTGCTAAAGCACACAAACTCTTCGGCAACCTGCGCACTGCCGAAATTCTCGATATCGTTAAAAAGAACGGTTATGACAATGCTTGCAAAGCAGGTATTTCCATTGCCGTATCCGATATTAAAATTCCTAAAGAGAAACAGCAGATTTTGGCTGACGCCGAAAAACAGATTGATAAAACCGAGCGTATGTTCCGCCGCGGCTTGATGAGCGAGGACGAACGTTACCGCAAAGTTATTGAAATCTGGAGCCAGGCAACTGATGATGTAACCGCAAAACTGATGAGCGCAACCATGGACAAGTTCAACTCCTTGAACATGATGGCTGACTCCGGTGCCCGCGGCAACACCCAGCAGATCCGACAGCTGGCCGGTATGCGCGGCTTGATGGCTGACCCGTCCGGCCGTATTATCGACCGTCCTATCAAAGCAAACTTCCGCGAAGGCTTAACCGTTTTGGAATACTTCATTTCCACTCACGGCGCCCGCAAAGGTTTGGCCGATACCGCACTGCGTACCGCAGACTCCGGTTACCTTACCCGCCGCCTCGTAGACGTTGCCCAGGACGTTATCGTACGCGAAGATGACTGCGATGTTGTAACCTTTAACCTTGTTAAAGAACGCAGCCGTCTGTGCAAACAGACTCTTGGCGCAAGCCAGAACAAACTGCGCGAAACTGTTGTTGGCAGAAACCTGGCAGCAGGCGTGGCAAACCCTGCTACCGGCGAACTGATTGCCGAAGCAGATACCGTAATTACGGAAGATATTTACAATAAACTTATTGCAGGCCATGTGCTTGAAGTTACCTTGTATGCAACCGACGATATGGACGGCGAAGCTACCGAAACCGTAAGCATCAACATCAGCGATGAAGATGCTAATAAAGTGATGAAAGAACACCTGATGCATCACTTTAACGGCAAGGAAGTTGCCGAAGATGTTGTCAATGCAGAAGGTGAAGTGCTGGCAGCAGCTAAAGATACATACACCGAAGCAATGATTGATGCAATTCTGGCAGACGGAACCGTCCGCGAAATGAAAGTGCGCAACAATGCTATTGAAGGTATCGAAATCGGCGCTATTACCGAAGGCAAGAACAAACAGACCGTTATCGAGTCTCTGCGCGACCGTATTCTCGGCCGTAACCTTGCCGAAGATATTCTGGATGAAAACGGTAATGTTCTGTACCATGTTAACGATTATATTACCGAAGATATGGCAGATAAAATCGCATCCCTGCGTGAAACCGTTAAAATCCGCAGCGTACTCAACTGCAAATCTAAAGTTGGCGTTTGCCGCAAATGCTATGGCCGCAACCTTGCTACCGACAGAAACGTTGATGTCGGCGAAGCAGTCGGCACCATTGCAGCACAGGCTATCGGCGAACCTGGTACCCAGCTTACCATGCGTACGTTCCATACCGGAGGCGTTGCCGGCGGCGACGATATCACCCAAGGTCTGCCTCGTGTTGAAGAATTGTTTGAAGCGCGCAAACCGAAACACCCCGGCATTTTGGCAGAAACCAGCGGCGTAATCCATATCGCCGAAGAAGGCGGACAGCGCAAAATTACCATTACCGATAAAGACGGCATGGAAGAAGTTTACGCTATTCCGTACGGCGCAAAACTTGCGGTTACCGAAGGCCAGAAAATTGAAAAAGGCGAGCGCCTGACCGAAGGTTCGCTGAATCCGCATGATATTATCCGCATCAGCGGCGTGCGTGCAACTCAGCGTTACCTGGTACAGCAGGTACTTGGCGTTTACAAATCTCAGGGCGTAGAAATTAACGACAAACACATTGAAGTTATGGTACGCCAGATGATGCGTAAAGTACGCATTGATGAAGCAGGCGACACCACGATGCTGCCTGGCGAATACGTTGATATTGCCGAATTTGAAGAGCAGAATAATGAAATGCTGGAGCGCGGCTTACAGCCGGCAGAAGGCCACCCGATTCTTTTGGGTATCACCAAAGCATCTCTTGCAACTGATTCCTTCCTGTCTGCGGCTTCCTTCCAGGAAACCACCCGTGTACTTACGGATGCAGCTATTAAAGGTAAGGTTGACCCGCTGCTCGGTCTTAAAGAAAACGTTATTATCGGTAAACTCATTCCGGCAGGTACCGGTATGAGCAGATACCGTGACGTTAAAGTAAAATATAATAACGTACCGAATAATAACTGATTTGTGTTAAATCAGTTATAACAAGTAACCCACCCCGTTACTGCATTTGCAGCAGCGGGGTGGGTTTTTGTATATTTGTATATGGATTAAAGAACCCCCTTGTTAGGAAATTCTAGCGAGGGGTATTTTTTATGCTGATATAAATTTAGGGTAGTGTAGTTTGAAGACACGCATCACGGAGCCTGCGGATCATAGCAAAATTACGTTGCCACACAAACCTGTCGGTAGGGATAAAGTTTCCACAAGACCAGTAAAAGTAAGACTTACTCCAACCAAAATGTCTTGCGGGGGGGTAAAGGTATGCTATAATTACATTATAAATTATTGTAAAATAAAATTATAAATTTTAATACAGTTAATAAAATAGAGTAACGAGGGATATTAGTGTCAGAAAACATACAAAAAATAAACAGATACACCGGTGTAATTTTACCAATAGTACTTATCTTGGTAGATTACATCGCTATCGTCTGCGCAGAAGGATTAGCCTTCAACTTCCGCAACTGGTATATAGGTAATAACAGTCTGCATATATCGTGGCTTAATTTTTGGATTGTTTTTCCGGCGCTGTATCTCATTTTCTTAAATATAGAACAGCTTTATAATCGCCGTGCGCAGTTTTGGCAGATAATACAAAAACTCTTTGTAACAAGTTGTTATGCAGTTACTTCAATAATCATATTGCTCTATATAGCGCGCATAGCAGCATCAACCTCAAGAATGTTTATTGCAGTCTTTTGGATATTAAGTTTCATACTGCTTGTGGTATTCCGTTATATTGTCAAAAAGATACTCGAAAAATACCAGCTTCTGCAAATACCGGTACTTATTATCGGCGCAGGCAAAACAGCAGAACTCTTAGTACAAGGCATCAAAAACGATGCCGGCATGGGCTATAAAATAATAGGGCTTTTAGAAGACAACCAAGTAGAACAAGGAATTCTCGAAAACTATCCTGTACTTGGCAAATTCAGCGATGCAGAACAAGTAATAGCAAAGTACAATATCAACCACGTCTTTATAGCAGCACCGGGGTTAGAGCAAGGCAAACTGACAAAACTAATCTATAAAGTACAGCCCTTAGTAAAAAGCATGGGCGTAATACCAAACCTTGTAGGCGTACCAATGGGCGGCATAGAAGCAGAAAGCCTGTTTAACGAAAAGCTGATGCTTTTAAGATTGCGTAATAATCTTGCAAGGCCTGTTAACAGATGGATAAAAACAGTTTTTGACTATGTGCTTACTGTAACCGGCACAATCGCTATAAGTCCAGTACTTCTAGTAATAGCCCTATGGATATATAAAGACTCACCTGGTCCTGTAATCTTTAAACACAGGCGTATAGGCAAAAACGGCAAAGAATTTAACTGCTATAAATTCCGCAGCATGTGCGTAGACGCCAAAGAAAAGCTGGAACAGCTATTAAAAACAGACCCGAAAGCAAAAGCAGAATGGGAAAAAGACTTTAAGTTAAAAAACGACCCGCGCATAACAAAAAGCGGAGCATTCTTACGTAAAACAAGTTTAGATGAACTGCCGCAGATATTCAACGTACTGAAATGTGAAATGAGTCTTGTTGGGCCACGTCCGATAATAAGGGACGAAATGGAAAGGTACGGAGAATATATAGAAGACTACCTGATGGTAAAACCGGGCATAACCGGCATGTGGCAGGTAAGCGGCAGAAGTGATATCGACTACGCAGAACGTGTGTTGTTAGATAGCTGGTACACTCGTAATTGGAGTGTATGGCTTGACTTAATGTTGCTGTTTAAAACATTTAAAGTAGTATTACTCAGAAAAGGTGCGTATTAAAAATACCATAACGAAGGGACAGAAACTCAAGCATGAAATACGATTATCTGATAGCAGGCGCTGGATTATTTGGCAGCGTATTTGCTTACGAAGCAAAAAAGAAAGGCAAAAAATGCTTGGTAGTAGATAGAAGGAACCATATCGGTGGCAATATTTATTGTGAACAGAAAGATGGTATCAACATTCACAAATACGGAGCTCATATTTTCCACACCAGCAATAAAAAAGTATGGGATTATATCAACAAGTTTGCCGAATTTAATAACTATATTAACAGCCCTGTTGCTAATTATAATGGAGAAATATATAACCTGCCATTTAATATGAACACCTTCAGCAAAATGTGGGGCATCAGTACACCGCATCAGGCAGAAGCAATAATCAACGAACAAAAGCAAGCAATTACACACGAACCGCAAAATCTTGAAGAACAGGCTATTAGTTTGGTTGGTACAGATATATATACCAAACTTATTAAAGGCTATACCGAAAAACAATGGGGCAGAAAATGCACAGAACTGCCTGCTTTGATTATAAAACGCCTGCCGGTACGCTATACCTATGATAACAACTATTTTAATGACAGATATCAAGGCATACCTATTGGAGGATATAACCAGATTATAGAAAAAATGCTTGAAGGAATAGATGTAGAACTTAATTGTGATTATAATATCTGCTTTGATAAAGACCAAAAGATAGCAGAAAAAGTAGTCTATACTGGTGCTATAGATGAATATTTTAACTATCAGTTAGGCCATCTTGAATACCGCGGTTTAAAATTTGAAACCGAAAGATTAGAACAAGAAAACTATCAGGGTGTAGCAGTTATGAACTTTACTGACAGCAAAACATCTTATACCAGAATAATAGAACATAAACATTTTGAATTTGGCAAAAAGCCGGTAACGTATATTACTAAAGAATATCCGCAGGACTGGAAATTAGGAGAAGAAGCCTACTATCCGGTCAACGACGATAAGAACCAACAGATGTATGCCAGATATAAAGAACTTGCAGATAAAGAAAAGAACGTAATCTTTGGCGGCAGATTAGGCGAATATAAATATTATGACATGGATAAAGTAATAGAAAGCGCATTAAACCTTGTAGAAAGGGAACTGAAATAACAATAATTTATAGCAAAAGGTGCGTATTAAAGTTGGAATTATTGAATAATTTGGTATCAATAATAACACCTGCATATAATGCAGAAAAGTATATTAAAGATACAATAGAAAGCGTTATTGCCCAAACATATACAAATTGGGAAATGATAATAGTTGATGATGCTTCTGTAGATAATACTAAAAATATTATTAAATTCTATAAAGAAAAAGATAAACGCATAAAATTAATTGCCTTAAATAAAAATCAAGGTGTAGCTAATGCACGTAATACGGCTATAGAAAACGCAAAAGGACAGTACATAGCATTTTTAGATGCCGATGATATATGGCAGGAAGAAAAACTGCAAAAGCAGATACAAATATTACAAACCAATAACGTAGATATAACCTATACCGCCTATCTGATGATAGACGAAACAGGAAAAACAATAAAAAAGCGTAGCGTAAAAGAAACGCTAAAATTAAAAGACCTGTTAAAAGAAAACAGCATTATTTTTTCGAGTGTCGTATGCGAAAAAGAAATCATAAATGATAAAAACTTTAAAAGTGAATGGTATCACGAAGACTATATATTCTTACTGGATTTAGCTAAAGAGAGCAAAACCTTTAAAGGCATAAATGAAGGCTTGACGAGATACAGAGTACACCAACGCGGCAGATCATTTAACAAAAAAACAGCCGCTAAATATAGGTGGAAAATATATAGGGAATATTTAAACATGAGCTTTTTACAAAGCCTGTATTATTTTGCTGTGTATGCATGGAATGGGATTAGGAAGTATAAATGAGTAGTTTTAAATTATTTATAAGGAATTTTATAAAAGCAATATTACAATTTTGCATTTTACCAATAGTTTATATTTTTTATAAAAATAGAACGATACAAGAGAATTTAGTTATTTTTGCTGATTCAAAAAATAATGCTATTCCATATAGTATGCTTGCAATGTATGAAACAGTAAAACATACAAACAAATATGAAATTAAAGTTTTGTGTATAGACTATTCTAAACTTAGCATATTAAAAAAAGTAGAAGCAATAATTGAATTTATGAAATTATACGCAAACGCAAAATATGTTTTTATTTGTGACTATTTTTTACCTGTATCTTCATGTAATAAACGAAAAGAAACTACAGTAGTTTAATTATGGCATTCGAGTGGATTACAAAAAAAATTTGGCTATGATGCTGAAGATGATTTAGGAAATATGTTATTTTGTAAACCAACTAAGAATTTTGATTTAGTAAGTGTTTCCTCTGAAAAAGTAAAAGAAATTTTTGAAAAAGCATGGCGCACGAAAGATAATTGTGTAAAGGCGTTTGGAACAGCTAGAACAGATATTTTATTTGATGAGGAATATAAAAGGAAATGTAGAGAGTTTTTTTATGATAAATATCCAGAAGCTAAGAATAAAAAGATAATATTATGGGCACCTACTTTTCGTGGTAATGTAGTTGATAAACATTTGATAGGTTTAGAGGAGATTTTAAAAGTAAAAGATACACTGGCTGATGATTTTTATTTACTTATAAAATTACATCCTCGTTTAAAAGAAAAAGAAATATATGATAATTGTATATTAAAAACAGAGGAATTATATTTTGTGACTGATTTTTTAATAACAGATTATTCTTCAATCATGTATGATTTTCTTTTATTAGGTAAAAAAATTATATTTTACATACCAGATTATGA
>CAJLLL010000008.1 GCA_905207485.1 uncultured Phascolarctobacterium sp.
CCCGCCGCACTGGCGGCAGTTTTCGATATTGCGCGTTATTTTATGCACGCAGGTATCAAGTTGTATGCAGTGCGGCGTTAAAATCATGATACGTGAAGCCGGTACTTTAATTTTATGCTGCCGCACCAAATGATTGCTTACTTCAATAAAAGACTGCTCAATACGCTGGCGCGGAATATTAAAAATACGCCCCAGCCCGACTGCGAACGGAAAAAGCATATTAACTGCTTTCCACGCCCAAAAGTAAAAGGTTTTTATGATTGGAAAACCTAAAATTGCCAGCACAATAGCGCATACTGCTGCCAAAAGGCCTATTGCCACAACAATGCCTACGCTGCCGAACAGCATGGGCAGCGTATGGTTAATTTGTGCAAGGCCCGGCAGAGCAACGCGCCAGCACAGATAAATAAATACTGCGCCTAAAAATGCGCTTGCAAGCGTTAACGATACAAATATACGTTTTTTAGGTTTTAAAACATTTTCCATAATGTTACTGCTTTCCAATGCCTAAAATATCTCCCGCTTTTATGCCACGTCCGTTACAGAAAACGGCTGCCGGCATACGTTTTTTAGATTCCGGCTGCACTTCTGTTACTAAAAGCGCTCCGCTGCCGCAGGCTACTTTAAAGCCCTGTTTGGCAATTTCTGTTACGGTTCCCGGAGCGCCAGCGCCGTTTGCAACTTCCGCACGCCAGATTTTTAATTTTTTGCCGTCCGGAAGTACCGTTACAGTGCCGGGAGCCGGATTGAATGCACGGATTTTATTATGAATTTCTTCTGCCGGTAAAGCCCAGTCGATAATTTCCATTTCGCGGGTCAGCAGATGGGCATAAGTTGCTTCGCTGTCATTTTGCTTTTCAGGCATAACTGCGCCGCATTTAATTTTTTCTATAATTTCCAGCAAAAGCACGCCGCCCTGCTCTTTAAGCTCATCATGCAGTTCGCCCATTATCATTTCAGGCGTAATGGCAACGGCTGCTTTAGAAAGCATATCGCCGGTATCCATGCCTATATCCATCTGCATAATGGTTACGCCGCTTTCGGTTTCGCCATTTAAAATTGCATAATGTATAGGCGCAGCGCCGCGGTATTTTGGCAGCAGCGAAGCATGTACATTAATGCAGCCGTATTTCGGCATTTCCAAAATTTCCTTCGGCAAAAACTGGCCAAAAGCAGCAACCACAATTAAATCGGGGGCAAGATTGCGCAGAAGTTCAATTACTTCCGGCGTTTTCACCCGCTGCGGCTGATAAACTTCAAAACCATGTTCCAAAGCATATTCTTTTACCGGCGTCATAAGCATTTTCTGACCGCGCCCTTTGGGTCTGTCCGGCTGCGTAAATACGCCTACAATTTCATCGTTTCCCCGTTCTGCCAGTGCTTTAAGGCTTGCAACGGCAAAATCGGGAGTTCCCATAAATACAATGCGCATAATTTTTACTCTCCGTCAACTTCTTTAGGCATCAGCACTTTGGCTTTATCTATAAACAGCACACCGTCCAAATGGTCAAGTTCATGCTGAATACAAACCGCCAGCAGCCCATCTGCCTTAATTAACATTTTATGCCCTTTACGGTCATAATATTCGCAATGCACAATTTCGGCGCGTTCAACTTCGCCGTCATAATCGGGCACGGACAGGCAGCCTTCCGGGCCTACTGCTGCGCCTTCGCTGTAAGTAATAACCGGGTTGATAAGTTCAAGCAAACCTTCGCCAACATCAATAACGACAATGCGTTTTGATATGCCTATCTGAGGCGCGGCAAGCCCAACGCCGTTAGCGGCATACATTGTTTCTGCCATATCCCCCAATAAACGTAATGTTTTTTTATCCATGCGTTCAACCGGCTGTGCTTTTTGGCGCAGTATCGGGTCGCCCGCAATAAGTATTTTTAATTTGCTCACGTTAAGCCTCCTAAAATTCTCTTTCCAAATAAATATTATATCATAAATAAGCGGATAACGGCAATTTTACAGCACATTAACCGGGTCTGCATCAAAATAAACATTTTTCATATCACGGTAAGGAGATTGCCACAAAGCCTGTTTAAAAACATTAATTTCCGGGCTTTTGACAAGTATGTTTACGCGGTATAAATCACGGACTTTGCTAATTATTCCCGCAAAAGGCCCAAAAACTTCCGCATTATTTTGCGCTTTGACAATACCGAGTAAAAAATCTGCAATTTCCTGCGCGGTACTGTTGGCTCTTTCTTCAGCCTTATCCCACACGGTTATTTTTAAAAATGCCGCATAGGGCGGATAATTAAGTTCGCGGCGGCGTTCAAGTTCTTCCTGCGCAAAGGTATCATAATCCTGTGCGGCTGCAAGCTGCACTGTACGGTTTTCAGCATCATACACCTGCAAAACAACGTGTCCCGGCTTATCGCCGCGCCCGGCCCGTCCTGCGGCCTGGGTTAAAAGAGAAAAGGCGCGTTCCGATGCGCGGAAATCAGGCATATTTAGAGCGGAATCTGCCGAAAGTACGCCGACAAGCGTTACATTTGGTATATCATGCCCTTTGGCAACCATTTGCGTGCCAATTAGCACGTTATATTTGCCGTTGCCAAAATCGCTTAATATTTCTTCATGCGCAAATTTGCGCATGGTGCTGTCCTGGTCCATACGCAGCACTTTTATTTCCGGCAGCGCTGCAATCTGCGCTTCTGCTTTTTGCGTGCCGGTGCCGAAAAATTTAATGCGCCTGCTATGGCATTTTGGGCATTCTTCTGGAACAGGCATAGTATTGCCGCAATAATGGCAGCGCATGTTTTGCCCCGCTTCGTGGTAAACAAGCGCTACGGCACAATGCGGGCAGGTTATTGTTTCACCGCAGTCGCGGCACATTACAAAAGTAGAATAGCCGCGCCGGTTAAGCAGAACTATTGCCTGCTCTCCGGCTGCTGCCGTACGTACAAGTTCCTGCTGCAAAGTTCGCGACAGAACTGAAAAGTTCTTCTCTTTTAATTCTTTGCGCATATCTACAATCTGCACTTTTGGCAAAGGCTGCCCGTTAGGACGCCCTGTAAGGCACAAATGCGTATAATTTCCGCATGAAGCGTTATAATAGCTTTCTATTGAAGGAGTTGCACTGCCTAAAACAACCGGCACGCCAAAGTATGCCGCCCGCTGCAAAGCAACTTCGCGCGCATGGTAGCAGGGACGTTCTTCCTGTTTATAGCTTTGGTCATGTTCTTCATCAATAATAACAAGCCCAAGGTCAGCAAACGGCGCAAACACGGCTGAACGTACGCCAATTAATATTTGCGCTTCGCTGGTGCGGATTTTATAAAACACATCGGCACGTTCACTTGCCGAAAGTTTGCTGTGTACAACGGCAATAGTTCCTTTAAACCAGTTTTGAAAACGTTTTACTATCTGTGCTGTAAGTGCGATTTCCGGTACAAGCACAAGCACCTGGCGCCCTTCTGCCAATGCGGCTGCCGTAAGGTTTAAATAAACTTCTGTTTTACCGCTGCCGGTTACACCCTGCAATAAAAAAGTCTGCTGTTGTTTCTGGCAGATAGCTTTGCTTACAGCGTTAACGGCATTTTGCTGTTCATCCGTCAAGCTAAAACTCTGGCGCACTCCGCCTGCATTGGCATAGCTGTTGCGCAAAACGCGCTGCTCGCTGCGGCTGCACCAGCCTTTTTGCACCAGCACACGCAAAACCTGTGCGCTTATGCCTTCCGCTTCTAATTCTTTGGCATTTAATTCACGTCCGGAAGCAGTTAAAATTTGCAGCGCTGCCATTTGTGCTTTAGCACGGTTATTGCCTTCATTCAAAGCCCGCCTGCCATTTTCCGTAACAGCATAACAAGCCTGCGTTTTTTCTTTTAATCGGTTTTCCAGTTCGTAATATATCAGCCTGCCATTGTCATCATATACGGCATGGCGTTTTATGCTGCTTTTACCCGGTATAAAAAGCCGCATCGCCTCTGCCAGCGGGCACATATAATATTCTGCCAGCCATTGCGCAGCTTCAAGCATTTCTTCATCAAACCATGGCTCTTTGCCAATAACGGTCTGCACTTCTTTATAGTTTTCAGGATTCGGCAAATCATTACCCGCTTCACCAACAACAAAACCTTCTGTTGTCTGGCGAGCAAACGGAACAATTACACGCCATCCCGCACCTATATAATCAAATTGCGGCGGCAGAGCATAAGTAAACTGCCTGAATAAATTTTTAATCGGTAAATTTATAGCGACATTAATATATCTCATAACAAACTCCAAACATAACTTTACCTATTTATTTTACCATAATGCCGCAAATAGTTTAAATAAAAACTGCACTGCAGTGCCGATTAATCAGCAAAGCAGTGCAGTTAAACTTACATATTAAATTTTACAAACCTGCCTGTTCGCGCAGGGTTTCTGCTTTATCGGTGTGTTCCCACGGAAGGTCTACATCCGTGCGGCCAAAGTGACCGTAAGCGGCAGTTTGTTTATAAATCGGGCGCAGTAAATCCAGCGTTTTAATAATGCCGGACGGGCTGAGCGAGAAGTTCTTTTTAATAAGTTCGGCAATTTTGTCATCATCAATTTTGCCGGTGCCAAAGGTATCTACCAAAATGGAAACAGGCTGTGCTACGCCGATAGCGTAAGCAAGCTGGATTTCACATTTATCCGCCAGGCCTGCGGCAACAACGTTTTTTGCAACGTAACGAGCAGCGTAAGCTGCGCTGCGGTCAACCTTCGTGGGGTCTTTGCCGGAGAAAGCACCGCCGCCATGGCGTGCCATGCCGCCATAAGTATCGACGATAATTTTACGTCCGGTAAGGCCGCTGTCGCCCTGAGGGCCGCCAATAACAAAGCGTCCGGTCGGGTTAATATAGTATTTGGTTTCGCCGTCAAGCATTTCTGCCGGCACAACCGGTTTAATAACTTGCTCCATAATATCTTTGCGGATTTGTTCAAGAGTGATTTCCGGAGCATGCTGGGTAGAAATTACGATAGTATCAATGCGTACCGGTTTTCCGTCATCATATTCCACGGTTACCTGTGTTTTTCCATCCGGGCGCAGGTAAGGCAGCACGCCGGTTTTGCGTACTTCTGCCAAACGGCGGGAAAGTTTATGCGCCAAAGAAACAGGCAGCGGCATATATTCCGGGGTTTCGTTAGTAGCATAGCCAAACATCATGCCCTGGTCACCGGCACCAACTTCGTTTTCGTCAGCTTTGCCTTCTTTAGCTTCCAAAGATTTATCAACGCCCATTGCAATATCGGCGGACTGTTCGTCAATAGAAATCAATACGCCGCAGGTATTGCCGTCAAAGCCGTATTTTGCACGGTCATAACCGATATTGATTACAGTTTCGCGTGCAATTTTAGGAATATCAACATAGCAGCTTGTGGAAATTTCGCCAACTACATGAATTTGCCCGGTTGCCACAACTGTTTCACAAGCTACACGGCCATGCGGGTCTTCAGCCAGAATGGCATCCAGCACAGCATCGGAAATCTGGTCGGCAATTTTATCGGGATGCCCTTCCGTAACAGACTCGGAAGTAAATAATTTTCTCATTCTGTTCCTCCTTAGGTAAATAAAAAAGCGCTCTCAATGAGAGCGCCGCTGTTTAATAATGGCATTCTCATCTCTCGATTATCTCGCAGGACTTAGCACCGTTTGCCAAAAGGCATGGTTGCTGCGGTTTCATTGGGCCAATCCCTCCACCAGCTCTTGATGAGTAATTATTGTTAAATTACTATGCTATTATATCTAATTTATGTAAAAAAAGCAACAATTATTTCTTTAAACGCAAAACTGTGTTCAGCAGTTCTTCTGCCACATCATGCTTGCTCATTTGCGGCAATTCATTAATGCTGCCGTCCGGGAAAATGAGCTTTACAATATTTGTTTCCGAACCGAAGCCTGCGCCCTGCATGGTAACATCATTAGCAACAATCATATCAAGATTTTTCTTGGTTACTTTTTCTTTGGCGTTGGCAATAAGGTTCTGTGTTTCAGCAGCAAAGCCTACCAAAAACTGTTTGGTTTTGCGCTCACCCAATAATTTTAAAATATCCGGATTTTTATCCATTACAACCGTTAAAGCATCATCGGTTTTCTTTTTAATTTTCTGGTCTGCAACATCATGCGGACGGTAATCTGCCACAGCAGCCGCTTTAATGACTATATCACAGTCATCATAAACAGCAAGGCAGGCATCCATCATTTGTTTGGTTGTTTCAACGTTGACAACTTTTACATTAGGCGGCGGTACAAGTGCGCTCGGTCCGCTTACAAGTGTAACTTCCGCGCCGCGTTCAGCCGCTGCCTGAGCAATGGAATATCCCATTTTTCCGCTGCTGCGGTTACCTACATAACGCACAGGGTCAATAGGTTCACGTGTACCGGCTGCAGTTACCAGCACTTTCAGCCCGCGCATATCGCCTTCTGTTTTGGCAAAATAGTCTTTTACAAAGTTAACTATATCAAAAGGTTCCGGCAGTCTTCCCGCACCGACAGCACCGCATGCCAAAACTCCGCTGGCAGGCGGCATTACAACAATGCCGCGGCTTTGCAGCTTGGCAATGTTTTCCTGGGTAGCAGGGTTTTCATACATATGCGTGTTCATGGCAGGGCATACAATAACAGGGCTGTGCGCTGCCAAAAGCGTTGTAGAAAGCAAATCATCGGCAATTCCGTATGCCATTTTAGCAATAATATTTGCTGTTGCCGGCACAACCATAAATAAATCTGCCCAATCTGCAAGGGCAATATGTTCAACGTTAAATTCCTGGTTAGCGTTCCACATGGAAACTGCCACCTGGTTGCCGCTGATTTCCTTAAAAGTAAGCGGCGTTACAAACTGCTGGGCATGCTCTGTCATTACAACACGCACCTGTGCCCCCTGTTTGCGCAGTTTGCTTACCAAATCAACAGCTTTATATACGGCGATGCCGCCGGTAACTCCCAAAACAATTTTTTTACCTTTTAACAAGGTGGGCGCCTCCCTTATCTGGCTTTATTGCGCTCATAAGTAATGGTATCGTTGGCAATTTCCTTCAAAGCCATGCTTACTTCTTTTTCGGGCAGGTTCTGTCCGGGAACAGTCAGTTCACGTGCGCGTTTTGCAGCGAGCATAGCCAAAGTGTATTTACTGTCAACTTTTTCGGTTAAATAGTCGATGGAAGGATCTACCATAGTCATAAAAAATCACTCCTCTTTTTTGCATTGGCAAATTTCATCAATAATAAAATAAGTGCGCGCAGCGCGGTAACGTTCGGCCTCCATAACCGTAAGCACCTTCTGCGTCGCCTTTTCGGCAATATCATTAACTATAATATAGTCATATTCACTGGCATAGGCAAGTTCGCCCGTAGCAGAAGCAAGGCGTTTTTTGATAACTTCCTCGCTGTCGGTTCCGCGTTTGTAAATGCGTGATGACAGTTCATCAAGAGACGGCGGCACAATAAACACAAACACACCGTCAGGAAAACGCTTTTTAATCTGCAATGCGCCCTGAATATCAATTTCCAAAATTACATCTTTACCCTGATGCAAAAGTTCCATAACATAATCGCGCGGCGTGCCGTAATAGTTGCCGTAAACTTCAGCATATTCCAAAAGCCCGCCCTCGGCTATCATTGCTTTAACTTCTTCAACAGTTTTAAAAAAATAATTAACGCCGTCAACTTCGCCCTCGCGCGGCGCGCGGGTAGTAACAGACACCGAATAGCCTATATCCGGCAGCCTGTCGCGCAGCATCTGGCAGATTGTACCTTTACCGGCGCCGGACGGCCCGGACAAAACCAGCAGTAATCCTTTTGGTTTCAAATTAAGCCCTCCCCTGCTTTGCCGTTATTCCTCGTCTTCGTCATCAGTCTGGACAAGCCTGTTGGCAACCGTTTCCGGCTGTACAGCCGATAAAATAATGTGGCCGCTGTCAGTTACAATTACTGCGCGCGTCCTGCGCCCATATGTTGCATCAATCAAAGTTCCGTTATCACGCGCTTCCTGAATAATTCTCTTTATCGGCGCGGATTCCGGACTGATGATGGAAATAATCCTGTTTGCAGCAACAATGTTGCCAAAGCCTATATTGATAAGCCTAATGTCCATGTAACAACCTCCTTTTATTCTATATTCTGTATTTGTTCCCTGATTTTTTCAATTTCTGCCTTAATATCAACCACAAGCTGTGCAATGGTATAATCATTGGCTTTTGATGCAATGGTATTTGCTTCGCGGTTAAACTCCTGCACCAAAAAATCAAGTTTGCGCCCTACCGGCTGGTTAAGGTTAATGATTTCCCTGAACTGCTTGATATGGCTCTTTAAGCGGACAATTTCTTCCGTAATGCTGGTGCGGTCTGCAAAAATTGCAACTTCCTGCAAAAGCCTTTCAGGTTCAATTGTCTGGTTATATTTTTCCAAAAGGTCATTAATGCGCTCGCTCAAACGCTCCTGGTATTCTTCTACCACCTGCGGAGAACGTGCTTCAATCTGCAAAAGCTTTTCTTCAATTAAATCGGCACGTTTAATAAAATCGCCGTAAATATTGCCGCCTTCCGTTTCACGCATTGCAACCAAATTGCCTATTGCCTGGTTTAAAGCAATTTCAAGCTGCGGCCAGATGGTTTCAACATCAAAAAAGCCTTCTTTTACGCTGATAACTTCCGGGCAGCGTGCCAGATAAAGCACTTCTGCCTGCCCTGCAAGCTTGCAGTCTGCAACTCCGGCAGCTTCGGCAACTTCCTGCAAAGCGTTATGGTAGGCAGCCGCTAAAGATTTATCTACTTTAATAGTGCAAAGGCCGTCATTTACATAATCTGCAGTTATAAAAACATCTATGCGTCCACGGTTAATACTGCGCAAAATTGTTTTGCGTATCCTGTCTTCCAGGGGATTTAAAAAGCGCGGCAAACGGATAGCAACCTCGTTGTAACGGTGGTTAACCGTTTTCATTTCTATCGTCGCCGAAAACTTTTCATCCTCATATTCGCCGCGGCCGAAACCAGTCATACTTTTTAACAAAATAACCCCCCCTGCCGCATTTCTAAATTGATAAATATGTTGTATACTTATTCTTGAAAATATATTATACCTTATTCTGCGTGCAAGCGCAAACGAAAAACGTAAATTTTAAAAGCAAAAAGGAGAATTTCCATGAATTTGGAAGGTATAAGCATAAATGTGCTGACAGAAGAATTGCAGCAGCGCCTTTTGGGAGGAAAAATATATAAAATTTTTATGCCCAACAAAAACAGCCTGCTGCTGCTTGTAAAAACAGAAACCGCCGTAATTTCTTTGGCGGCTGATTTTTCCGGCGGTTCACCTTATTTATACATGCCGGAAAAAACTCCGGAACGCCCCGATACCCCGCCTGCTTTCTGCATGTTGCTGCGTAAGCACCTTGAAGAAGGGCGAATTACAAAAATTGAACAAAACGGCCTTGACCGCGTTATTATAATGGAAATTTCCGGTATCGGCAGCGCACGGCAAATTATAAGCAAGCAGCTTATTTTTGAACTGACCGGCAAAAACGCCAACATTATTTTTACAAGCGAAGGCATTATTTTAGACAGCCTGAAACATGTAAATAAAGCTCAAAGCAGTTACCGTCAAATTTTACCGGGGCTGCCATATATTGCCCCGCCGCCGCAGGATGGTCTTAATATTTTAAACGCCGCTCCCGCAGATATAGTGAAAGCAGCGCAAACATTCCCAACCGTGCCGCAAAAAGCGCTGATTGGCGCTACCACCGGCATAGGGCAATATACGGCGGGCCAGCTTTTAAAAACAGCCGGCATTGACGGCAACGGCTTTAATGAAGAAAACAGTGCTGCGCTTACAAATGCTATCGCCAATTTGCAGAAAAATATAAAACTTGTAAAAAACAGTAACGCACCGGTATATGCCATTATTACGCGCACTAACAGCGTTAAAACAGTGCTGCCTTTTAAACCCGTGCAGCTTGGTGAAGGAGAAACTGCCAAAGAATTCAATAGTTTAAACAGTGCCGTTATTTTTGCTCAAAGCCTCGCGCCCGTACAGCTGCCGGAACAGGAAATTTTAACAAAAACGGTAAGCAGTGAAACGGAAAAACTTATAAAAAAAGCTGCCGTATTAAAAGAAGAACTTGCCGCAGCAGAAGATGCCGAGCAGCAGCGCATAATTGCCGATACTTTAATGGCCAATTTATACCGTATAGGTAAAGGCAGCAGCGAATGTACAGTAGAAAATATTTACGATGGCACATTGCTGACCATTGCTCTGGCTCCTGACTTAACAGCCAATGAAAATGCACAGAAATACTATAAACGTTACAACAAGCTTAAACGCGCACAAACGGAAATTAAAGAACAGCTAAAGCTTACGGAAGAAGCGCTTGAATATCTCGGCAGCATAGATGTGGCACTAAAACTTGTACAAACTCGTGCTGAAGTTGCAGAAATTAAATCAGAACTTGCCGCAGCAGGTTTTATCACCGTAAAAACTGTAAAAAATAAAATGCCTCAGGCAAAATCTGTGCCAACAGTAATTAAACTTTCGGAAGATACAACATTGTATATCGGCAAGAATAATAAACAAAACGATTATGTTACATTTTCTGTCGGCAGCGGCAGCGATTTATGGTTTCATACCAAAAACATTCCGGGTTCACATGTTATTTTAAAAACAACTCTGCCCCAACCGCAAACGGAAGACATACAAACAGCCGCAAATCTTGCCGCTTATTTTAGCAAAGCACGCGGTGGCAGTAATGTTCCTGTAGATTATACGCTGCGCAAATTTGTAAAAAAACCGAGCGGCGCCAAACCTGGCTTTGTAATTTATACAAACCAAAACACATATTACGCAACGCCGGATGAAGAAAAAATTAACAAACTGCTTAAATAAAATTAACTGCACCATTAAAGCATTGATGCCTTAAAGGTGCAGTTTTTTATTTTGCAAGCAAATATTTAGTTAATAAATCTTTATCAAAAGCATATTCCAACGCTGTCTGCCTTGCAATTTTTTCAGTGTGCACTAAATCTGCCAACGCCATATCCATGCACTGCATGCCATGCTGCCTGCCGTTTTGCAGGTAACTTGCAAGCTGATAGGCTTTATTTTCGCGTATCAGGCTTCTTACCGCCGGTGTAACGGTAAGCACTTCAAACGCCGCTGTAAGCCTATCGCTGTAAGCCGGTATCAAACGCTGGGCAATTACCCCCTGCAAAGTTTCTGCAAGCTGTATACGCATTTGCTGCTGCTTTTCCGGCTCAACAGAATCAATAATACGGGCCAGAGCTGAAACCACATCTCGCGTATGCAGTGTTGCCAAAACCAAATGACCTGTTTCTGCCGCTGTTACCGCAATGGAAATGCTTTCAGCATCACGCAGTTCGCCCACCATAATTACATCAGGGTCTTCTCGCAGTGCCGCCCGCAACCCTGCCGCAAAGCTAACAGTGTCACTGCCAATTGCGCGCTGGCGGATAACGCTTTTAGATTCGGTAAATTTATATTCCACTGGGTCTTCCAAAGTAATGATATGCGCAGCGCGGCTTTGGTTAATTTTTTCAATCAATGCTGCCAAAGTTGTGCTTTTGCCGCTGCCCGCAGGCCCGGTTATCAGCACAAGCCCGCTGTGCAGTCCGGCAAAATTTGCTGTTGCATGCGGTACATTAAGTTCTATTAACGATGGAATTGTATTTTTTATCAGCCTTATAGCCGCTGCCGTTTTACCGCTTTGCCTGTAAATATTAACTCGCAGGCGGCATAAATCCGCAAAATCGCAGGCAAAATCAATTTCATGCTTATTTTCCCCTGTTATTGGTATGCCACACTCTGCGGAAAATGAGCATAGTGTTTCTTCCGTAACGGCAGACAGTTCCTGCCGTTGCAAAATGCCGTTGATTCTGAAAACCGGTCTGCTTCCAACTGTTAAATGCACATCCGAAGCGTTTTGTTTAAGTGCTTTTGTTATAATTTCTTTCAGCATTTTCACCTCAATGTACCGCGCGCAAAAGTTCACTTACCGTTGTTAAGCCTTGCAGCACTTTGCTCACGCCGTCTTCAAGCATACTCACAGCGCCAAATTTACGTGCTTCGTTAAACAATATGCTTTCCTGCGTTTCTTTTAAAATAAATTTCTTCATTTCCGGCTGCACAGGCATAACCTCCTGCAGCGCCATACGCCCACTATAACCTGTTCCACGGCATTTATCACAGCCACAGCCTTTAAAAAGCGTTAATTCTGAATTTACATCTGCTTTTAAATATGCCTTTTCTTCGTCACTTGCCGCATACGCTGTTTTACAGTGCGGGCAAATACGCCGCACCAATCTCTGTCCCACTACTCCGCGCAAGGCAGAAGCTGCCAGAAACGGCTCAATACCCATATCTATCAAACGTACCACAGCACCGGCAGCACTGTTGGTATGCAGCGTACTAAACACCAAATGTCCTGTCAGCGCCGCATGAATTGCCGTTTGCGCCGTATCTAGGTCGCGTATCTCGCCAATCATCATTATATCCGGGTCCTGACGTAAAATACTGCGCAATCCGTTAGCAAAAGTAAGACCTGCTTTTTCATTAACAGCTACCTGGTTAATGCCTGCAATGCGGTATTCCACAGGGTCTTCTACTGTTATGATGTTGCGTTCATTGCTGTTAAGCTCTGCCAGAGTAGCATACAGCGTTGTAGTTTTGCCGCTGCCGGTAGGTCCCGTTAAAAGTACGATGCCGCTGCCGTAATTATATAAACTGCGGTATAATTTCAAATTTTCCGGCGTAAAATTAAGTTCTTCAAGTTTAAGCGCAAATTTTTCCTTATCCAAAATGCGGATAACTGCTTTTTCTCCCAAAATTGTCGGCAGTGTGGAAATACGCAAATCAACACTGCGCCCATCAAGCTCCAGCTTAATGCTTCCATCCTGCGGCAAGCGTTTTTCTGCAATATCCATGCCTGCCAACACTTTTATGCGCGAAACTACCGCCTGCATTATATTTTTTGTCAGCCTGCACTCCTCATGCAGTACGCCATCAGTTCGCAGCCTCACGCGAGCCCCATCTTCTTCCGGCTCTATATGAATATCGCTTGCTCCGCTTGCAACGGCCTGCGCAATAATGCTGTCCGCCGTTTTTACAGCTGCCGTATTTTCATCTGCCCCGGCAAAAAAGGGCTGCTTAGTCTGTATAATCAAAGGTTTCTCTCCATATCTAAAATTTTGCAGCCTTTTTATTATAAACGGCAAAAATAATATCGGCAAGCACAAATTTATGTTATAATAAAAAACTGAAATTGCGGATACAGAAGCTCACTGGAGGAATGGCTTCTGCAAAACTTAAAATTATGGCAACCGCCACGCTTTTTATCTATGCTTGCAGGCGCAGTACTTTTATTAAGCGCTGTACATCTGGCATTAATGAATGATACGCAAGCATTAACAAAACCAATTCAGCATACCGCTTATACCCCAGTTATATTTCCAAAACCTGCCACAGCAGCAAACAAACCATTACGCAACCCTTTTATTGCACCGGCAGCGCCAAAGTACAGCAGCTATAAACCTGTGCCAATCCCCACCTTAAAAGGCATAGTACATAATGGCAGCTCACACATAGCGATTATTGAATATGGCGGACAAAGCAGTTATTACCAGGCAGGCTCAAAATTAGCCGATTATACTGTCAGCAGTATCGGAAATAAAAGCGTTAAATTAACAAACAGCCAACAAACGCTTACTTTAAAATGCGGAGGTAGAAATAATGTTTAAACTCTGCACGTTAATTATGCTGCTATTATTACCGCTCCCGGCTGCTGCAAATAACATAACTTTAAATGTGCGTGACGGTCAGGTACGCGATGTACTTGGTTCTATTGCAGAATTATCAGGCAAAAGCATAGTTGCGGACAGCAGCGTACAGGGAACCATCACTCTTAATTTAAAAGAAGTACCTTTTGACACAGCCTTGCGCATCGTCACTGCCGCCAAAGGTTTAAGCTACAGGCTTACGGAAGATGTTGTTTTAATAGGTTCTGCCGCCAGCCTGGAAAAGTTTAATGACAGTGCAAGCGTTATCAAACTAAATTACTCCAAAGCCGAAGAAATTAAGCCTGCCCTTGCCGCCCTTATCGGTACAAGCAGTAAAATAAGCACCGATAATGTAACAAACAGCATTATTTTTACAGGCACTCCCACCGATGAAACACGCCTGCGTACCGCTATTACCGCACTTGACGTTGCAACGCAGCAGGTAACACTGGAAGCCAAAATTATAGCTGTCAACCGCGAAGACAGCAAAAACCTTGGCATTAACTGGAACTGGGATAAAATACCGCAAAACAATAATTATTATGACGATAATGATTATGAAAGCAGTAATGACGAAAATTTTGGCGGTGTAATACACTTCGGTGCCAATTATGAATTCCGTTTTAATGCCGCATTAAATGCACTGTTTGCCAAAGGCAAAGCCAAAATTCTGGCAACTCCGCGCATTATAACCATACCCGGAAAAGAAGCCTCTATTTTTATCGGTGACCACATCCCTGTGACAACCGAAAAAATAGAAAACTCCGTTACCACCAACACTACCGATTACGTAGATGCCGGCATTAAATTGCAGTACACACCTATTGTCAGCAGCGACGGTATGATAACATCGGTTGTACATACGGAAGTCAGCACCCCCGCACTGATTTCCGAACTGAAAAATTACAAAATTACCAGCCGTACAGCCGATACTACTGTAAGAATGCGTAACGGAGAAACGCTTGTTATTGGCGGTTTAATTAACGAAGAAGAACAAAAACGCCTGCAAAAAGTACCCTTTTTATCAAACATACCGCTTTTGGGCGAACTTTTTAAAAACCGTACCAGTAGCAAAACCAAAACTGAAGTAATAATGATTTTAACTCCTCACCTGACAAACGCAGGTGAATCCCCCGCCATTTACAACACCAAACTGCTTGAAGAAAGCACATTTAATGGAGATAAAAATTAAAATTTACAACTGCAAATAACTTAAAAACATTTTCGCAAAACAGCACCTAAACCCAAAACATTTTAGGTGCTGTTTAATTTATACAAAAAACGGCCTAACATATAAGTTAAGCCGTTAAAAATTAAGTTATTTAATTAAAACAAATCTATCTGGTCATTTTCAGGCAAATCTTTTAAAGTACCATATTCTGCCAATTTTTCAATAACAGATTTCGATACTTTGGAACGCACACGCAAATCTTCTTGCGAAATGAACGGCACGCCGCTTTTACGCGCTTCATCTATGCTAAGTGCTGCGCTCGCACCGATACCGCTTAAAGCACCAAGCGGTATGCGCACGCCTTTTTCTGTCGGTAAAAAGCGTGTAGCATGCGATTTATACAAATCAATAGGTTCAAATTCAAAACCACGTTCCATCATTTCCACTGCAAGTTCCAAATACGTTACCGTATCCTTATCACGCGAGTTTGCTTTACCGCCCTGCGCATAAACATCTTTAATAAACTGTTTCATGTATTCCTTGCCCTTGGCAATATAAGTTGCATCAAATTCAGGCGCGCGCACGCTGAAATATGCAGCGTAAAATTCTTTCGGATAATGTACTTTGCAATAAGCAATGCGGTAAGCCATTAAAACATAAGCAATAGCATGAGCTTTCGGGAACAGGTATTTAACCGTTTCGCACGATTTTTTAAACCATTCCGGAACGCCTGCTTCCTTCATAGCTTCCAGCATTTTGGGTTCCAAACCGTTTTTGGCAGCTTTACCCTTACGCACATATTCCATAGTTTTAAATGCCAGGCTTGGTTCTACGCCCATAGCTATAAGGTTATTCATAACGTCGTCGCGCGTAGCGATGGTATCCTCAGGCGGCTTGCCTTCTTTAATCAAATCCTGCGCATTATTCAGCCATACGTCCGTACCGTGCGAATAACCGGACACGCGCACTATCTGACCAAAATTTTTCGGCTGTACATCCTCTACCATCTGGCGTACAAAGCGTGTGCCAAATTCCGGTATGCCGTAAGTGCCGACAGTGCTGTTAATCTGTTCCGGTGTTACGCCAAGCGCTTCAGTATTGCGGAAGATGGACATTGTAGCTTCATCGCCGATAGGAATTTTAGTAGGCTTGATATGCGTAAATTCTTCCAGAAGTTTGATAACAGTCGGGTCATCGTGTCCCAGTATATCCAGCTTAACAAGCCTGTCATTAATGGAGTGATAATCGAAGTGGGTTGTTACGGTTGTGCTATCGCGTTCATCCGCCGGATGGTTCATCGGCGTAATATAGTGAATATCCATATTACGCGGCACAACCATAATGCCGCCCGGGTGCTGTCCAGTTGTACGTTTCAGCCCGGCAATGCCGTCAACCAAACCTGCCATATAGGCTGGATGCTTGGTTAAGCCTTTTTCTTCATAATATTTTTTTACATAGCCAAAGGCTGTTTTGCTTGCCACGGTTGAGATTGTACCGGCACGGCAAACATTATCACGCCCGAACAATTCTTCGGTGTATTTATGCGCCACCGGTTGATATTCACCGGAAAAATTAAGGTCGATATCAGGTACTTTATCGCCATGGAAGCCGAGGAATACGGCAAACGGAATGTTGTGACCGTCACGCCACATCGGCGTGCCGCAGTGCGGACAGTTTTTCTCAGGCAGGTCAAAGCCGGAAGCGTATTCGTTGTTGGTAAAAAATTCGCTGTAACGGCATTTAGGGCAGCGGTAATGCGGCGCCAAAGGGTTAACTTCGGTAATATCAATCAGCGTTGCAACAAGCGATGACCCTACCGAACCCCTGGAACCTACCAGATAGCCGTCGTCAAGCGATTTACGTACCAGTTTATGGGCAATGTAATACAAAATCGCAAAACCGTTGCTTATGATAGAATGAAGTTCCGTTTTAATACGGTCTTCAACAATTTGCGGAAGTTCGTCGCCATACCATTCGTGAGCCTTATCATAAACCATTTTAGGAAGTGCTTCAACCGCGCCCGGTATGGATGGCGAATAAAGCTGGTCACGGTCTGGCACCGGCTTAATTTTATCTACCATATCGGCAATTTTATTAGGATTGGTTACGCAAACCTCATAAGCAATGTCTTTGCCGAGATATTCAAATTCCGCCAGCATTTCTTCCGTAGTGCGGTAATAAAGAGGCGGCTGATTGTCTGCATCACGGTAATTTTGCACGCCCTGCAAAATAGTACGGTATTTGCTGTCTTCAGGATTTAGAAAATGTACGTCGCATGTAGCAACGGTCATTTTGCCTATTTTTTTGCCGAGGTCATAAATTTTACGGTTATAGGCTTTTAAATCTTCAACAGTACATACGTTTTCACGCACTAAATACATATTATTGCCAAGCGGCTGAATTTCCAGATAATCATAAAACGAAGCTATTTTCAGCAAATCTTCTTCGCTTTTTCCCGCTTTAACGGCACGGTAAAGTTCGCCCGCTTCACAAGCAGAGCCCAAAATCAAGCCGTCACGGTGTTCTTCAATAACAGCGCGCGGCAAAGCCGGACGCGAAGGACGGCTGTTATAATATTTTAAATGGCTTAAAGTTACCAGCTTATACAAATTACGCAGACCGGTTTCATTTTTAGCCAAAATAATAATATGGTCTAACTGTGTTTTAGAGCCTTTTTTCTTCTTAATGCTGTCAGTAGGTTCTATATCTGTACCTTCAACACCGCTATCGCTGATAAGATACCCTTCCATGCCAAAGATAAGTTTTAAATCGCTGCCTTCGGCGGCATCATAGCAGAACGGAAATGCCTGCACTACGCCGTGGTCAGTAATGGCAAGCGCTTTATGTCCCCATTTAATGGCTTTTTTCACCAAATCTTCCATTGGCGTTAAAGCATCCATCTTGCTCATTTTGGTATGGCAGTGCAGCTCTACCCTTTTTACTTCGGCATTATCCATGCGATCTTCTTTTTCTACCAGCATAATGCCTTTAGGTTCAATAACCATTTCGTCAAAAGCAAAACGGTCACGTTTGGCATCACCCATAATGCGCAGATATACGCCGGGCTTGATTAAACCTTTAAATTTATGGCATTCTTCAACTGACTGAAAGTACATATTAACAAAAATGCCATTGGTATCATCACTTAAATTAAAGCTGAGCTTAACGCGCCCTGTGCGCAGTTCACGCTCGTTAAAAGAAGTCAGTACGCCGTCTTTATCGAAGCATTTTACAAACTGCCCCTCAATAATAACGTTGTTTTCTTCTTCCGATATTTCATCAATCGGACGCGGCTGGCCCTTGATGTTTTTTCCCCACAGCAAATTGCTGTTATTTTTGCCGCCGCTGCCGCCATTGCCGTACAATATCTCATAAGCACGCGCAAATTCCGCATCGGCTTCGCTGCCGCAGCTTCCGTTTTCTTCGTAGTGGTAACTTTCCAAATCATTCTGCGGCGGTTCCTCCGGCAACGGAATTTCATCCGGTATCGGCTGACCTGTACAGTCAGTTACAATAACTTCCGGCATTTCCGGAGGTTCCGGCGGCAATGGTATTTCTTCTTTTTGGTTATTATTTATATCTGCATTGCAGCATTTAAGCAGTACGCCGCCCTGTAAAGAAAAAGCAGCGGCAAGACGTTCTGCCACTGCTAAAGTAAGCCTTTCTTCAACCGGAGCAGCAGCCTTATATTCAATTACCCATGCGGATTGTTCAACATCCAGCAATATTTTCTGCGGACGTATCAGGCGGGTATGCAAAAGGTCTGACTCCGAAAAGGACAATCCGGCTAAAAATTCAAAAAACTTTGCTGTATCGGGGATAATGCAATATTTAGCCTTCATTACCTTTACCTTTCATAAAAACTAACTTAAATTTTCTAATGTAATTATGCCCGAAATGCTTTGCAAACCGCGGGCAACTCCTTCCCTATCGGTATCTTTGCCAAGTTTCAGGTAAAGTTCAAGCACAACTTCATTTTTTTGTGCATTATTTTTTACATTAAGCGTTTTAACCTTAATATCATTTTCTGCCAGGTATGACGTTATATTTGTAATAATACCCGGCTCATTTTTGGCAACAATGCGTATATAACGCCGTCCGTTGCTGCTGGCAACGCCGAAGCGTTTTTCCCATTTTCGGAAAGACACCAGCGTTATGAGCATAATTGCGGTTGACACTATGCTAAGGACATACATTCCTGCGCCTGCCGCAAGGCCTATTGCCGATACCATCCACAAGCTGGCAGCGGTAGTTAAACCGCGCACTGTAACGCCTTCGTGCATAATGGTGCCTGCACCTAAAAAGCCAATGCCGCTGACAACCTGCGCAGCAATACGTGCCGAATCCCTGTTGTTGGCATTGCTGATGCCGCTGACATAAGTATCGTCAAACCCATACATTGATACCAGCATAATAAGCGCTGAACCTACGCAAACCAGTATATGCGTTCTGAACCCGGCAGGGCGGTCGCCGCTGCCGCGTTCTATGCCTACTGCCCCGCCTAAAATGGTTGCTACAAAAAGGCGCAGCATCATGTCCCAGTTATGTGGATTAAATACAAAGTGTTCCATAAGAAACACCTCCAAAAATTTTACCCGTTAACAGCCAGCTCCGCCAAAATATTTTTAACGCCATCTACATAATCGCCGTCCAAAGGCAGATATCTGATTTCGCCGTTTTTGCGGATTTTAACTTCCAACTGGCCATTTGCCAAAGTTTTCGGCCCAACTACTACCCTTACAGGATAGCCTATCAAATCGGCATCTTTAAATTTAACGCCGGGGCGTTCGTTACGGTCGTCAATAACAGTTTCCACGCCGGCTTTTTTAAGTTCTTCGTAAATAGCTTCTGCTTTTTCCCAAGATTCCTTATCTTTGGCATTCATCGGCACTACCAAAACTTCGTACGGTGCAATGGCTACAGGCCAGATAATACCGTTTTCGTCATGGTTCTGTTCAATAGCTGCAGCCATGGTGCGGCTAACGCCGATACCGTAGCAGCCCATAACCATCGGGCGTTCTTTACCTTCTTCATCAAGGAAAGTTGCGTGCAGCGCTTCGCTGTATTTGGTGAACAGTTTAAATACCTGGCCAACTTCAATGCCGCGTGCTTTTACAACCGGCGCGCCGCAATGCGGGCAGGGGTCGCCTTCCTGAATCATGCGGATATCGGCAACATAAGTTGCATTGAAATCACGTTTAGGTTCAACATTAACAAAATGGTAGCCTTCTTCGTTAGCACCGCAGCAAACATTATGCATATTCATAACAGTGCTGTCCACCACAACAATAGCTTTTTCAAGGTCAATGCCGATAGGCCCCATATAACCGCCAACCGTGCCTGCTGCTGCAAGCTGTTCTTCGCTTGCCATTTCCAGGCTGTCTTCCAAAACGCCGCAGGTATTAACAATTTTAATTTCGTTTACTTCGTGGTCGCCACGTACAAAGCATAAAATAAGCCCTTTGTTGCTGTTGTAAGCAACAGCTTTAACGGAATGGTCAACCGGCAGTTTTAAGTATTCGCATACATCGGCAATGGTTTTGCAGTCAGGAGTTACAACTTTTTCCTTTTCCTTAATCTCTTCATCAGCAGCTTCAATAGGTTTCAGTTCTGCTTTTTCAACATTAGCAGCATAATCGCATTTGCTGCAGAAAACAATTTCGTTTTCGCCGCTGCCGGCAATAACCGTAAATTCGTGAGAACCGCTGCCGCCGATAGCGCCGGAATCGGCTTCAACAGGACGGAAGTTTAAGCCGCAGCGTGTAAATACTTTGTTATATGCGTCATACATTTTCTGATAGGAAACATCAAGCCCTGCCTCATCCTTATCGAACGAATAAGCATCTTTCATAATGAATTCACGGCCGCGCAAAAGACCGAAGCGAGGTCTTTTTTCATCGCGGTATTTATTCTGAATCTGATAAACATTTAAAGGAAGCTGTCTGTAAGAACGCACATCCTGACGGATTAAGGTAGTTACCATTTCTTCGTGCGTTGGGCCAAGACTGAAAGGTCTGTCATGTCTGTCTTTCAGTTTAAACATTTCCTGACCGTAAACATCCCAGCGGCCACTTTCCTGCCAGATTTCCGCAGGCTGTACAATAGGCATTAAAAGTTCCTGCGCACCTGCTGCATCCATTTCTTCGCGGACAATATTTTCTATTTTTTTCAGTACGCGCCATGCCAAAGGCAGATAGCTGTAAATACCTCCGGCAGCTTTGCGTATAAAACCTGCGCGCAGCATCAGCTGATGGCTGATAACCTCTGCTTCGGCAGGAACTTCCCTTAAAGTGGGAGCGTACATTTGGGATACTTTCATTATTTATTCTTCCTTTCCATCAATATTTTATCAATTTCTTTAAACAGTTCATCAACAATTTCATCTTCACGCACTTTGCGCAAAATTTCGCCTTTGCGGAACAAAAGCCCTTCGCCGATGCCGCCTGCAATGCCTACATCGGCTTCACGCGCTTCGCCGGGGCCGTTGACAACGCAGCCCATTACCGCCACGGTTATCGGCTCTGTGATATTTACCAGTTTCTGTTCTACCGTAAGCGCCAGTTTTTCAAGATTAATTCTTGTTCTGCCGCAGGTTGGGCACGAAATAAGCGTAGGCCCATATTCACGCAGCCCAAGCGCTTTTAAAATAGCAAAGCCTGTTTTTACTTCTTCTACCGGGTTGCCGGTAAGCGATACCCTTATTGTATCGCCAATGCCTTCGGCAAGCAATGTGCCAATGCCTACCGCTGATTTAATAATGCCGGAATTAATGGTGCCTGCTTCCGTAATGCCTACATGCAGCGGATAATCACACTGCGAAGCCAGCAAACGGTAAGCGGCTATTGTTAAAGGCACATCGTGTGCTTTAAGCGAAATTTTTATATTGCGGTAATCCATGCTTTCTAAAATACGGATATGCCGCCAGGCAGCTTCTACCAATGCCTCCGGTGTCGGATGCCCATATTTTTCAAGCAAATCTTTAGGAAGCGAACCGGCATTCACGCCAATACGGATAGGTATATTATGCGGTTTAACTGCTTCCACAACAGCACGGACTTTATCATCGCCGCCGATATTGCCGGGATTAAGACGCAGCCCGCTTACTCCTGCCTCTACTGCTGCCAGCGCCAGTTTATAATCAAAATGAATATCGGCTATGACAGGTATCGGGCTAAGTTTTACAATTTTCTTCAATGCCTCTGCTGCAGCCATATCAGGCACAGCACAGCGCACAATATCGCAGCCGGCAGCCGCCAGTTCATTTATCTGCGCCAGTGTCGCTTCTGCGTCATCAGTCCTAGTATTAGTCATAGATTGCACAGCAACCGGTGCACCGCCGCCAATTTTTACATTGCCTAACTGAATTTGCCTTGTTTTCCTGCGTTCCATCAGGCCACCTCTTTATCTGGATATATCGCTGAACACAGCCCAAATAGTAAGGGTTAATATCATTGCCACACCGATGCTCTGAATCATCGTTGCAGCTTTATCCCCCAACGGTTTACCGCGCAGCGCTTCTAAAATAAGCAGCACAAAATGCCCGCCGTCCAATGCCGGCAGCGGCAAAAGATTGATAATGCCAAGGTTAATGCTTAAAATTGCCACCAGATTTAAAAGCGGCATCCAGCCGTTTTCAGCTGCTTCACCGGCAATTTTAGCAATGCCGATAGGGCCTGTCACATCTGCCGGGGCAACACCGGTAACAATTTTATATAAACCGTCAACCATCATCAGCATTATATACTGCGTATATTTAAAACCCATTTGTAAGGATTCAAAAATGCCGAAATCTTTATGTTCAAGCTGCGGAGAAATGCCAACAAGCGCTTTGCCGTAGTCCTTATCAAACTGCGGTTTCATGGTAAAATCTTTTACCACGCCGTTGCGTTCCGCTGTCAGTGTAACCTCATTTTCACCATAACTGTTAAGTTCCGCCGACATTTCATTCCATGTTGCAACTGGCTTACCGCCTACTGACAAAATGCGGTCACCTGCCTGCAAGCCAGCTTCAACAGCAGCCCTGCCGGGCATTACACTGCCAAGAACCGGCTTGTCAACAGGTACATCCAGCCCGTTTGCTGCAAAAATGCCTGTAAACAAAAATACCGGCAAAATAAAATTCATCAGTGCGCCTGCCAAAATAACCAGCATTCTTGCCGGTATGGGCTTAGATTTAAACGCACCTTCGTCAGCAGGCTCATCCGGTTCCATGCCTGCAATTTTGTTGTATCCGCCCAAAGGGATAATTCTTAAACTATACAGCGTTTCACCGTATTTTTTTTGAAAAATGTTCGGGCCGAAGCCGATGGCAAATTCATCGACACGCATACCCGTCATTTTCGCAGTAATAAAGTGCCCAAATTCGTGTACCGTTACCAATACGCCAAAAACAAATAAGGCAGCTAATAAAGTTGTCACAAATTTCCTCCTGTTTTACAGTCTGCTCAAAAATTCCCTTGCCGCCGTTCTTGCAGCAGCATCAGTATTTTCAATATCTGCCAGCACCGGCTGTAAAATGTTCCGGTGACCGGCAACAACGTGTTCTATCGTTTTAATAATATCTGTATATTTAATTTTTCCATCTAAAAATGCGTAAACCGCTTCTTCGTTGGCAGCATTAAAAGCACAAGGCAGCGTTCCCCCCTGCCTGCCGCATTCAACGGCAATTTTAAGTGCCGGAAAAGCTTCCGTATCAGGCGCTAAAAAAGTAAGCGTGCCTGCTTTTACAAAATCAAGCTGCCCAAAGGCATTTTCATAACGTTCAGGATACGAAAACGCATACTGTATCGGCAAGCGCATATCCGGCAGCCCCATCTGCGCAATTACAGAACCGTCATTAAATTCTACCATTGAATGCACAATGCTTTGCGGATGCACAACGACATCTATTTTATCATATGGCATATCAAACAGCCAGTGTGCTTCAATAACTTCCAGCCCTTTATTGGCAAGAGTAGATGAATCAACGGTTATTTTTTTACCCATGCTCCAATTGGGATGCTTAAGGCATTGCTCAAGGGTTACATTTGCCAGTTCTGCTTTGGTTTTACCCAAAAACGGACCGCCGCTTGCAGTTATAATCAGGCGTTTAACTTCATTCTGCCTGCCACCCTGCAATGATTGGAAAATAGCGCTGTGCTCACTGTCTACCGGCGTCAGGGAAACTCCGTATTTTTTCACGGCTTCCATAACAATGCTGCCTGCAGCAACCAAAGTCTCTTTGTTGGCGAGGGCAATATTTTTACCATGTTTAATTGCTTCCAATGTCGGCAATAAACCGGCATAACCCACCATTGATGCCAAAACGGTATCAACGCCGTCATAAGTAACAGCTTCAAGCAAACCTTCTTTGCCTGCTAAAATTTTAGTTTTGCCGCTGTAACGGCTTTTTAACTTCTGTGCTGCTTTTTCATCTGTCAGCACAGCCATATCCGGGCAAAATTGTTCAATCTGTTCTTCAAGCAATGCATCATTAACATGAGCAGCCAGAACTTTTATTTTAAGTTTATCAGAATTGGCAGCCGCCACTTCCAAAGTTTGTTTGCCAATAGAGCCGGTACTGCCAAGAACGGCTATGTTTTTCATTGCCATACCTCCACTGGATTACATATAAAAGCTGTTAACCATAACACTCAGCAAAAATACATAATAACTTACAGGAATCGCGAATAACAGGCTGTCGCACCTATCCAACACGCCGCCGTGTCCGGGGAAAATTTTGCCGGAATCCTTCACGCCGAAGGAACGTTTTAAAACAGATTCCACCAGATCACCCAAAGGTGCAAAAAAGGCCACGCCTATGCCCAGTAATACCGAAAGTAAGGCTGAACCTGTAAAAATCTGCGTATCATGCAGATAGTTCATGCCGCCCATAATAACAGCTACGCAGCCAATAAAGCCTGCCACTGCACCTTCAACCGATTTATTGGGGCTGATTGTAGGGCAAAGTTTATGCCTGCCAATGGCAGAACCTGCAAAATATGCAAATGTATCACTGGCCCAAACGCCAAGCATAATAACCCAGAACAAAATTTCACCACGGTCAATAGGCAATCCCCAAAGGCTTACCTGTAAATCAGCAGAGGTAAAATACAGAGCATCGCGCAAAAGGATAAAATGCGCAAAGCCAAAGCCGATATACAGCAGCGACATTACGGAAAGCGCCGTGTTAAATGCCCATTTACCGTCTGCATGATGGCGCGCCATGCCTTCCAGCAGCACAAAAATACAGCCAATCATTAAAATTGCCGGAAACAACAAAAATGAATAAATGCTGATAAAGCGGAAAACCGACGCTGCATAAATAAGGCAAACCATAGTCATGCCGGTAGACAGCCAATATACATCATGCCCTGCCTGGCGTGCCATATTTCTGAATTCAAACAGACCCACCGTTGCCAGGGCAAAAACTGCCGCATCAAACAAATATCCGCCCTGATGGATTAAAAATATAACTACCGGCAACGCAACAATGCCGGTTAAAATTCTTTTTAACATTACCACACCGCCAACTATTTAGTAATCAAACCGCCGTAACGGCGTTCACGTCCGCCATAAGCCTTTACAGCCTCCAAAAACATTTCCGGTGTAAAAGCCGGCCAGTAAACATCTGTCGTCCAGATTTCAGCATAAGCAATCTGCCACAGCATAAAGTTGCTGATACGAAAATCACCGCCCGGGCGGATTAACAAATCCGGAGCAGGCAGCCCTTTGGTATACAGATAATCTTCAAAATGCTGCGCATCTATATCTTCAACCTTCAGCGAACCATTTTTTACATCACTGACAATATTTTGTACAGCTTGCAGAATTTCAGCCTGTCCGCCGTAGTTTATAGCCAAATTTAAAATAATGCCGGTATTTTCTGCCGTTACCTTTTCTGCGTTCTCCATTTTCTGACGCACTATCTCAGGCAATCCCTCGCGGCTGCCCATAAAACGCACCTTAACATTATTTTTATGGAAATCTTCAATTTCGCTCGTTAAATAACGGCTTAACAGTTCCATTATAAAATTAACTTCAGTTACAGGACGTTTCCAGTTTTCGGTAGAAAAAGCATAGGCACTGATAATTTTTACGCCTATCTTATCGGCTGTTTTAACAATATTTTTTAAAGTTTCCGCACCTGCCTGGTGACCAAAAGTACGAGGCTTACCCTGTGCTTTTGCCCAACGGCCGTTGCCGTCCATAATAATGGCAATATGCTGCGGAACTTTTTCCAAATCTATTCCACTAACATCAACTTTTAAATCATTATTGCCGGTTTTAAATTTAAATAATGTATTAAACACAATATCACCTTTCCGTTAAAGGCAATAAAACTGAGCTACCTCCCCTTTATAGAGGAGGCAACTTCAGTTCTACGCAATAAATCAGGGTTGTTTAATTGCACCAACCGGGCAAACGCCTGCGCAAGCGCCGCATTCAACGCATTCTTCGCCGATTTCATATTTGCCGTCGACTTCTTTAATTGCGCCAACCGGGCAGGTTGCAGCGCAAGAACCGCAGCCTACACATTCTTCTTTATTAATTTTCAATGCCATCTGTTACGCCTCCTTTCCTGTACCTTCTAACAGTAGTGATTTCTGCTTTATTGTTATCCAGCTTACGCTGTCTAACTACATATTCGGTAATGCTGCCTTCCTGCGGCACGCCTTTTGATTTCGGCGGCTCGGTAGCAACAACTTCGCAGGTATAGCCTGCTTCGTTCAAAATACGCAGCGCTTTATCAAGTTCCAGCGCCAAAACGTCAGGAAATTCCATCAGATTTCCATAACTTCTTTCTCTTTATGTTCCATAACGGTATCCACTTCTTTGATGAATTTATCAGTCATCTTCTGGATATCGTCATTAGCCTTTTTAGCTTCGTCTTCAGTAATTTCTTTGGCTTTTTCAGCTTTTTTAACGGAATCGTTGGCATCGCGGCGCAGATTTCTTATACTTACGCGAGCATCTTCGGCTTTTTTGTGTACGGTTTTAACAAGCTCTTTACGTCTTTCTTCCGTAAGCTGAGGCAGATTCAAACGGATTACGCTGCCATCGCTGTTCGGGTTAAGTCCCAAATCAGATTTCATAATTGCGCGCTCAATATCTTTCAGCAGGTTCTTTTCCCACGGCTGAATAACAATCATGCGCGGTTCCGGAACGGTTACGCTTGCAACCTGGTTTACCGGAGTCGGTGTGCCATAATATTCAACCATTACCTTATCAAGCAGCGATACGCTGGCACGGCCTGCCCTTACAGAAGCAAGGTCAACGCGCAGCACATCTACAGTTTTATGCATTTTAGTCTGTGCAGTTTCCAATATCTCTTTTATTTCTGCCATTTTACTTTCCTCCCACCAAAGTGCCAATCTTCTGACCCAGTGCAGCTTTTAAAATATTACCGGGTTTATCAATGTTAAATACAACAATAGGTATCTTATTATCCATGCAAAGGCTGATAGCGGTAGAATCCATTACGCTCAGCTTACGCTGAATTACTTCAATATAATCAAGTTCTTCAAACATTTTAGCGTTAGGATTTTTAGCAGGGTCACTGTCATAAACGCCGTCAACGCCTTTTTTTGCCATCAGGATAGCATCTGCTTCAATTTCCGCAGCGCGGAGAGCAGCCGTAGTATCAGTAGAGAAATACGGATTGCCGGTGCCTGCAGCAAAAATAACTACTCTTTCCTTTTCCATATGGCGGATAGCTCTGCGCCTGATATAAGTTTCGGCAATCTGGCGCATTTCAATAGCAGTCTGCACACGGGTCGGCACACCAAGATTTTCAAGCGCTCCCTGCAATGCCAAGGAGTTGATAACAGTTGCCAGCATACCCATATAATCCGCAGTTGCTCTGTCCATACCTTTTGAACTGCCGGATAATCCGCGCCAAATGTTGCCGCCGCCATTAACAACCGCAACCTCAAGTCCGCATTCCGTTACATCCTTAATCTGTCTGGCAATGGAATCAACAACTTCCGGGTCAATGCCAAAACCCTTTTCACCTGCCATGGCTTCGCCGCTTAATTTTAAAACAACACGTTTAAATTTGCTTTCTTCTGCCAAAATGCACGCCCCCTATACCTGTAAATTTACATACTCATACATCTTGTTCTATATTCTACAAATACTCTGTTTTTCCTCTTTTTAGTCATTAAATTTCAAAATAACTTTGCAAAAAAGGCAAAAAATAAAGAGAACACCTAAGTGCTCTCTTTATTAAACAAGTATTATTTTACAAAAGACATAACTTCTGCTGCAAAATCTTCCTGTTTCTTTTCAATGCCTTCGCCCAGTTGATAACGGGTGAAACGGCGGATAGAAATGTTTTCGCCGATTTTGGCAATGGATTCGGTAATCAAATCGTTAATGGTTTTATCCGGGTCTTTAACGAAAGACTGTTCCAGCAGGCAAACTTCTTTGTAGTATTTTTCAATACGGCCGTTAACCATTTTTTCAATGATTTTTTCCGGTTTACCTTCGTTACGTGCCTGTTCGGTAAGAACCATTTTTTCATGTTCAAGCTCTGCGGTCGGAACTTCTTCACGGCGCAGGTAGCTCGGGTTTGCAGCAGCGATGTGCATTGCAATATCTTTAACAAGGGTTTTGAAAGCATCGGTTTTAGCAACGAAGTCGGTTTCGCAGTTAACTTCTACCAGAACACCGATACGTCCGCCGCCGTGGATGTAGGATTCTACCAAACCTTCAGCAGCAATGCGGCCTGCTTTTTTAGCTGCGGCAGCAAGGCCTTTTTCACGCAAAAAGTCAATTGCTTTTTCCATGTCGCCATTGGTAGCGGCAAGTGCTTTTTTGCAGTCCATCATGCCGGCGCCGGTGCGTTCACGTAAATCTTTTACTAATGCAGCGGTAATTTCAGCCATTTATTTTTCCTCCCGAAATTTATAAATTATTCTGCGTCTTCAGCAACAACGGTTTCTTCAGCAGCAGCTTCTGCAGCTTCTTCAGTCTGCATGCCCTGACGGCCTTCCAGAACAGCGTCAGCCATTTTTGCGGTTAAGAGTTTTACTGCGCGGATAGCGTCGTCATTTGCAGGAATTACATGGTCGATAACGTCCGGATCGCAGTTGGTATCAACAGTTGCAACGATAGGAATGTTCAGTTTGCGGGCTTCCATAACTGCAATGTTTTCTTTGCGCGGGTCAATGATGAACAGAGCGCCCGGCAGTTTTTTCATATCTTTAATGCCGCCAAGGTATTTGGTCAGTTTTTCCATTTCGTGGCGCAGGCCGATAACTTCTTTTTTCGGCAGTACGTCAAAAGTGCCGTCAGCTTCCATAGCTTCAAGGGTGCGCAGGCGTTTAATACGGCCCTGAATGGTTTTAAAGTTGGTCATCATGCCGCCCAGCCAACGTTCGTTTACATAGAACATGTTGCAGCGCAGAGCTTCTTCACGGATAGCTTCCTGAGCCTGTTTTTTGGTGCCAACGAACAGAATGCTTTCGCCGCTTGCAGCAACGTCACGCATAAAGTTGTATGCTTCTTCTACTTTTTTAACGGTTTTCTGCAGGTCGATGATGTAGATGCCGTTTCTTTCAGTGAAGATGTACGGAGCCATTTTCGGGTTCCAGCGGCGGGTCTGATGACCGAAGTGTACGCCGGCTTCAAGTAATTGTTTCATAGAGATGATTGCCATTTTTTATTCCTCCTGTTTTTTCCTCCGCCTGCATCAACTCTGCCCTAACCTTAAGGACAGCGGGCAAATCCGCAGACGTGTGTATTTTTACACGCGTAATATTATATCACAAGCCTTTTATTGCAGGCAAGTAATTTTGTAAAATTTTTACAAAAATTTACCGGCAGCAACAGCAAGATATTCTTTCATTGCCATTGCCGATAAATCAAGTGCATAAGCCTGAGGCGCAAAACTGAAAAGAGAAACGGCTATTTCCCCGCTTACAAGATAATCGCACGGATAAGCAATAAGTTCAATGCCGGTTCCCTGCGCAGCAGCTTGAAAATTCTGCATTGCCCGCGGCATGTGCAAAGCAGATGTTACAACGGCAACACGCTGCCAGCCTTCTTTTTGGCAGACAGCAATAATATTTGCCGCATTCTGCCTGGTGTTGAGCGCTTCGCTGTCGGTGTAAACCATATCCTGCGGCAGCCCTAAACCAATAAGCACCCTTTTGGAAACATCGGCTTCAACAGCGCTGTCATCAAATACCTTGCCTCCGCTTACAATGACCGGAACATTCAGCAGGCGCTGCAACCGCGCACCGGTTATCAGCCTGTTCATTCCAATCGCAGAAACCGCCCCTTCGCCATTAACATCACGAACCCCGCTTACTGCCCCGCCTCCCAGAACGGCAACAGCATCTGCACTGATGGCGGCAGGCTGTGTATAACGTCCTTCTAAGCCGTGGGCCAGCATCTGCGCAACCGGCATCAGCGAAGCGAAATATAAAAGCAGTGTTATCAGCGTCAGCGCATAACGGCCTTTTGTTTTATGTTTAAACAAATATGCGGCGAGTGCGGCAAGCAGCAAAATTATGCAGCCCGGCGGCAAAAGCCACAATAAAATAAACTTTAAAATATACATTAGTCACATTCTTCCAACATTGTTAAATATAGCTGGCGGAAGAGTTCTTCCGTTAAATTGATTTTATTTAAAATTGTATAGCGTTCTTTGCGAACTTCTTTGGCAAACATCCATGCCTTAATGAACATGTCTTCCGTAATGCCGTGCTTGGCAGGATTAACGGAAATATCGTATGCTTTTAAAAAGTTAAGAATAACGCGGTGGTCGCGCCCCTGTAATTTGCAGGCTACTACGCTGCCCATTGCTACTAAAATACCATGCGGTATATTGTGGTCAAAAAGTTCATCCATCGCATGGCTGAAAAGATGTTCCGAACCGCTGCAAGGACGGGAATTGCCTGCAAGCTGCATGGAAAGTCCGCTTAATACAAGCGACTGTGCCAACATTTTTATGCCTTCAATTGTAGTCAGGGATTTTGCTTCTGAATATAAAAGCGAATTAAATGCCGTTTCTGAAAGCATATAGGCAAAATCATTGGGGCGGTCATTATTTTCATCGCAGCCAAGCTGCCAGTCATATAAGGCCGTATAGTTACTTATTGTATCGCCTACACCGGCTTGCAGCAAAAGGCGCGGCGCTTCAAAAATAATATCGGTATCAATTAAAAGCCCATCCGGAATTTTGGATGTAAAAGAATGGCGCCGTCCGTTTTGTGCCAAAAGCACAGATACCGGCGAACATACACCGTCATTGCTGAGCGCGGTTGGTATGGCAATATAAGCCACGTTAGCGACAAAAGCAGCATATTTGGCTGTATCAAGCGCAGTACCGCCGCCAAGCCCTATAACAAGGCGGATATTATTCATAGCCACTTTTTTGGCAACTTCTACCGCAAAATCAAACGAACTTTCTTTTACTGTTACAATTTCATAACCGCGAAGCTGATTTAAAAGAATTTTTACTTTTCTGTCAAGAGTTTGTAAAAGCCCTTCTGTTGTTAAAATAAGCGTTTTGGCAAATACCAGTTTGGGCATGTATAAGTTAAGGTTTTTATTAAGGTCTGTAACTGCGTTTTGTTTTACCTGCATAAATAATGGCAATGAATAGTTGCTCATTCAGTGTCCCTCCAAATGTCCAATTATTTTAATTATACCATTTGCAGGCAGTTAAACTTCTTTTTAAGCCTAAATTTTACACAGATTATACAAAACGGGCAGTTATTTAACAAACTGCCCGTTAATTTTAACGCACATCCTGTAAAAGCTGCAAGTATTTATCTTTTACAAGGTCCGGTTCAAAAATATTTTTTAAGTATTTAATTTGTTTTTTGCTGGTACGCGGCTGCTGCCCGGCCCAATATCCAAGCGTAAGCTGAATGAGCAAACGGCAGCGTTTCTTATATTTATCGCTTTCAGCCTGCTCTCCATAGGCAAACCATTCTTGGTATAGTTCCATTTCGTCCTGCATGGTCTGCCTTGAGGCAGCAGCAATAAAATCACGCCATGTGCGCAGCAAAAGGCGTACAGAATCTATACGCAGTTTTTCGTCCGGCTGCTTTACGGCACGGCTTAACAGCAGCAGTGACATATTCTGTACCGGAGCATAGGTTTTGAAGGCTTTTTCTGCTCCGTCCCATGCTGCATACATTTGCATATGCATCATTACATATAACAGCAGGCTGCGCGTTAACGAAAAGCTGTTTTGTTTAAGCAAAAAGTAAAACAATCCGTTTAAAAGCTGGGCCGCAAGATCCTGCCAATAGCGCCTTGCTGCCTGCGCCGCCAGGCACGCCCATTCCCGCAGAAACGGCAGAAGTATATCTTCGCCAACAGCTTCGTTGCGGCACAAGCGCATGCTCATCCATTTAAGCATCGGCAGCACATCTGTATAACGGCGGTCTGCTGCAATAAACATCAACGCCGTCAAAATATTTACAAATGCTTCGGTATTTTCCTTAACATAACCGGTTTTGGCATAACGCACAGCCAGTTTGGAAACCGCCGCTGCAAAAATATCTTTATCGTGCGTGCGCGCCGCCATTACTGCCACAAAGTTCAGATTGCGCAAAAATACGCTTTCTGCCTCAGCATCACTTGCTGCAATATCAAGCGAACATACCGCAAGAAGGTTTAATGCTTTTATTGCGCTTCGGCGGCAATTCTGCTTTAACGCCAGGCAGGCAAGTAAACCAAGCGTTTCCATTTTAAACTGCAAATCATCAGGTTTATATTCCTGTAATTTTACAGCCGCTGTTTCAAAAGCATCTTCATCACCTGTACGCAGAGCCGCAATACATTCAGTTTTTAAATTTTCCAGTCCGTTATCGGCTGCCATTCCAAAACCTCTGCTTACATAATATTACTGGTGCCTTCATACACAATGCCGCTTACAGTATCAACCGTAACGGTAGAACCGTCTTCCAGCGCCTGCATTGCACCGGCAGCGCCAACAATAGCGGGCACGCCGCAGCCAACGGCAACAATAGCCGCTGTAGAAGTAAGACCGCCTTCTTCGGCAATAATTGCACCGGCAGCCGCTGCATATTTGCCTGCTTCATCAGGCAGAACGCCAACAACAAGAATATCGCCGGCCTTAAATTTAGTTGTAAAATCTTCCGGTTTAGCACATTTGCGTACAATGCCAGTAATGGATTGCAAACCAATGCCAACACCGCTGACAAGTTTTTTGCTCATAGTTACTACCTTGATAAGATTGGTGGTACCGCTGCGGCCAACCGGCACGCCCGCGGTTACTATAACATTATCGCCGTCTTTGATATAACCGTGTTTTTTTACGCACGCCAGCGATTCTTCAATAAGTTCATCGGTATTTTCGCTCCAAGGTCCCAATACCGGGCATACACCCCAATAAAGCTGCATGCGCCTTACACTCTGGGGATGGCGCGATACACCGATAACACCGGCTTCCGGACGGTATTTGGCAAGCATCCTTGCCGTAAAGCCGGATTCGGTAACGCTTACAATGGCATCACTGGCAAGTTCATGGGCAATCTGCACTGTTGCATGGCTGATAGCTTCTGTAGAATGAATGCGTTCGCCAATGCCTTTATTTTTGAAAATTTTAGCATAATCAAGCGCAGTTTCAGTTTGTTCGGCAATTTTAGCCATTGTGCGCACTGCTTCAAGCGGATACTTGCCGGAAGCGGTTTCTCCACTTAACATAATGGCATCAGTGCCGTCAAAAATAGCGTTGGCTATATCGCTTGCCTCTGCACGGGTAGCACGGTAGCTGTTAATCATGCTTTCAAGCATCTGCGTTGCGGTAATAACAGGTTTGCCAGCCCTGTTGCAGCTGCGGATAATATCCTTCTGCACCAGCGGCACAACTTCTGCCGGTATTTCAACGCCCAAATCGCCGCGCGCTACCATAACGCCATCAGAAACGGCAATGATTTCTTCAATGTTTTTTACGCCGGCATGATTTTCAATTTTGGAAATAATACCCATCTGCGAACCGCATTGTTCCAAAACTCTGCGGATTGCCAGAACATCGTCGGCTTTTTGCACAAACGATGCGGCAACATAATCCATGCCCAGTTCTGCCGCAAAGGTAATATCGCTGATATCTTGCTCTGATAAAAACGGCAGTTTTAATTCTACGCCTGGGCAGGCAACACGTTTACGCGAACTGATTTCACCGCCGTGCACTACTTTTGTATAAATTTTGCCTTCCGCTGCATCTACGGCAGTTACTTCCAAAGCCAGCAGTCCGTCAGAAAGCAAAATAGCATTGCCCGGCTCCAGTTCATCCGGCAAACCGGCATAATTAACATAGGATATTTCTGCCGTGCCTTCAATTTCTTTTGTGGTCAGCGTAAAACTGTCGCCTTCTTTTAAAATAACCTTACCCTCTTTAAAAATACCAAGGCGCATCTCAGGCCCCTTGGTATCGGCAATTAAGGCTATTGGTTTTTCAACTTCGGCGGCAGCTTTGCGTACCAGTTCAACGCGCTGCGCATGGTCTTCGTGGCTTCCGTGCGAAAAATTAAAACGTGCCAAATCCATGCCGCTGCGCATCATCTGGGCCAGTAAAGCAATATCATCGGTACTCGGCCCCATAGTACAAATAATTTTAGTTTTTTTCATAATAACCTCCGCTCAAGCGCGAAAACGGTTCTCGCAAAGCACCTCATAAGCATCTTCTGCTTCGGAGTATGGGACGCTTATTTCGTAAGCGCCCCCCTGTCCACCTTTTTTGGCTCCAGAGACATTCATTTGAATCAAAAAGCCGTTGTTTGTAAGCAGTTCTTTTATTTCCTGCGCGTTCTCTTTAGTCTGCGCAATATAAACTACTTTCCACACAAATATTAAACCTCCGTTATGCCTCTTTAAAAGCTTTAATTTTGGCAATAAGTTTAGGCAGGATTTCTTTGGCGTCGCCAACAATACCGTACTGCGCAACTTTAAAGATAGGCGCATTGGCATCTTTGTTAACGGCAATAATAACATCAGAGGAACTCATACCGGCCAAATGCTGGATAGCGCCGGAAATGCCGAATGCAAAGTATACTTTAGGAGTTACGGTTTTGCCGCTCTGGCCTACCTGATGCGCATGGTCAACCCAGCCTTCGTCAACAACTGCACGGGAACCGCCTACAGTACCGTTTTCAAACAGTGCTGCCAGTTCTTCAAGCATTTTGAAGTTATCGCAGCAGCCAAGGCCGCGGCCGCCGGAGCATACAACCTCAGCATCTTCTATTTTAATGCTGCCTGCTTCGGTAAGAGCCTCTTTGCGGACAATCGTTACTTTGCTTTCCACTTTATTTTTAACTTCATAATCAATTACTTCGCCGGTTCTGGAAGCATCTGCTTCTTTGGCTTTAAATACTTTCGGGCGTACAGTACCCATCTGCGGACGGTGTTCATCGCAAACAATGGTTGCCAGAATGTTGCCGCCAAGAGCCGGGCGAGTCCATTCAACAAGTTCGCCTGCCATATCAAGGCCAGTGCAGTCTGCGCAAAGGCCGGTTTTTAAACGTGCAGCAATGCGAGGTGCAAGGTCGCGTCCGTCTACAGTTGCGCCAAACATAACTGCGCTCGGTTTATAGGTTTCTGCCAGTTCGCAAAAAGCATTTGTATAAAGGTCGGTATTATATTCAGCGTATTCAGCACCTGTAACAGCATAAACAACATCAGCGCCGGCAGCAAAAAGTTTTGCAGGAACATCGCCTTTTTCCGCACCAACCAATACAGCACAGCAGCGCTGGCCGCATTTAGCGGCAAGTTCTGCGGTTACGCCCAAAAGTTCATAGGTTACGCCTACAGGTTCGCCGTTTTCCAGTTCAACCATTACCCACAAATCTTTGCCTTCGCTGTTTGCAGCTTCTTTCTTTTCTTCGGCTTTGCCAAGGCTGATTGCGCCAACAGGGCATTCACCCACGCAAGCGCCGCAGGAAATGCAGGTATCTTCGTTAACGGATGCTTTACCGTCCTCCATGGAAAGCGCGCCTGCCGGGCAGGTTGCCACACAGGATTCGCAGCCGATGCACTGTTCTTTATCTATAATAATTGCCATGTTTTTTCACCTCAACGAGTAATAATATTTGCCTGAACAAGTTTTTCCAACAGCATATCTACTGCCTTATCCGCATCTTCTTCGGTAATGATTTCGCTTTCAACCTGCGGTACAGGAGGAGTAAATACTTTTTTAACTTTAGTTGGAGAGCCGGACAGGCCAATCATGGTAGTGTCAATGCCGAGTTCAGCAGCGGTTTTTACGGGAATAACTGCTTTTCTGGCTTTCATTTTGCCTTTAATGCTTGCAAAACGCGGTTCTTTTTCTGCTCTGGTTACGGTTACAAGCGCAGGCATTTCTACAGCAAGGGTCTGGCTGCTGCTTTCGTTCTCACGTTCAACCAAAACTTTGCCGCCGTCTACAGTTACTTTTAATGCTCCGGTAACCTGAGGAATGCCAAGATGTTCTGCCATTTCAGGGCCAACCTGGGCGGTATCGCCGTCAACTGCCTGTTTGCCGCACAACACAAGGTCTACATCGCCAAGGCTTTTTACAACGCCGGCAAGTGCAAAGCTGGTTGCCAGTGTATCGCTGCCTGCCAGGGCACGGTCGCTTACCAGAACTGCATCATCTGCGCCCATGGAAATAGCTTCTTTCAAAATTTCTTCAGCCTGCGGAGGCCCCATTGATACAACCGTAACTTTAGCGCCTGCGGCATCTTTTAAAATAAGAGCCGTTTCCAAAGCCTGACGGTCAAACGGGTTCATGATATTCTGCACTCCGTCCCTGATAAGGGTGTTGGTTTCCGGATTCAGCTTTACTTCGGAAGTATCCGGAACCTGTTTAAGACATACTACGATATTCATAAGTGACCTCCCAGAATAATTATCATATTATATATACATATTATTTTACAGTGTTTAACGCCTGCTTGCAAGCCTTAAGTTTTTATTGCAGGCAGTCCGGCCCCAGTAACTCGGTAATTTCTTTGTAAAAACCGCTGTTGCCGGCGTCAATCCAAAAGCAACGGTCTGTTTTAATGGTTTTGCCGCTTGATAGCAAATGTAGATACAGCGGCGTACTGCCGTGATACATGGCAAAAATGCGGCGCATTTCTTTCTGTACCGCGCCCGTTTCTTTATCGCGCGCAATTTTTAAATGTATATCCGCACCAGTTTCGTTAAGCTGCCGGATAGACATTGCCTGCAAGGATGTACTGCGTTCGTCTACTTTTAAGCGCCCTTCAACGGCAATTACATTTTCCTGAAATAACAGCCGTGAAAAATCATGGTACTGGCGTGTAAATACAACAACTTCCAGCCTGCCGCTGAAATCTTCCAAAGTTAAAACAGCCATCGTATCGCCGCGTTTGGTTGTGCGCAGGCGGATACCGCTTATAAGCCCGGCAACGGAAAAGGTTCTGTCGTTGCTTTCTTCGCCAGCTTCCGTAAGTTTATACAGCGGCGTGTAACGTTCAAGCACGCGCGAATAACTGTCAAGAGGATGCCCGGTTACATAAAAACCTACAATTTTCCTTTCGTTTTCCAGCAGTAATTTTTTGGGCATTTCATCAAGCTGCGGCAATTTAATATCCTGCACTTCTTCAAACATATCATCGCCGAATAGACCAAGCTGCCCACTGGCAGAATCTTTTTGGTAAGCGCTGCCCAAATCCGCAGCCTGTTCATAAACTGCTATAAGCTGTGAGCGTTTGGCACCAAAAGAATCCATAGCGCCGCAATAAATAAGGTTTTCAATTACACGTTTGTTAATAAGCCTTGAAGGCACGCGGCGGCAAAAATCAAGTATGGAAGTAAAACGTCCGCCACTTTCGCGTGCTTTAATAATGGCATCAATGGCCTGTTCGCCTACGCTTTTAATCCCTGCCATGCCAAAGCGTATTGCATTGCCTTTTACCGGCGAAAACTCTTTGCCGCTTTCATTAACATCAGGCGGCAGAATTTTTATGCCCATGCGCTTGGTAACGCCCAAATACCAGCTCAATTTATCGTTATCGTTCATAACGCTGCACAAAAAGGCTGCCATAAACTGTGTAGGCCAATGCTGTTTTAAATATGCAGTCTGGTAAGCAACCAGCGCATAAGCTGCTGAATGCGATTTATTAAATCCATAACCTGCGAAGTGCTGCAAGAGTGCAAAAATCTGCGAACTTGTAGCTTCATCTATACCATGGTTTGCTTTAGCGCCGTCAATAAATTTCTGCTTCATGGAATCAAGCTCTTTGGCTTTCTTTTTGCCCATGGCACGGCGCAAAATATCTGCCTGACCAAGCGTAAAACCGGCAAGTACAGAGGTTATCTGCATAACCTGTTCCTGGTATAAAATTACGCCGAAAGTATCTTTTAAAACAGGCTCAAGCAGAGGGTGCAAAATATCTGCCGTGCGCTTGCCGTGCTTGCCTTCAATAAAATCTTCTACCATGCCGGTACCGAGCGGACCGGGGCGGTATAATGCAACCAAAGGTATCAAGTCGCTGAATTTTTCCGGCGCCAAATCCATAACCAGTTTTGTCATGCCGTCCGATTCAAGCTGGAATACGCCCTGCGTATCGCCTCGCCTCAGCATGGCGCAGGTTGCATCATCATCAAGAGGTATATTTTCAATATCTACTTTTTCACCGGTTGTTTCTCGAATATAACGAATTGCGTCACCAATAACAGTCAAAGTGCGCAGCCCCAAAAGGTCCATTTTTAAAAGGCCCAGGTTTTCTACTTTATCTTTATCATATTGGGTAATAACCAAACCTTCGTTTGATAACTGCAAAGGTACGCAATCAATTAAATCACGCGGGGTAATAACAACGCCTGCGGCATGAGTACCGCTGTTACGCGGCATGCCTTCAACTTTTTTGGCAATATCAATTAAGCGGCGTACTTTTTCATCACTGTCATAAAGCGCTTTAAAATCATTGCTTGTTTCAAGTGCTTTTTCCAAGGTAATGCCAAGTTCGCGCGGTATCATTTTGGCAACATTATCTACAAACCCGTAAGTATAATCCAGCGCACGCCCTACATCACGCACTGCGGCACGCGCCTGCAATGTGCCGAAGGTAATTATCTGCGCCACGCGTTCTTTGCCATAACGCCTGATAATATAATCCAATACACGCCCGCGGTTAACATAACAAAAATCAGTATCAATATCCGGCATGCTTACACGTTCCGGATTCAAAAAACGTTCAAAAAGCAAGTCATATTTCAGCGGATCAATATTAGTAATTCCCAACAAGTATGCAACTATGCTGCCTGCTGCACTGCCACGTCCGGGTCCGACCGGAATATCGTTTTGGCGGCTGTAATTTATAAAATCCCATACAATTAAAAAGTAGCAGCTATAGCCCATGCGGTCTATAATGCCAAGTTCATAATCGAGCCGCTGCATAACCTTTTCATCGGCATCCGGATATCGTGAAGGCAGGCCCTGCATGCACAAACTGCGCAAATATTCTGTTGCATTAGCATATTCTGGCGGTATCGGAAACTCCGGCAGCAAAAGATGCCCAAATTCCAGTTCTACATTGCAGCGTTCAGCAATTTTTACCGTATTTTCCAATGCTTCAGGGCAATCACTAAAACGCTCTGCCATTTCATCATAGCTTTTTAAATAAAACTGGTCATTGGCAAACTTCATGCGTTTGGGGTCATCAACCGTGCTGGCAGTCTGTATGCACAGCAAAACGTCCTGCGCTTCCGCATCTTCACGTTCTACATAATGCAAATCGTTGGTAGCAACAAGGCCTACACCGAATTTTTGCGCCATACGCTTAAGCTCACGGTTTACTATGCGTTCCTCATCAAGCCCATGGTCCTGTATTTCAAAAAAGTAATTTTCCTTGCCGAAAATATCAATGTATTCCTGCGCAGCGCGTTCTGCACCGTCAATGTCACGCTGCAAAATTTTTACCGGTACTTCACCGGCAACACAGGCGCTGAGGCAAATCAGCCCTTCGCTGTATTTGCGCAGAATATCCTTATCTATGCGCGGTTTATAATAAAAACCTTCCAAATGAGCCAGCGATACAAGTTTCATTAAATTATGATAACCTGTATTATTTTCCGCAAGCAAAATCAAATGAAAAATACCGCCGCGCTGGCTGCGGTCAAACCTTGATTGCGTTATGTAAACCTCACAGCCTATTAGCGGCTTAACGCCTATTTTGAGTGCCTGCTGATAAAAATCAACTACGCCGTACATAACGCCGTGGTCAGTAATGGCAATGCTGTCCATGCCAAGTTCTTTAGCTCGTTTCAGCAGCAAATCTATCTTAGATGCGCCGTCCAAAAGGCTGTACTGTGTATGTACATGCAAATGGGTAAACTTTCCAGACATATACTTCTCCTTTAAAAAAGTTAAATTTTATTGTGCATCGTATTGTATATAATTGAAGGCACCAAAAACAGTAAATTAAAAAATAAACTTATAAAAAGCGTATACGGCGATTCAGGATACATAAAATGCCAAATGCACCCGGATGCCACACCGCTGAACATTGATAGCAGCCCGGCTTTTTTGCCAACCATACCTCTAAAAAATATGACGGCAGTAAGAGGCAAAAATACGCCTGCTCCGCGCAAAGCCATAGATAAATAATTCCATTGCAGCACCGAAGAATCCAGATGCGAATGAATAAACGCCAATGCCATAAATGTTACTGCAAGTACAGTTAATTTATTAATCCACATCAGTTTTTTACCGTCATGTACATTAAAAACCGCGCCAAAAATATCACGGCTTATTAAAGTGCCAATTCCAAGCGCCAGACCGCCAATAGAACCCACGCACGAAAGCACCAGTGCCGCAATGCCTGCACCTCCAAGCCAGTCCGGCAAATAGCTGCAAAGAAAATACGGCAGCGTTTCAATACTGCTAAGTTCCGGATGGTGCAGTTTTATAAACATGCCGATAATAACGGATGGCAGCCCGACCGGAATTGCTATGCAGGCAGCAAGAAAGCACCCCATAGCCGCAACCTTGCTGTTGCGCGCCGAAAACAAAGCCTGCACATAACTTTGCGTTGAAATTACACCTACAATCATTGAAATTAAGTTAAACAGCGCATGTTCCGTACCTATGCCAAACAAACTGAACCACGGCAAATCAGGAAACGACTGATGCATGCCGGAAAGACCACCCATACTGGTAAATGCTAAAAAACCGCCGACAAAAATAGTGGCAAAAATTAAAAAAATTTTAAATAATCCGGCCATGCCGCTGCTGTTAATGCCGCCAAAAAACACAAAACCCGTAACCAGCAGCACTACAATAGCAGCAGAAGGCAGAAAATCAAGATGCAGCAGCCCGCCAATTAAATGTACTGAACTGAGCGAACTGGAAACAATGCTGAAAAAGATGCCTATTGAGGCCGCTATACTTGTTAAAGGCCCTGCCTGCGGACCAAAATTAATCACTAAATACTCAGATATGGTAGTTAAACCGCTTTTTCGTAAAGGCCGGGCATAAAAAGCAGCCATAATTAAAAAACCAATGCCGCTGCCCAAAGTAAACCACCATGCACCAAGGCCGAATGTAAAACCACCCTGCGCCGTGCCGATAGTTGCCGCTCCGCCAATAATTGTAGCAACTATTGAACCGGCAACCATTATAACACCGGCACTGCGTCCTCCGACATCAAAATCGTCAGCCGATTTTACGCGGCGTGAAGAATAAATGCCGCAGCCCAGCACAACAGCCAAAGTAAGCACAAGGCTGATAATATGAATATATGAAAGCTGCAATTTTATCACCTTATTTCCGGCAAAACCGGTTTATTAAAAACGCATAATCTTATTTTAAACAATTCGCTGTTAAAATTCAATTTCCTGCAATGTTTCAATTGCATAAGCAGCGGTCTGAAAATACATACTCAAACTCTTTTTCTTTGCTCAAAAACAGCTTTTGCTGTATAATAAGCAAGTAAATTTTTTTATTAATGGAGAAATTATGACTGAACGCAACCGTACTATTGATAAACTGCGCGGAATCTGTATGCTTGGCGTCCTCGGCATTCATACAGGCTCACTTGCGCTTATGTGTACATCGCCAAACCCACATTTATATATGCTTTTGGAAATACTTTCACGCTATAGTGTGCCGGCCTTCTTTTTTATTTCCGGCTATGGGCTTTTTTGCCAGTATAAACCCGGCATAGAACTTAATTACCGTGAATTTATAAAAAAACGTTTTCAAAGCAGCGGCATACCTTATTTAAGCTGGTCACTGTTTTTCATGCTGTATTTCAGCACTATTGTTCCGGGCTGCATCCCATGGTTTTCACCTCTTGGGCTGCTGCATCTGCTTTTTTGGGGACTCGCGTGCTACCATTTATATTTTATGATAATTTTGTTATGGTTCTACGCCTTTTTCCCGCTTTTTCAAAAATTAATGTCAGTTATGCAACAAATCGGTTTAAAAACTGGCTTTGCAATACTGTTCATACTGCAAATGCTGTTTAACTACTGGACAATGCACCCCGGAATTACAGCACAGCAGCTCCCGCTCGTTTTACAGGATTTTTTCACCTACCGCTTAAATTATCTGCCCCTGCATTATTTGTTTATTTTTATGCTGGGCGGCCTTGCGGCAATTAAAGAAAAAGAATTTTTTGACACAATAACGGCAAAATTTAAAAGCGTAACAGCATTATATATACTTTCAATAACATACATCTGCGGCAGTTATTACTACTATTATTATCAACACGGTTATGATTTAATCAGCCTTACCAATACCTTCCAGCAGCTTAGCCCACAGGGATTTTTCTATACAATTGCTTCAATCCTGTTTTTCTGCGCTTTCTTTGCCAAACAAAAATCTGGCAATTATTTTACAAAAACAGTTGATTTTATTTCCGGCAACTCAATGTTAGTTTATTTCTGCCATCCTTTCTGGCTAAGTATGATTGAAAGAACAAGCCGATATTTTGGCATTGTAATGACTACAAAACGAGTTATAGCGGCGTATTTTGTTTTACTCGCAGCAGCTTTAATAACAAGCATAATACTTACAAAAACGTCAAAACATATCGCACCATTGCATTATCTATTAACTGGTAAAAGACTGAAAAAGCAATAAAACAAACCCTTTGATGAAATGTTCATAACATATCATTCAAAGGGTTTTCTGTCAGCGCAAATATTCCATAGGCGTAAAACGAATACCATCACGAATTTGTTCAGCGCCAATATTTTTAAAACCAAGCTTATGATAAAAACCAACAGCATAAGGCGATGAATTTACTGTTATTCTGCTTGCATTGATATTTAAAAGTAAATTGTCAAACAATGCTTTTCCAATGCCACGCTTATGATATATATTTTTAATGAAAAACAGACAAATATTATTAGTAGTAAAATTTACTGCAAGAATACCTCGCAATTCGTTATTTTCAATAGCTGCAAAAAAGTTTAAAGAATTTATTTGCTTTTTGTCATTAATAAACTTTTTGAATGATTCAACTCCCTCATTATTATAATCAGGCACAACAAATTCCAAAAAACAATCCCAACTTAAATTAATAGCCGCAGCTATTTTATCATCTGAAAGCTGTTTAATAATCATTATATCACACCTTTTTTATGAAAAGAAAATAATCCACGCACTCCGTAAGGAATGTAACCATCAGTTTGCCCGCAGTTTTTAAAACCGCGCACCTATTTCAATCCACGCCGTTCTGCGAACGGCGACAACATCTGTTGTTCTGATATACCAAGAATGATATATTTCAATCCACGCCGTTCTGCGAACGGCGACTTGGCGACTATACTTGGGGCTCTATTACTGGTGCTCTTGATTTCAATCCACGCCGTTCTGCGAACGGCGACAAAGATTTTTCTGTAATGATTAAGTGGTGGGAAATTTCAATCCACGCCGTTCTGCGAACGGCGACGTATCTAAAAAGGTAGCAGATGTAACCGATTATATTTCAATCCACGCCGTTCTGCGAACGGCGACTGTATATCTACAAACACACTCT
>CAJLLL010000009.1 GCA_905207485.1 uncultured Phascolarctobacterium sp.
TATCATTATTTACAAAATATTTATTATAATACATAATTTTTTACACCCCTTAACAATATTTGCACAAAATGCCGTAATTTGTTGCAAAAGTATCATCATCATATTTATAATATTTACCCCAGACTTTTCCCCAGTCAATATATTCTGCATACTTTTCGGGCAAGTCGCATAAAATTATGCCGTCTCTATACATTCGCTCGCAAAATTCTTCTTCTGATAAGTTATATAACGTGTATCGCCCTTTATCAATTTCTGCGATTGATTCTAATATATCAATGTAGCTCCAACCGCAAGCGTCTACAATAGCCAATAATAATTCTTGTTTATCATCTTCCCCGTCTAACTCTTCGCAAAATTCATTTAATTCTGCAACTGTTAAATAATTGTTATCTAACATTTCTTTTATTGTTTTAACATCAAAATAATAACTGTCAGACGCCACTATTTCATAATTGCAATTAATTTCGTCTATATCTTCAACTCCGCACATATTGCATAATTCCTCTAATTGTTCATCTTCATAAAATGGCAATTCAAATTCTTTATCATTTACTGCGATAATAAGCATTATAATTACTTCCTTCCTTATTGATAATTTACACTATTTTAATATTATTATCAAAAGCAATACACTTTGCCATGCGTTTGCCCACAAAGTCTTTGCCACAATTAAAATTACAATAATTTACTGACTTTTTGGTGCTATCCTTGCAAATTAGGTCTATTTGTATAATGCAACTGTTGTATTTGTTAGTATGTATATTCGCTAAAAATTCCACGTTGTTATCGTTAAAACGGTTTACTGCGTATTTGTCGCCGATTGTTAAATTATATACATTTGCATAATAGATAATTGTTTCTGCAAGCATATCCGTTAATTTTTGGAAATAAAATTCTTCTTGCCAGTCTTCTTGCGGAGTGTCTACTCCTGTGAGTATATATGCCCATACTCCCGAGGCTCCGTAGTCTGAATATTCGATACTTAACCCAAGACCACGCATATATTCCGCTAAACGTTGGCGCAAGTATGGGTATTCCCTCACATTGTGCTCACCGTTATAACATTGGTTAAAGCGATTTACAATATTTATAAATATGTTTTCCCTTGTCTCTTGCACAAGTCCGTTTGTATCATCTTCGAAACTGCCTTGTTCGCAGTCTGTAATATATTCAAATGCCCTGTATAACTGTAATTTTGTTAGCATTTTTATTGCTTCCTTTCAGTTTAACAATTCGCCTTTTTCAATGCGCTTTACTAATTCTTTTAACAGTTTATATTTTTGCACGTCAGTTAAATTTGACTTATTCACATAAATTGCCAATACTTCGCCTTCTGTTAAATAGCTGTATGTATTTTTAAAAGCGTATTCGTTCAAAAACATACTATCTAAAATTTTTTCGTAGTCCAATTTATTCCAATCAATTTTAGCCATTTTTTCATTCTCCATTCTCTTTAATTCTTTATTTTATCTATGTATATTAAATACTTGCTACCATTGCCACGCCTACCAAAGCCACCAATAACTCTATTTTTGTAACCCGTATCGGCTCTGCCATGATTTTGGCAAATACTATTAAACTACCTGCAACAATACTATATGTTTTTACCATTTTTATTCCCCCTGCCTTTACTCCAGCTCGCCAGCCGTGCCAACATATTTTCCGTTTTCATCAAAATATAATTCGCCATTGTAGTCCTTAAAATAGCTCTTTATAAAGTCCTCTACATAGATACTGTCATATAAATTCTCCAAGTCTCTATAAAGTCTATTGCTAAAAGTTACTTGCCAGTCATCTATATAGCTTTCTAAACATTCGCGCATTTTGCACAAAAAGCTGTATACTCTATTTTGTTTTACGGTGCATTGATATATTAAATAACTATCTACATCAGCGGAAACCGTAAAGCAATGGCTATAACGGTTATTTGTTCTTATTATTTTGCCTTTAAAATGTGGTAAAAATTTTCGCACCCAATGTAAAGGCAAATTATACTTTTCTGCAAATTCTTTTGTAAAAATTAGTGTTTCAATATCAATATTTTCCGCCGTAAAACTTGCGCCGTCACCCTGCGACCAAAAGCCACGATAGGCAATCTCTACATTTTCAAACCCTTGCGCTTCTAAGTCGCTTTTTGCTTCTGCAATTTTTTCATGGCTTAAAAATTCGTAAGTATCATCACAACAATTATATGTTTTTGCCTTTTCATCTTGTATGGCTCTTTCTTGTGCCTTTTCACTTAATTCGTTAAACGTGTAATATGTACGTGTTATTTCAATCATTTTTCTTTCTACCTGCCTTCCTTTTTTTTTGCGTTTGACTTTATTTATTAATAACAAGGATTAGGCTTTGCCAACTCCCACTCTTTACCATACTTAACAGCGTGCGCTTTAGCATAAGCGTTAAAAAACTCTTGCTCACTGCATGGAGCTATTTTTGTATGTAAATTTTCCCTAATTTCGCAGTCCATTAATAAAACTGCTGTATCATAATTAATTTTTATGCCGTATTTGTTTTTAACGTTCATTTTTTCGCCACCCAAAAAAAACCAATTTCCCAAAAGTCGCCATTGCCAACATTTTCGTTGTCTCCAAAACTATCGGGGCACGGCAAGCCTTTTTGCCAATCTTCGCACTCCTTCTTCCACCACTCTATCATTTCATAAAACTTTTCTATACTTTCCACAATGCAATTTCCTTCGCTGTCATGCTCAAAGGCTGTTGCAATGCTTGCCAAGTCTGCAAAACAATCAGGCGACCAGTTTTTTTCTGTTTCGCTCCATTTGTTCAATTCAACAAAAAACGCAACATCAGAGTTTTTAATAATAAACTTTACCATATTACTTCCCCCTTTCTGCAAATTCTTTTTCCCATTCGTTTATTGCCATTTGCTTGCTTGATACTCTTAAACTTTCTAATGTTTCGGTGCTTACGCCCGCTTTAATTGCCAATCGTTCGAGTACCCCTTGTATAGCTATTTCCTTGACTTTGCGGTTAGCAAATACTTTTTGATACAAATCTTCTTTTTCGGCGTTTGCTTGCAATTGCCAAAAATAATATTTTGCCAAACTTTCGGCATATTCTTTTAATATTTCCATAACCAAAGTGTTTTCTCTCATTTCCGCTACTTCCTTTCGTGTTCGGGTTCGTTTTCGTTCCCTTATCTTTAGTTATATTATACAACCTTTTGGTTGTACAGTCAATACTTTTTTATACTTTTTTACAACTTTTTAATTGTACTTTTTAACTGTTTTGTTTTAATTTCTTTGCTTTTTTATATTCTAATATAGCTATTTTGCAAATATATGTTTATAGTATGCTCTTTTTAAGCAAATATATTTTTGCTGTATATGTATTATTATGTATGTTTGTTTGTGTTTTGTAAAATTAGTGAACGAATGTGCGCCGCCATAATTCGCCTGTGAGCCGTTTTTTATCAAAACAGGTGTAAATATATGGGCAGGCTTAAAAAAGACGCTCAAAACGCAAATTTGTGTTAAAACTTTTTTGTTGTTTTTTATAGTAAAATTGTTGACTTTTAGACAAAAAAGTATTATAATATATAAAAATGGTAGTAAAGGAAGTGAAACAATGTACACAAAAGAGCAATTTACAAAAGACTTTAAAAAAATATTGATTGATAGCGGTTGCAATGTAAACCAGTTGGCACCACATCTCAACAAAAGTCAAGCGGCTTTAAATAAACAAGTGTTAGGCGCAACATTTCGCTATGTTGACCTTGTAAATATTCTTGATATGTTGGGTTACGACGTTGTTTGGGTAAAAAGGCATAATGCAAATTCTGAAAAAGACTGGGGCGTAGAAAAACCCAGCGCAGAAAAGGCATAATGCGCTTTTTCAAAATCACTGGGCTGGAAAATTTTTAAGTTTTCTATTTCAACATGGCTTGGAACGCTACTTCATTTGCAATGCGCTCTTTGAACGTTTTATAAGCGTCTGGTGCTTCTTGCTTCATCACTTCAACCATAATCTTCATCATTTGACGAACACTATTGTATGAAGCCATATCTTTTTGATAAATCGCAACATCTTTTAACAGAGATTGCTTTCTACCGATTAGATTAGCAAGCAGCGCAATGTTATCGCTTTCAAGTTTGCCACCTACTGTACTTTTTGATAACGCTTTAAGCCTGTTCTTAATAGTGTCGATTTGTACGTCGCAATCTTCAACGAGCTTGCAAGTTTCGAGATAAGGGTTTACCGCTTCGTCTTGTGCAACGTCTCCACTAACTGAATTGTTTTGGTCAGCGAGTACAAGTGAGCGTATCTTTTCTTCGTTGCCATCAGCTTTGCGCCAACGGTGAACAGCCATTTTGGAGATAGGTTCTTCTCCTTCGGGTAATTGTTGATTGAGAGCTTCGGCTACTTTGCCGTATGATAGCCCTTCTCGGAACAGTTGTACGGCGATTTCAGACAGCCCGTATTCTTCGATTTTAGAAGCCAATAAATATCACACTCCTTAGAAAAATAAAATCTGATTTTGAAAATTGGTTTCTGATTGAATTTTGATTTTGAAAATTGGTCTACGAAAACATACCTTGTCGATTATAGGTCTGGCTAAACATACCTATTCTCGCCAGATAATATCATTAAACGATACTAAAGAGAGAAAAACGCACACAAAAGGGGAAATGAAAAATGAATAAAGATTTGAAAAAATGGTTACGCTATATTAAAGTAACTAAATCTGATAACACTTATAATAGTTATCGCAACGAAATTAGACATTGGTTTCCGAACTCGGATAATGTAGATTTATCGCTTGATTATCTTACCAAAAGGTTAGACAGTTTTAAGTGCAAGCATAATGTAAAAGTGCTGCGCTGTCGTGTTTTGGCAGGGTTTATTACGTATTACAGTTACACACATACACTTAAAGACCACGAGCAGATAATCAAACTTCTAAATTCAGTACATACCAAACAAACCGTAGCCAAAGTGGTTTCGCATGAACAGTACACAACAATCCGCTCTCTTATCAAAGAAGATTGGCTGAAGATTTTAGTTGACCTCTTGTACAAAAACGGCTTACGCATTTCGGAAGCGTGCTACATTTTGACGGAGAATTTCAATCCAGCCGAAGGTACGATTACCATTTTAGATACGAAAAACTCCAATGACTACAAAATCTATTTAACGAAAGGTTTAGTACAGGATATACAAACCTACATTAAATCAAAACCGAAAAGGAGTATGTGGCTGTTCGATTACAAAGGAAAGGCTCGCAATAAAGGTGCTGTAAGAAATAAGATTAAAGAATATTGTAGAGCAGCAGGTTTTAGCTTTTTATCTCCACACCCATTTAGACACGGTTCAGCGGTCTATATGCTTGAAAATGGTATGGACTTATTCAAAATTAAAGAGCATTTGCACCATAAGTCGATTAAATCCACAGAGCGTTACTTGCACATGACACCTAAACAAGTCGAACAGGTAAGGGATATATTTGAAAATGCTTAGAGCATTTGAAAATGACCTGTAATTTATTACAGTAATTCGAGAACGCATGATACAGCTTTAGAGCAGAGGTATAACGCCCCTGCTCTTTTCATTTTTCTAATTGTAAATGTTCTCTGATTAATCTCCATAAATTACCATTCATTTACTTCTACCTCACTCGGTTTGGGCTCAAACAATAAGTAATTGCCTTTCGTTTCTAACCAGTCTTTGTAGCTCACATTAAAAAAGCGGTTCTCTCTAAGGTTTATACACTTTACGTAGCTGCTCGTTAGACTAAGCGTTTTTCCAGCAAACTCATAAAGCCTAATAAATTCTTTGATAGTCTTTGTCACTGTCGCCTTACTGCGTCTAATTCGCTGGTTTAAATCCGTAGGGATATAATATACTTTAACTGCGTTTTCTTCTGCGTCACACAGGCAAAATATCCAATCGCCTTTGTTTGCTACCGTAGTATTCTCTTGTTCGATAATTGGTGGGTCGCTGTAATACGGCTTGGTCATATATAATTCACCCTTTCAAGCCCTTGCAAATCTTCTGGTTTGTACGTAAGTTTAATTCGTTCTAATACATCACTTATAAGCATTAAATGTTTACGTTGCAGTTCGGATACGTCATTCTCTGGAAAAGCGTCACAACGAGTACACGTTTTGCTTTCAGAGCATATATTACAGATAGCGTTAGAACCACTTGCTTTGAGATATTCAGGTATCATGCAAGTTTTATTAATTGGAGACTTGACGCTACCAAATCTGAACGTCCAGCGTTTGTTTTTCGGAAGCGATAAGTATTTCTCAAATGGATACCCAACCCCACGTGATTTATGCGGCAAGTTTAGGTTAATTTGCGGTTTCAGATAATCTTTCATATCATCTACGGTCAAACCCAACTCGTCCATCAATTCTTTTGCTTTACGCTGAATATAGCCTATATTACGCCTAACTTGTTTTTCATCAATATTCATATACCTTCCAGTTTTACGAACTTTGTTATTCATGGCTATAAACATCATAAGCGTATTAAATTCTTTGCGTGATAAGCGTTTGCGTAACATTGACCAAAAGGTCTTAATCGTATCGTTACGTTCCTTATCAAGTAAAATTTCTTCTGGGTTCTGTTTGTATGTAAGGAAACGTTCATCATGGGTAACAGCAATTTGCTCTGCTATATGCAAGTTTTTAGTATCCATATTACGCTCATCTTTATGCGCAGAGTGTTTTGTTATATCTCTCCACGTTTGAGCGTTCTCAATCCAGTCTTTATCTCTAATATTTACAACCTTCTTCCTCTGCTTTTTTCATACGTTTCTCTATCTGGTCATTTAACTTTTTGTTACGTAAAGTGCCAAGAGGATAAGCGTATTCCATTTTTAATACAAACCCCTCTCGCCCGATAACCTTTGCGAATTTGCCTTTACTAAGTATCTTTTTATCGCTACACACAAAAGAGCGTAACCATTGTACAAGGCTTGCGTGTAATTCGTGCTTTAAGTAGCGTTCAATTTTATAGCGATTGCCAACAGCTACCGCATTGTAAAAATCTGCTCCGATTTGAACACGATAGCTGTGGCACACCATATCGGAATTAGTCTCCATTCTCATTATCGCCATGCTTTTCCCTCGCTATAATTAAGGCTGAATAAACTAATTTAGTTGCACTGTTATCGCACGCACATGAAGAATATTGAATATCAACAACACAACCTTTGTTTTGATAATCGTTTACAACAGTAGACAGTGATTGAGCAAAATCTCTGCTTTGGGAACAAGCGATATGTGTTATATTTACAATATCATTCATTTGTACTACCTACACCGCCCTTTCTCGTTTCATCTGAATTACAGTTGTCGGCTGCAAGGTACTTCATAAAGATACCTTGGAAAATACGCTCGTCTTTTGCAATAAACACAGGCACATCAGATGTGTTGTACAGCTTAAAGCCAATATTACCTTCGTTGTCAGGGTTATTATAGAAATCACTATCAATACAAGGCAAAATATTCGGTAAAATAATGCCTTTCATGCCTACTGAACTACGAATATCAAGTGCAAGCCATTCATCAGGCTGCATATATGCTTTAACGCCTGTCCAGATAATATCCGTCATAGTACCAGCAGGAATGAGAATGTCGCACGGAGCGTAAAAATCATATCCTGCGCTGTATTTTGTTTTGCGTACTGGCAACTTGTAATCTTCGTAGCCTTTGCACAACTCAAAACCACGAGTGCGTTTAGGAAGCTGTTTTTTGTTTCGCTTACTCCAATCAAATAAGGTAGCAGGAGCAATACTATCCACCTTAAATAAGTTGCTCATAGCGTTTTTGCCTAAATCCACTTCTACCGTGTACGGGTCAAAAATGGAAACAATCGTTCCAACTGAACCGTGGTCTGGATTAAATCGTTCATCAATACGTACTAAGTCGCCTACTTTATAACCTTGTTCTTCTACTGTAAACATTTACATACCTCACAATTTTAATTATTCAACGAATGACGTTCTACAAAATGGACAGCTTGTGATTATATCGTTAGCACATTCTTTATACGAATAACCTTCGTATACGTTTCTATGGCAATTAAAGCAAACGCCATCACCAGCGAAATACGGAATATGCTTTTTTATGCAAAACTCTTTCTGTGCTTGCATTTTTGCCGTAGTGTCGAAATTTAATTCACTCACAAGTAATTAGCTCCTTCGCCAAGGGCAATGTTTCAATCCAAGCGCAGAAATCACGCCAATGTATCGACTTATGGTACTTGCGCTGTTTGTACATAGTTTTAAGTTGTAAGTAGTTGGTAGTAATACGTGCTGTAAGCTCAATACCCTGTGGCATATTGGCTACCAACTCGTCCCAAGTAAGCCCTTCTTTTTCGTAGGCTTTGACAAGGCTTTCCGCATTTCTCCATACTTCCTCGGTCAAATCTGGCGTTGCTTCAAGATTAAAACTGGTAAGTCTATGTACTTGGCTACTGCTCGATACTATATGCGCAAAATGATAACGCTGAAATTCGTTCCAGAAATATCTTGGTGCGGTAAGGTCGAAGTTTACTACAATGCCGCAAAGATAATTGTGGTGTCCGCTTGCCGCTGGACTGTTGGCAAGGTTTAAAGCTCTGTTAATGTGCGATTTTACTTTCTTAAAAACATCTTCGTTTAAATAGCTTTTTGTCGCTTCGTCTGCTTCATCAATAGTCTTGCCGTTTAACAAGCATTTAATATAGTTTCGTACATAGATTTCTTCGTTTTCTATGTTTGCTTCGTTAAAGTCGGTTCTCATTGGATAGCCGCTTGCGATAATGCTTTCCGCTATATCGTATACTTTTGCATTAGTTACTTTCATTTACTCTCTCCTTCGGTAAACTAATTATAATTGGCACTCTGCTTGCCATTTGGTACGGTCGAACTAATTTTGATACATACTGCCATACGTTAAGCCAAGAATACATTGCTACTGCCATTCTCGAATGAACAATGCTGATATAGTTTTGCAACTGGCTCATGGCTACTTTATTCTGATAATCTGCGTATGAGAGAGAGCGCAGTTTATTATCTACGCTCTCATGGTATTTACGCAGACCTTGCTTAAGGTCTTTTGTCATACATACTACCTTTCTTTAATCGCACTTACTGTAACCGCACGCCGAACAAAAGTTACATTTTCCATCTTGCAGCAATGTCATTTCGCCACATTCAGGGCAACGCATATACGCATTGTGGTCTTTAGCTTGTGCTTTGACTTTCGGCGGTTCAACGTCAAACTGTTTTACCAGTGCTTCATCATTCTTACCGCCGTCTAAAGTTTTCTGCATTTCTTTAATAGCGTCTGCAATACAGCTTGCGCAAGATTTATTGACAGTTAAGTCGCCTTTTTGCCGTACTGCGGTACAAGCTGGGCATACTGCACTGTTTAATTCGTCTACAATGTCGTCCACTTTGCCACCTAAACGCAGTGCGTAACTGGTAAGCCGTGTAATCGTAGAAATGTTAGCTTGACAGCCACGGTCAACGCCTACGAATACTTCAAAAATGTCGCCATCTTTTACGTTTACGGTCACATAAAACTTCGGAATACAAGCAGTATGGAACAAGAATGTTCTACCCCATAAAGATTTTAAGCCGTTACGTTTGTATGGCTCTAAGCTATTGAGTTTTTCGGCTTTAGAATACACTTTTGCTACTTCTACGTTATCAGGCATACCTTGTACTTCTTGTACGTTGTCAACGTCTGCTCGTTTTACACCGTGGTCAGTACCCATAATGTTGATACGCTTGCAGTTATCTCTAAAAATTGTGATACCTTTACAGCCTTGCTCCCAAGCGTATACGTACAGGTCGAAAATGTCTTGCACCGAGGTTTCTTCTCGCAGGTTGATTGTAGAGCTTATAGCGTTATCAACGTACTCTTGCATAGCTGCTTGCATATCAATTCTGCGTTTAGGTTCTATGTCGTAAGTATCTACAACATAAGGGAAACGTTTTTTGATTTCTTCGTTGCTAATGGTCGAAGGGTCGATACCGTTGAAGCGCAAGAGGTGGTCTACCGCCAACATGGAAATGTGGAACGATTTACCCTGTTTTTCAAGAACGTGTGTAGTGCGCTCATACGCAATGTTGTAGTACGGTTCTACGCCACCGCTTTCGCTAAACAGCATGGAAATTGAGCCTGTCGGAGCGATTGCAAGAAGCGTGCCGTTTCGCATAGCACCACGAGTATCAGCGTCGAGCTGTGCGGTCATGCCAGCTCTAATTTCGTCTACCATATTACTGTTGTAAAATTTAACTGGGTCAAACTTACCAAAACTGCCACACTTTTTACCACGGAGAGCGGAAGCAATATAAGCGGAGTGCTGCATTTGATACATGATTTCCCTTAACAATCTAAGAGCGTCTGTTGAGCCATACTCCAGCCTTAAAGCCACAAGCATATCAGCTAATCCAAACACACCTAAACCAATTTGCCGCCAATTAATAGTACATTCTTTGGTTTGTGGAAGCGGTTGCATATCCAAGCCATAGTCCAGTACCATATCAAGAGCTGTTGTAGCTTTCTGAACGGCTGCAATAAATGTATGGAAGTCAAAATATGCTTCTTTGGTAAACGGATTTTTTACAAAGTTATACAGGTTAATCGAACCCAAGCAGCACTGTGACCATGAATTAGAGAAGAACTCACTGCAATTACCAGTCAGCACGCCGTTAGCAATAAATGTATGATTTTTCGGCTCATTCATGCAGTAAACATCTTCGGCGTACCCTGTTTCAGTTACAGAGATTAAAGTATACTGCGCTTGTTTATCGCTATCCCAAGGCATTGTGTAGCGAGCTGTTACCATGTCGGGCGTAAGTTCTTTAGTAGTTACCCTGTGTGGTTTGCCATCTCGGTCAAGGACTACCCATTTATGATAGTCGGTACAATAGATTTCGGCTGTATGACCTTCTTGGTTTTTCCATACAACACGCCAGAGCTTTTGTTTTCTTGCGGTTAATTTAGGTTTAACCTCGCTCCATTCGTACCCATTCCACACGGTAACAGGTTCGTTACTCTCGGCTAATTCTTTAATCGTATACCAGCCTGTTTTAGTAAGGATTAAAGTATCTCCAGTTACGCACGGATTACTTACGTTAATTTTATATTCATCTTCTGGGTAGCCAGAGAGCAGGTTTCTACTCTGGACTTCATCAATAAAGATAGCCCCAGGTTCAGCATAGTTATATTGTGCTTCTGCGAATTTCATAAAGAAATCACGTGCGTTAATTTCTTTCTTGATTTCTTCGCCAGTATCTTTAACTTTAAAGTACAGAGGGAACGTCTCGTTATTCTTTACAGCTTCCATGAACTTATCAGTGAATTTGATAGAGATGTTCGCACCTTGGATTGCCGTGTTGTTTTGCTTAATCTCTAAAAATTCTTCTATGTCTGGGTGAGAGCAGTCGAGTGCTAAAAGTAAAGCACCCCTACGAGAACCTTGCGCAATAGTTTCTGCTACCATGTTAAACACGTTCATAAAGCTGACTGCGCCAGTAGATGTTTTAGCGGTATTATGAACCTTAGCACCTCTGGGACGAAGCGGCGATATATCTAATCCCTCGCCCCCGCCCGTTGAGAATACTCTCGCCATGCGCTTTGCCGTTTCAAAGATTTCTTCGAGTTGGTCTCCAGTGCGTTCAATATAACAATTCCCAGTTGTAGCTTTAAATTTTCCTTTACTACCAGCAGCGTACAAAATACGTCCAGCAGGTAAAAAGTCGCCATTGATAATGCTGTTTCCTACGAACTCTGCAATCTTTTTGTCGGGGAAAATGCTTGCTACTCTTTTCACGAACATAAAGAACGCTTCTTTAAAATCTTTTTCGGCTACCTTTAATTCTTCATCATGGAAATATTTTTTCTTCAAAATGTTTTGTGCGATATTGTTATCCCACCAAAACCCATACATATTTACGTTAGATGTCTTTTCTGCCATTCTTAGTCCTCGTCCAGCATTTCTTTAATGGTTTCAATATCGTTAATTGCTCTGGCAGCGGCAAGTTTGATACCGAAGCTCATGTCAAACTTATCGGAAGGGTTGCAACGTGCTTCACCTAAGTACAACAGACCATCTTTCGGGTCAGTGGTAATAACGGTGATTTTGTTACCTGTACGTTTCACAAGATGAATTACGGTATCTTCGTCGCCATTATCGCCTTCAAATTTGACACGTTTACGCATAGGTTTGCATTTTTTAAGGTTTGCAGCTTTGCCAAGCGTAGGGTTGCCGTTTTTATCAAGCACAACACAGTCCAGTTCAACGCCTTTGTATGTTAAAGGTGTTTCTAACATACTCACGAAAGTAAACTCTGTACCGAGCGGCATATCTAAATCAGAGTGAAAGAGCATTACGTTGTCGCCTTGTGTGAACATATTAATTTGTTTAAAAGTGCGAACAATATAGTCGGCATTTTCAATACATCTGTGTTCACCTTTGCATTTGCCGTTCAAAAAACGTACATAAATGTATTTTTTATCGACTTTGGTTACTTCAAATTTTATTCCAGCGTCAAGCACTACATTGTTATGGTTATTGAGGTCAAAATAAGCCCAATCCGTTGTAGTTAAATACGTTGCACCAACTTTAATTGCATTTTCCATTACAGTTCTACCCCCACGCTATCACAATTTACTTCGAGTTCATTACGAGTAACACCATTTTTATCGGTGTAAGTGTTGCATTGCATACGTCCAACTACAATAACATTTGCAGGAACGGTCAAATTCATTAAGCCGTCTACATAGCGTTCATCAAACACTTTGCAACGCACATTAAAGTATTTGCTTTTACCATTAGCGTCTTTACCGTTGTATACGCCAATCGAGAAAGAAGCCATATTTTTACCAGATTTGGTCGGGTTGATAGTGGGTTCAAAATTTACTTTGCCAGAAAAACATACTTGATTTGCCATTGGGTTACTCCTTTTCTTTTAACAATTTGTGAAATACATTCTCTTTAATCGCAAACACGAAGTCTAAGTATCTACTGCCATCTTTAGCTATCATAGCCACAATGTCTGCGTTATCTTGGTCAAAGAAGCTATGCAATAAAGCGTGCTTGATGTCGTCAATCGGGACGTAATTAAAATCTTTATGCCTACACACAATTTCCGTGAACATCTCACCGCTTACTACAAAGCAAAATCCTTGGATATGACAAACATCTCCGAACTTTGTAGCCGCATAATATTTTTGCAGTAATGCTAACTGGCGTTTCTTTACCTCTACTTTTAGCCGTTTACTCGTCAGCCCTTCTATATGGAAATCGCCAGAGAACATATACTTTTTACTCGTGACTTGGTTTGCTAATTCTTTATGCTTACCGCTCATTACAGTAGCACTCACCATAATGCCACGGCTTTCGCACCATTTTTGGAACAGTTTTTCAGCGTACCGTCCCGTATTTCTATTGGTTTTACCTTGCTTACGCTTGGCAAGAGATTTCTTTTTGTCGCAACTAACTACCTTGCATTTATCGCAAAGGCACTTAGCTTTAGACATACGCTTTTTCCTTTTTTAACCTGTCAGCATTAGCCCAGCAATAACCAGTTTTCGTTTTAGGGCAGTAGTTACCTTCGGAAGCATTGCCTTTTACGTTAGGCTGTTTTTTAGTTAAATGTTCCACTGCGTCATAATAAGCATTAAGCGTAATGTCCTGTAATTTATTTCGCTCGTCATAGCCATAGCACTTAAATTTAAGTGTACTAAGAGCGTCTACAAACTTAAAACTACCGCTTTGCAATACTTTTTTCGTTTTTTTCTTGTTATCAATCTTTTTCTTCAAGGTGAAGCTCCTTCCCAAGTTTAATAATCGACTTCGTAAACTTTGCTTTACTGTCATAGTTAGGAACTATAAGGTCAGCACAGTTACGCATAGTCATTAATTTGTTGATATAAGTCTGCGTATAAACTTTGCGGTCGAGTACATAATTATTTTGTGCCGCATGGTATACACAGTAATCTAAGTCGCAATCAATCCATACCTTAAACGTATCTTTTCCTGCTTTAAATTCTTCCGTACAACAAGGGTGATACATTACCATTTGACCGTCTAAGTCAGCCGCATAGTATTGGATAATACCGTAGCGGATTAGCTTAGAGATTTTCATTAAATCTTCGGTTATTTTGCGTGTCATAAGTTCTCGGCTATGTTTTTCACGCATACGCTCGTACCAATCAGAAAACCAGTGTCCAATAACTCTCGGTGGAAACCCGAAAATCTTTTCAATTTCCATTGTATTGAGCAGAACCATATCGGTTTTTTCTATCGGTTGCATAAATTCTGGAGACCTAAGCACTCTGTCAATCGTATTGTAGTAATCATTTGACACCGAATTAAAATCTCTCGTAATGATACCTACAAAGTTACGTTGCAATGTATCTGCTGCAAGTTTTTGACCGCTAAATGGCAATCCAGCAAATGTAATGGTTTTACGTCCAATTACATACTTCAACCTTGTTTGCGAAGCGTCTGACAGGAGATAATGGTTATTCGGCATTTTTTACTGTACCTCTCTTATCTCCGTATTTTTCTTGATAATAAGGGCAATACATATTAACCCCGCAATAATCCTTGCATTTCAAATCTCTCCACCGCTGCTTACATACAGGCGGCATTTCATTTGTTTTAAGCGCATGAAATAATCTGTCGTACTTTGCTTTCATGTATCTTACAATCCAGCGTTCAGATATTCCGTTTAGTTTTACGATATAACCAGTTTTTGTCAGCCCGTAATCTTTGGCTACTTTATCTAAGCCACCTCTTACAAGCATTTGTACGAGAATTTGTTTAACCTTTAGTCCGTGCTTTGCCATTAAAACTTTGTAATACGAAAGCTGTTTTGATATTTCAAGAACATCTCTAACACCGCCATCTACAAACTCTTGAACCCAGTATTCTTTGCCTTTATCCTTACCACGGATATGCACCTTTTTACGCCATTTCGGTGTTTTGCCTAACGCTTTGGCTATTCTGTACGCTCCAAAGAATTTAAAGTCGAACAGCGTTTCTGACTTGCAATCGTAGCCATCAATCTGACCAGAGGTAATCTCGTCCTCAAATCTGACTTCGGATAAATACCCATTAGGAACATTACCTTCCATGAGACTGTGACTATTAGTACCAATCATGCTCGCAATAGATTTTTGAGGGTCGATAGCGTAATCGTTAGTAATTTCAAGATAAGTCTGACGTGTATCTTTTAGGAGCTGCGTAACAGAAGGTTTACCGTACCACGCCCTTGTCTTGCCTACCGCTTTCAACACAGGCAATAGCAAGCAGCGTTCTTTCATTCGGCACTCTTTGTAGCACTTGCCAATTTCTACAAGCTCGCCATCTGGACAGCGAAAATATTTAGCTGGCATTAATCTTCTCCGTTATTTACGCAGAGAGCGTACCGTTTGGCAGTAAATAAGCCAACGCACACCACATTGTTTGGATTGTGGTCGTCTACAATGCTTACAACTTCTGCTACTTTATCGTCATCAAAATAACCGCTACAATTAAACATTTTCACGTCTTTGTTACGTGGCATTTTTCTTAAACGCCTTATCAGCTCATACACTTTCATCATCTACCGCCCCCACATCTTCTAATTTACTTTTTTCTGGGTTATACACAAGCTCAAACTCATTTATCCTGCTACCTCGCCTTGCTTTGCCTAAATACAACGCTAAATGCCCTTGCAGTTTAACTTGTTCTTCAAGCGTAAGGTTTGGATTAAACTCTGGTCGGTAAGCTAAAATTACATAGTCGCCTGTCGCTTCCAAGTCGCCACTACCTTTTAACATTTTCAGCGTAGGTCTTGTGTAATTATCACCTGTTCGATTGAGCTGTGACAGAATAAAGAATACGAGTTCGTTGTTCTTGGCAATCGTTTTTGTATACTTTGCGCTTTCTGCTATTTCCTCAAACGTATTCATATTGAGATACTGGAAGTAGTCGAGTATAACCATATCAACTTTGCCGTCTTTAATTACTCTGGTATTCGCAATAGTAACGTAACGCTCAATGTCCTTCATGGTTAAGTTTGATTTATCGACTACCCAGATATGCTCTTGCAGACTTTCTTTGAGCTTTTGGAGTATTACCGCCTGCTTACCGTTTTTCGCCATCTCCTGTACCTGCTGTGGAGTGGTATTTAAGATACGGCTAATTAAGCGTTCATAAAGGCTGCCTGCACTCATTTCCAAGCTAAAGAACAATACGTTTTTCTTTAAGCGTATGGCATTGTACAAGGCAACTTCGCAAGCAATCATAGTTTTGAATGTTCCGCTGTACCCTGCCCAAAACACTACGTCGGTAGGTCTAAGGCTAATTGCTGTGTCAAGCGTAGGAAAGCCAATACCATTGCCTTCGGTATTAATCAGCGTTAAGTAATCAGCAAAGCCGCTATCAGCGTCTTTAAAGTCAGCGATAACTTCATCATCAAGATAGTCCAGCGTAGTAATCTCTTTAACGTCATTAATCGGTTTGTCCCAGCGTTTAGCAAGATATTCAACAATTTCGCCTTTGGTCAGCGGATTTCGTACTTGCTTAATCTTTTCAGCAGCCACCGTAAATTCTGCTTGTTTGTCCATACAAGAGTTAAGTGCCTGCTTAATAGCTGTCAAAGCAATCGGCTCACTTGGTAAGTCATAGATGTTACCACCACTTACGAGAACGTCATTAAAATCTTTTTTATCATTCGGGAAACGGACTACTCTCACGTCCAACTTAGGAGCAAACTCGTTAAACTTTTCCCAAGTGCGCTGTATTTTTGATTGACCAACGCTATCGTTATCTGGTGCGTACATTACAACAACGTTAGGTGTATGTAATAGCATTTGCCGAATTTCAAGGATTTGAGCCTTAGTTAATTCGCTACCGCAATATGCTACACACGCACAGCCTTGTTGATAAGCACTCATAGCGTCAATATAACCTTCGCATACGTACAATCGCTGATAGTTTTGTATTTGCTTTTTCGCTTGATACTCGTTAAATAGGAACTCGCCTTTATTGTACAGCTTCCCATTGGTCGAGTTGATGTATTTCGGCAGCTTGTCAATATACCTTTTGCAGAACGCTACAATACGTCCATTCTTATCGTGCAAGGGTATTACAATCGCTTTACCTCGTGCGTTATCATAGCCTAAGAAAAATGCGTCTATCGTCTCGTCATTTAATCCACGTTCATCATTTAGATACTCACGGATAACGCTAATCTGATTGTAGGCTTTAGCAGCAATGCGTTCATTTTTCTCGTACTCGCTTTTTTCTTCGAGATATGTTTTATCGGCTGAAATGTCGATATTAGCTTCCATTGCTAAAAGTTCAACCGCTTCGCCATACGATACGTTGTTAGCTAAAGCCGCAAAGTTGACAATGTTTCCGTTAGCACCACAAGACCAGCAGTAAAACGTATTATCATTAAATACGGTCAGGCTTGAATTGTTATCTCCGTTGTGCAATGGGCAACGTCCACGATATGTACTGCCAGACTTATGTAGTTCAGTGTATTTAGAGATGTAGTCTACTATGTCAAGGCTTGCTACTATTGTGTCAATTACACTCAACGAAGCAATTCCTCAACACTAAAATCTTCGTATTTTTTAATGTTCATGGCTTTGACTTTTTCTTTCTCTGACTGCGCTTTAACAGTTTGATTAAACTTCTGCGCTTCGGAGAGTATACGGAAAATTGAAGGATAATCTTTTTTCTCGTAGTCTAAGAGATACTGGTATATCACTGAAAGGTCATGCTTTTTAAGGTTGTCAATCATAATGCCAGCAACGTAGTTATACGCTCTAAAGTTGAACTTACCATCAACAAAAGCTCCGCCTTTAAAACATTTACGCAAATACAGGCAAACAACCTTACTTAACCGCTTTTCCACTGGAAGATTTACGAACTCTTGTAGTAATTCCGATTTTGATTTCTTTTTTCGGGATTTGAAATTTTGTGCCGTATTTGTTTTCTTCAAGTATTACAATCCCTTTCTTCTTTTTCATTCTCTCTATGTTTTGAATACCGCTAACCCAGATTGTAGCGAGCTTACTGCTATCATCAAACTGGATTACGGTTTCCCTTTCAGACGCTTCCAACTTCAAGTTCTTGATTAAAGGTTCTCGAAGCTCGCTTTCGTCTGTTCTTTTACGACGTGGCATTACAACCCAAGCTCCTGTTTAGCTGCTTGAAAATACGGTTGATGTACACCAGCTTTTGCCGCAAAGTACCTAATGTACGTTTTGTCATTTTCGGCTACATACGCCAGCGTTTTACCTGCATGACGTTTTAAATCCATAGGACATACATAATTTCGCCAATCAAGTGAACCGTCTGCATTTCTCGGTGCTGGCTCTGCGCCAGATGGGAAGTTGTCTGGGTCGCTTTCTTGTGACGTAATTTGTAGCAGTTGTTTGAACAGATACTTAAACGCACCAGTCTCGGCTTTGTAAATGCGTTTATCGCCGCTATCCTGACCTTGACCGCCCATAGCGCAAACGAAACTTTCTTGCGTATCAACGTCCACTATACGGAACTTCTGCACAATGGTTACTACGCTGCCTACGTCACTGACAACTACGAAGTCCTCTGGGATTACTACAAGTCCAACGGACTGAAAAGCGTCTCGTACGGCTAAGTCAATATCTTCCGCTTTCTGATAATTGTACTTGGTAGACTTAAACTCTACTCTGCCGTTCTTTTTGATAACGCCTACTTCGTCTTTAGCCATAAGTAGCTTCTGAAAGACATTCTTAGGAATATCTTTTACGTCTATCTGGTTTTCTTCCATATATACTCCTTTCTTGCTTTTAAAAGGGTTAAAAGAATTAAATTTAAGGCAATAAAAAATCCAAGCTGATAGCCTTGAACGAAACACGTTCGCCAAAATCGCTTAGTTCTTTATTGTGCTGCGCTCTAAATACAATACCTTCTCGTTCTGCTTCTGGGTTTAGCAAACTCTTATTGCTTGCCATATCAACTAAAGCGTCAATATCGTTTATCATAGTATAGTCGCTGTCCAAGATGGGTACTGTTTCCATGTCGAGCAATGCTGCTACCTGTCCAAGAGTGTAGCCGTTAAAGGTATTATATTCTTCTTGGTCACTAAAGTAGAAGCCTATGTCTTTTTGCCTGTCGATATTAAACAAGTTGTACCAACGAATATCGTAGCCGTTTATTTTGTACGGATTTTTCTGTATGCCACGTCCAATTAGTTCGCCTTGCAATGCAAAATCGTAACCTAACACGTTACGTAGTTCTAAAAATTTATTTTCAAGGTCAAATTGGAGAGCAACAGAGCCGTGCAAATTGCTGCCGTCGTAAGGCACTCTAAAGTTTCTGGAACAAACACCAAATTTCCCTTCTCTCACAAAACACGTAATGCTTGTGCCGTCCAGTTTCTCCGTGAGTACAAACTTATGCCCAGCGTACTTCTCTAACTTTTTAGGGATAGTTTGAACACGTTCTTCGTCAGTCTTAGGAATAAAGACAGGGAAAGGATATGTAGGAAAGAACTTACCACCGAAGCTCGTTTGCATTTTTACTTCTGGGTCGTACTTAATTACACCTAAAAGCTCTGTAACGTCCTGCCCTTCTTCATATTCACCTTCGGGTAAGATACTAAGCGGCATTACTAAACCTTGCGATACATACCCTCTAATTTTCTTGGGTTTTAACGGTTTCATCTTGCCTTTGCTACTTTTCAAAAAGTCAAAAGCAGGATTATCCGAGGGCAATATACTGTCAATTTCAAAGTAGACTACTTTATCGCCTACTGCACATTCAGTTTTCTTGACAATTACATTCCACCCAAGTACCCTCGCCAGTGCAACATTGTCGAACCCTAACATTTCTTTGATGTCAGTAACAACCTGCACACTCGCTAATTTTCTAATTGCACATCACTCCTTATCTTCGTCACATTTTGTAACGATAATTACTTGTGGTTCGCCATAAGCCTTGCGCCATTTATCAAGTATTTTAATAACATCTGCAAAGCTACTGGCTTCGGTGTTGGTACTTAATTTGTCTTTAATTGATATTTTGTACATTTTCTCACCTCTATTCCACGCAATTAATTATATAACCCTTTTAATCTTTTGTCAATACTTTTTTAACTTTTATTTTCCTTATTTTTATCTGTTTTAATTAGAACGTCTGTTCGTTTTTGTTTGTAAAAATTATAACTCTGTTTGTTTTTTATGTCAACAGCCCTTGAAAAACATAATTTTAAGTGCTAAAATTAACTTAGCCACTACGGAAAGCGAGGGATTAATGAATAAAAAAGTAGTTATTAATGGTAAAGAGCGTACTGTGCGCTTTAATACTAAGAAAATGTGTTTTGAGTGTAACGTAGGCTATAAGGACAACCAGTTTAAGCCACAATCAAGAATTATTAGGGGCGAAAGTTTGTCAGACCTTGAACAGAATGTTATAAATTTTGAAAAGGGTCTGCAACGTAACTTAATTACAGTCCAACATACAACATTTGCTGCCTTTGCTGGTTTTTACTTTGAAAATATAGCCACAACTAAAAACGCAGAACCGTCTATTAGGCAAAAAAAAGGTGTCTTTAATAGAATACCTGCTTCTATCAAAAACACCTCATTGGCTAATTTAACTGCGTTACAACTACAATCTTTTTACGCTGATTGTTATAAGCGTTTTGCAAACAATACAGTGTATGGTTATTACGAGTTAATTAATGCGATTTTAAATTGTGCTGTCGAGTACGGAGCAATCAAAGAAAATCCTAACCGTTTATGCTCTGTACGTCCTCTGCAAAACGGAAAAAAGATATATTGGTCTGTTGATACCTGCAAACAGTTCCTTAAATTCTTGCAAGACAACAGTAAGTATCAAGACCTGTACCGCCCAGTGTTACTTGTTATGGCTTCGGGTTGCAGACGTGGAGAGGTAGCTGGCGTAAAATACGACAATGTTGATTATACAAACTGCGTAGTTAAGATTGCTGGTCAGATGAAAATAGAGCGAAATAAAAGCATTTACTCCGAAGCACTCAAAACCAATAGCTCTAAACGCACACTAAAGATACCAAGAGAAATTTTTACTCAAATCTTTGGTGAAAAGCCGCCTGATAACACCGAGTTTGCATTTTTACACAAAGGTAAACCTTGGCATATAGCAACATTTAGCTATGTATTAAAGGCAGCCTTTACAGACTTTGGTCGCCCAGAAATGAGTATTAAACATTTGCGTAGTTCGTTTGTTAGAACGCAAATAGAACACAATGCGCCGCTTAAAGCTATTCAGGTTATGCTTGGTCACTCTAAACTCTCTACGACAGCAGACATTTACGGCGAGCTAACTTGTGAAGATACGTTTCAATATGCGGATAATATGTTAGCCATTGTCAATTAATGGTTTATGCAGTATCTCCGTATATTCATGCACCAAAAATAACATTTTCTGTAACATTTTAGGCGAATTTTGACCCGCTCTGGCTCTGGGTTTCCACGGTCGGTAATCTTTACATTTTATCGACAAACATTAAGTTACACAAAGCCAGCATTTATGCGGATTTTATGCACATAAATGTAATAAACTTATCTTTTAAAAATTTTACAGTTTTTTTATATTGCTATGTGTGTTAAAATAAAAGCATAAATTTCATTTAAAAAAACTGTACCTTGGAGGTATTGCATTATGGAAAATAAAGAAAAAATGGATATTGATAAAGAATTTCAACACTATCTTGACATTTTTAAAAAGGATAAGGAACTTGGCAAAGCGCTGAGCCTTGTTTCTTTCCCCGCGCTGTTTAATGATAAGTTTTTGCAGGAAAACAGCAAATTTACATCCATGAACGATTTAATCATCCGCAGCGGTTTCGGCATTATGAACCTGCTGGAAGTTGAAAACGTTAACCAGGAAAAGTGGAACGCTTATATTGCCAAAAACAGCAACTGCACCACCTGGTACGAATTTGGCAAACTGGCTATGATTGAGTGGATGAAAGCAAAAATTGAGGAAGTTAAAAACGCAGCAAATTAATGTAAGTTTCAATTGAAGGGTGTGATGCTGTGTGGACATAATTCTGCATGCGTTTGAAGGCGTTTTTACAGTCAGCCTGATGGTGCTGGCAGGTTATTATTTAGGCAGCCATCAATGGTTTTCAGATGAAAGCCTGAACCTGATGTCCAAACTTATCACCAAAATTTGTCTTCCGTTATACATGATTGTTAATTTAACGGAAACGCTTACACATGATACTATTATACAAATGAGCGACGGCCTGCCTGTTGCCCTTGCTTCAATGGTTATCTGTTTTATAGTAGGGCAGCTTACCGTACGTTTTGCCAAAATACCCAAAGGGCGGCGCGGTGTTTTAGCCGCAGTATTTTTTGTAACCAATACTATTTTAATAGGGCTGCCGCTTTCTACAGAACTGTTTGGCCCTAAATGCATTCCCTTTGTTTTGGTTTACTATATGGCCAATACGGTTGTGTTCTGGGTTGTTGCCGCACATATTATTGCTGTTGACGGCAACGAACAAGTACCGCCGCTTTTCAGCCTGCAAACGCTGAAAAATATCGCCAATCCGCCGCTTGCAGGTTTTGCAATCGGCTTTACTCTGGTAATGCTGGAACTGCACCTGCCGCATCCGCTGCTGGTTTCTTTCCGCTATATGGGGAATATGACGACTCCTTTGGCAATGCTTTTTATAGGCGCAGTTGTAAGTAATGCAGACTGGAGCAAAATTCATTTTGACCGTCAGATTATACTGGCACTGTTTGGCCGTTTTGTTGTTTGCCCGTTAGGGATTATTTTAATGGCGCCGCTGGTCGGCATACCGCCGCTGATGACGCAGGTATTCACCATTCAGGCCGCCATGCCTGCACCTTCCGTACTGCCTGTACTGGCCAAAAATTATGGAGCCGATTACGAATATGCAGCTACGCTTACGGTAGTAACTACAGTACTCGCCGTTGTAGTAATGCCGTTTTATATGTGGCTTGCCGCTTAATGTTTGTATTTTAAATTATTTTGCGAACAAATTTTCATAATTATGCTTGACAAAACTTATCGTTCGTTTTATGATATGTATAACGAACAAACGTTTTGAAAGGCAGTTGATTGTTTATGAAAAAGCTAATGATAGTAATTATGGCAAGCCTTTTAGTATACAGCGGATATGTTTTAGGCACCTGTGCCGCAGCAGATGAAATTTATACCACTCGTACAGTAACTGTTTACAGCGGCGATACCATGTGGGATATTGCCTCTCAATGGACAGAAAACGGTGAAGATGTGCGTGCGGTTATTTACCGTATCTGTGAAGCAAATGGGCTTGATAATACCGACTTGCAGCCCGGTCAGAAAATTATCGTACCGGTTCGTGTACATACTGATAACGGCGTAATGTTAGCCGATGCAGCACATAATAATTTATAAAAACAAAAGTAAGCAGGCTATGGTTAAAATAACCAAAAGCCTGCTTTTTTTATTTGACTGGAGTTAAGACAGGTTTCTATAATTAAATCAGACAGGTACTCCGGCCATATAATTTATGGCAGCACCTGCCGGCAAATATTGTACATTTTACAAACCGGGAGGAGTTTGACATGAGCAAAACTTTAGTAGCATATTTCAGCGCCAGCGGCACAACCGCCAGGGCTGCACAAAAACTGGCTGAAGCTATCAGCGCAGATTTGTATGAAATCAAACCGGCAGAGCCTTATACTGGTGCCGACCTTGACTGGACCAATAAACAATCACGCAGTTCTTTGGAAATGGCGGACTCTGCAAGCAGACCGGAACTTGCAGACAAAAACGCTAATATCGCTGCTTATGATACCATCTTTTTAGGTTTCCCTATCTGGTGGTACGTTGCTCCGCATATCGTTAACAGCTTTTTGGAAAGTTATGATTTTAACGGCAAAACCATTGTATTATTTGCAACAAGCGGAGGCAGCGGACTTGGCAAAACCGCAGCGGTTTTACAACCCAGTGCCAAAGGCGCCAAAATTTTAGACGGCAAATTGCTGAACGGCAATATTTCTGTCGATGCGTTGAAAAAATGGGCAGATAGTTTTTAAAATAACCGGCAAACAAAAATGGACTGAGAAAATTCTCAGTCCATTTTTTATATTGCCTTATTATTAAAACAACTCTTTTAATACCATGGTCTGGTCACGGCCCGGGCCTACGGAAACAATGCCAACTTCAACGCCTGCAACTTCGCTCATGCGTTTTAAGTATTTTTTGCAGTTTTCCGGCAGGTCTTCATATTTACGAACGCCGCTGATATCAGTCATCCAGCCTTCAAACTCTTCGTAAACAGGTTCAACCTGAGCAAGCACTTTCAGGCTTGCCGGAATTTGTTTGATTTCTTCGCCGTTGTATTTATAACCAACGCACATTTTAATAACCGGCATTTCGTCTAAAATATCAAGACGCGTTACTGCCAGGCAGTCAAGGCTGTTAACACGTGCGCTGTATTTAAGCATAAATGCATCCAGCCAGCCGCAGCGGCGGGGACGTCCGGTAACAGTGCCGTATTCGTGTCCGCGTTCACGCAGCGCATCGCCGTCAGCATTAAACTGTTCGCATACAAACGGACCTTCGCCAACACGGGTAGTATATGCCTTAACTACGCCAACCACATGGTTAATGCAAAGCGGGCCAACGCCGCTGCCTGTTGCTGCATTGGCTGCAGTCGGGTTGGAACTGGTTACATACGGATACGTACCATGGTCAATATCAAGGAAGGTAGCCTGAGCGCCTTCAAACAGCACGTTTTTGCCGCTTTCAAACACTTCGCCTAAAACAACGCTGGTATCGCAAACATGCGGGCGCAGTTCTTCGGCATAAGCCAGATATTCTTTTAAAACGCTGTCATAGTCAAACGGTTCAGCGCCGTAAATTTTGGTAATGATGGCATTTTTAGCTTCAAGGTTTACACGCAGTTTTTCAGCAAAAGTATCTGGTTCCATCAAATCACAGATACGGATGCCGGTACGGGCAACCTTATCCATGTAGCAGGGGCCGATACCGCCTTTGGTGGTACCAATTTTATGTTCGCCAAGTGCTGCTTCCTGAAGTTCGTCCAGACGCATGTGGTAAGGCATTACCACATGGCTGCGGTCTGAAATAAGCAGGTTGCTGCAATCAATGCCCTGTGCTTTCATGCCGGCAATTTCCTGCAAAACAACGGCAGGGTTAATAACAACGCCATTGCCCAAAATATTAATTTTGTCTTTGTACAAAACTCCGGAGGGCAAAAGACGCAGTTTGTAGGCTACATCGTCAACAACAACGGTGTGCCCTGCATTGGAACCGCCGGAATAACGCACAACGGCATCAGCTTTTTGAGCCAGGTAATCAACAATCTTGCCTTTGCCTTCATCGCCCCACTGGGCACCGATAACTACAACAGATGACATAACTATCTCTCCTTATATAATCATAATCCGAAGCGCGCCATAATAAGGTCTACATTACGCAGCATCGGCATAGGGTCAAAGCAGTGCTCAATTTCTTCATCGGTGAGGTATTTTTTAATATCCTCGTCATGCTCAACATTGGTTTTAAAGTCTGCGCCTTCCAGCCAGCGCGCCATCGCATTGCGCTGTACCCATTTATAGGCATCTTCGCGCAGCACGCCTTTGCTTACAAGAGCAATCAAAAGGTTCTGGCTGAAAATAAGGCCGCCGGTTTTGTTCATGTTGGCAATCATTGCATCCGGATAAACCAGAAGTTTATCAACAATATTGATGAATTTGCGCAGCATATGGTCAAGCGCAATGGTTGCATCCGGCAGAATAACCCTTTCTACCGAAGAATGGGAAATATCACGCTCATGCCACAAAGTAACGTCTTCCATAGCTGCAACTGCGTAACCGCGCAGCAATCTTGCCATACCGGAAATTTTTTCGCAGGTAATGGGGTTACGTTTATGCGGCATTGCCGAAGAACCTTTCTGTCCGGGAGCAAAATATTCTTCTGCCTCGCGGATATCGGTACGCTGCAAGTTGCGGATTTCGGTCGCCATTTTTTCCAGAGAAGAACCAATGATAGCGATGGTTGTTAAATAATCGGCATGGCGGTCACGCTGAATAACCTGAGTTGCCAGGCGTGCTGCTTTAATGCCCAGTTTTTCGCAAACATATTCTTCTACAAACGGGTCGATGTTGGAATAAGTTCCAACCGCGCCGGAAAGTTTGCCGACGGAAATAAACTCGCGGGCCTGTTTAAGGCGTTCCATATTGCGTTCGGTTTCATCCATCCACAGCGCAAACTTCAGGCCGAAGGTCATCGGCTCGGCATGAATGCCGTGGGTACGGCCAATCATAACCGTATGTTTATGTTCTGCAGCGCGGCGTTTTAAAACTTCATGCAGTTTTTCCAAATGTTTCATCAACAGATCTGCGGATTGCTGCATCATTACGCCCATAGCGGTGTCTTTAACGTCGCTGCTGGTCAGCCCTTTATGGATATATTTTGATGCATCGCCGACATATTCGGCAACGTTTGTTAAAAAGGCTATAATATCATGGTTTGTAACTGCTTCAATTTCTTTAACGCGTTCAATACGGAAATCGGCTTTGGTCTGAATATCATGCAAAGCATCGTCAGGAACTATGCCCAGCTTGTTCATAGCCTCGCACGCCAAAATTTCCACACGCAGCATGGTGCGGAATTCATTTTCCAGAGTCCAGATATTGCCCATCTCCGGATGTGTATAACGTTCAATCATACTTTTGCCCCCCAACAGAGTTTTTTACAATAAGAAACAGGAAGCAGCCTCTTTTGTGCCCTTCCTTTTTGCAACAAAACTTATTATCCTTTCTTATCATACCATTTATAACATTTTACCGCAAGGCTATACGTGTTTTTTGTAAAAATATTCTTGCGCGGCAAAGTAAAAATTAACCGCCTGCCGTGTTAAACAGACAGACGGTTCAAGGTTTTTATTTAATTTTAATCAGTTCATAGCTGCGGGTGCCCATGCCGATTTTTTCAGCATGCTCAAGGCAGGTTTTCCATTCCGATTCCGGAGTAATGTTATGGAAATGGTCATGTTTTGCCGCTTCTGCTTCGTCTTTGGCAATATGTTCTCCCAAAACGGAATCTGCAACAGCAGGAGCTGCATTTACAAGGTCGGCGCAGGCCTGGTCGAGAGCAACCGGGTCAAAAGATGCCAGCATGCCGATATCCGGCACAACCGGCGCATCATTTTCCGCATGGCAGTCGCAATACGGAGAAACATCGACAATCAGGCTGATATGGAACTGCGGTCTGCCTGCCAGAATAGCCCACGCATATTCAGCCATGCGTTTGTTAAGGCGTTCACTGCTGCTGTATGCTTCCGGCGGGCAAACGGCATCCATCGGGCAGGCGCCGATGCAGCGTCCGCAGCCGACGCATTTATCCTGGTCGATATGGGCTTTTTTGTTTTCAATTACCGGTGCGCCATGTGCGCAAATGCGGCTGCATGCACCGCAGCCTATACATTTTTCGGTAATAACATGCGGTTTGCCGTCATGGTGCATTTCCATTTTACCTGCACGGGAGCCGCCGCCCATACCGATATTTTTAATAGCACCGCCAAAGCCGGTCATCTCATGCCCTTTAAAATGCGTAAGGCTGATTATAATATCGGCATCCATCAAAGCCTTGCCTATTTTGGCTTCTTTAACAAGTTCTCCGTTCGGTACAGGCACATAGGCTTCATCCGTGCCTTTTAAACCATCGGCAATAATAACATGGCAGCCGGTAGAAAAAGGGCTGAATCCGTTTTCATAAGCGGATGTGATATGTTCAAGCGCATGTTTGCGGCGTCCTACATACAAAGTATTGCAGTCTGTCAAAAACGGCATGCCGCCAAGTTCTTTTACAACATCTGCCACAGCTTTGGCATAGTTAGGGCGCAGATAGGAAACGTTGCCCGGTTCGCCAAAATGAATTTTAATGGCCGCAAACTTTTTGTTAAAATCAATATTGCCGATACCGGCAGCTTTAATAAGTTTGGCCAGTTTCTGCGGCAGGCTCAGTCCGCCGTAGCCCGTGCGCATATCAGTAAAATAAACTTTTGCTTTTTCCATAAATTATCCCTCCATAATTATGTAAAAGTAAATATTTGCCGTGCATGTTCTGCACTTGTTAATTTAATTATATCAGCCCCGGCAGAAAGATGCCATCTTCATAAACATCAGGTTTACCTAAATTGCGCCCCGGCACAAAATTACCGTGGCAATCGCTGCCGCCGCTGATAAGCATGCCTTCGGTGCGGCAATGTTTTAGCAAAAGCTGCGTGTCCTGTTCGCTGTGCCCGGAATGATAACATTCAAAACCGTCAAACGGTTCTTCTATAAGTTCTACCAAAGTCTGCGCCAGCCCCGGACCGTGAAAACTGCTTGCTGCATGGGCGCACAAGGCAACGCCGCCCGCCCCGTGAATAGCGCCTATAACTTCGCTGATAGACGGAAACTCAGGAAAGCCCAAATCATTTTCTTCCGTAAAAATACGTTTAAAAAAATCATTAACGCCGCTGCACAAGCCTTTATCAATTAAATATGCCAGCGATTTCCACCCGCCGCGCCTGCGGTCGTAGGTATAATTTTTAAATTCTTCAAAATCAAGCGGCCAGCCCTGCTTTATTAACATCTGCACGCTGTCATCATCTTTTTGTTCCAGTAAGTGAGTGTTATGCGCAAGCAGTTCCTGCAAGTGCTTATTTTGCAAATCTATTCCGTAACCGAGAATATGAAAGGAAATGCCGTCTTTAGTAGAGCACACTTCAACACCGGGCACGCATTTTATGCCGTGTTCACCGGCTATGCGTACAGTTTCCGCTACATTTGCGGTGCTGTCATGGTCGGTAACGGCAATAATGCCCAAGCCTGCGCCAAGTGCCGCATCAACCAGTTCCGTTGGCGTCCACGTACCGTCCGAAGCCGTGCTGTGAATATGTAAATCAACCTTTCTCATTTTCATCATCCCCATGGTGATGGCAGCAGGTAGCAGGCGCCGCTGCTTCTTCTTTAACAAAATTCTGCTTAAGGCAGGTTAAAATAAACAGCACCGTGCCGGTCAGCACAATAGTTCCTCCCGGTGCAAGGTCGCCGTAATACGATACTGTAAGGCCTACAGTTACGGTAATAATGCCATACACAATGCCGCCGATAATTGTACCGGCAAAACTGCGTGCCGACTGCAAAGCGCAGGCAACGGGAATTACCATCATTGCCGATACCAGCAGCAAGCCTACAATGCGCATGGAAAGCGCAACCGTCAGTGCCGTAAGAACGGCAAGCCATACATTAAGTTTGCCTGCCGGCAGCCCTGCAACACGCGCCGAAGTTTCATCAAACGTAATATATTGCAGCGGGCGGTAAAATATTACCGTAAAAGCACAGGCAAAAAGCCCAAGCACTGCCACCACCCATAAATCGCTTGTGCTGATGGTCATTAAGCTGCCAAACAATATACTGCTTAAATTAAAGCCGCCCATACGGTTCATGCTGCTGAAAATTACTGCCAGCCCGATGCCGCTGTAAAAAAAGATTGCCAGCACCATTTCTGAAAAAGTATCCAGTTTGCTGCGGACTTTTTCAATTACCAGTGCACCCAAAACAGTTGCCAGTGCAGCACTAAGCACCGGCTGCGCACCCAAAAGCGCTCCGCCTGCCACGCCGGCAAAAGCAATATGCCCCAGGCCGTCACCAATCATTGATTGACGGCGCAGCACCAGAAAACTACCGATAAGCGGGCATATTACAGCCACAATCAGCCCTGCCAGCCACGCTCTTTGCATAAATCCTGCGGAAAACATTTCTAACATTCAGCTTACCTCTATCTGTAAAAATAACCGTGTTTGTGCCTGTGCACCAACGCCTGGTGCACATCGCCCCAAAAACATATATTATGGTCAAGGCACAGTGCATTTTTGCATACCTTTACCGCCATTTCCAAATCATGCGATACCATAACAATCGTTACGTCCTGCTGCCTGTTAATTTCGCCAAGCATTGTGTAAAGTTCTTCTTTGGCATCCGGGTCAACGCCGGTTGCAGGTTCGTCAAGCAGCAAAAGTTCAGGGTTGCGCACCATGGCACGCGCCAGATAAACACGCTGCTGCTGACCGCCGCTCAATTCGCCTATTTTACGGTGCGCCAGTTCATTCAGAGAAAAACGTTCCATAATATCGTCAACAGCCGCTTTATCATCACGCGTATAATGCTGAAACATACTGCCGCCGCTTAAACGGCCAAGCGATACTACTTCCCTCACGCTGATAGGAAATGCTCTGTGCTGGCGTGCAGGGTTCTGCGGCACATAACCGATTTTATCCCATGCCGTAAAAGTCTCACGGTTTTGCCCGAAAATACTGATGCTGCCCTGCATGGGCTTTAAAATGCCTGCCAACAAGCGCAGTAAGGTGCTTTTGCCGGCACCGTTGGGTCCAATGACGGCGACAAAATCGCCTTGTTCAATTTTCAGCGAAAGGTCATGTAAAATCCAGCCTTCGCCATAACTATAACCGAGTTTGTTTATTTCTATTATTGTTTGCATTTTATTTACCGTTCAGCGCCGTTTCCAGATTTATAATATTGCGCTCCATAATTTTTAAATAATTATCGCCGTTAGCACGGCCGCTTTCGCTTAAGCCTTCCAGAGGGTCAAGCACCAAAGTCCGCGCACCTGCGGCCTGCGCTATTGTTTCGGCAATACGCGGGCTTACCAGCGTTTCAAAAAAAACATATTTAATGCCGTCTGCTTTCATAATACCCAAAAGTTTGTTAAGGGCAGCGGGAGAAGGTTCAGCCTGCGGTGACAATCCCATAATGGATTCCTGCTTCAAGCCGTAATCAGCCGCCAAATGCCCAAAGGCTGCATGTGTAGTTACAAATGTTTTTATTTTAGCATTTTGCGCTGTCTGAGTCATCTTTTTATCAAGCACGTTCAGCTTTTCAATATACTCTTCCGCATTTTGCCTATATGTCTCGGCATATTCAGGGTCTGCTTTTATAAACGCATCACGCACAGTTTCCACTTCTTTTGCTGCTTTACGCGGGCTAAGCCAAAAATGCGGGTCGGTTTTATCCGTTTGGTTCATAAACGCATGCCCTGCTTCCACCGCCTGCACGCCATCATCAGCTACGGCGGCAACAGCAGGCTGCGCCCATGGTTCTACGCCGCCGTTATACACAAACACTTTCGCCTTTGCAAGGCGCGTTAAATCACGTGCGCTTGGCTCCCAGTCATGCGGCTCTATTCCGTCGCCAATCATTGTATAAACTTCAACCCGGCTGCCGCCAACGGCACGGGCAAACTCTGCCATTGGGTAAAAACTTGCCGCCACCTGCATTTTTCCATCCGCAGGAGCGTTATTACCCTGCCCGCAGCCAAAACAAAGCAGCGCTGCTGTAAGCAGCAAGGCTGTCAAAAAATTTTTCATTGATGCTCCTTTATTAAAAATAAATTCAGCTTTATTATAAGTTTTTTTCACATTAACTTAATGTACATAATACGGCAATAGGTATATAATAACCCTATATACTTAAAATAGGAAGTGTTTTTTATGAAATTACATTTACCGCAAAATAAAATTGCTTCTTTTGATATAGATGCGCAGCAGACTTTTACGCCGCTGTGCCCAAATGAACTTCCGGTTGCAGGCGGAGATGAAATTGCCGCCGAACTGAATGCCCAGGCTGAATTTGCCGCATTGCGCGTTGCCTCCCGTGATGCACACAGCCCGAACGCCGTCTGGATCGCTGACAGCGAACATGCTCCGCTGACGCCCGTATGCGGTTATGCCGACAGCGATTTATACTGGCCAAGCCACGCCATTGTAGGCACCAGAGGTTTTGAATTTATACCGGGCCTTGACCCGTCCGCATACGCCTTTCAGGTTTATAAAGGCATTGAACCTGATAAGCATCCTTACGGCGCATGCTACCACGATTTAAAAGACACTCTTTCTACCGGCGTCATTGAATTTTTACAGCAGCATGGCATAAAAGCCGTTATCTGCGGCGGCCTTGCCACTGATTACTGCGTTAAAAATACCGTACTGCAATTAGCGCGTGCAGGCTTTAAGGTTATCCTTAATCTGGCAGCCTGCCGCGGCATTGCGCCGGACACCGTTGCCGCAGCAATTGCAGAAATGCAAAACGCTGGTGTTATTATTGTAAAAAACAGTACTGAATTAAAAAATATACTGTAATTATACCGGCACTTCCACAAATTCCGTTTTTACTTCAATAAGTTCAACAAGACGGTTCAGCGTTGCTGTCAGCCATTCTTCGGCTTCGGCCTTCTGGCTGCGCTTCATATAAAGAAGTATATGCACGCGCTCGCCGTATTCGGCGCCGTTTACCGTAAAAATATTTTGATTATACAGCTTGTTCATAATGCGCCCTGCTTCACCGGGAGGCGCGCTTAAGGCAAATACTGTCATTTCCACACGGCGGGCAATGCCTGCCGCCTCAACCGCACCGGCAACGCTGTTGGTATATGCGCGCACCAGCCCGCCTGCGCCAAGCTTAATGCCGCCGAAATAACGTGTTACCACGGCAGCCACACCGCTTAAATCTTTTTTGCGCAAAACTTCCAGCATCGGCACACCGGCTGTACCGGAGGGCTCGCCATCATCGCTGGACCTTTGCTGCATATCGTTTATAATATAAGCAGAGCAGTTATGCGTAGCATCCCAAAATTCTTTTTTGGTGCTTTTTATAAACTCCTGTGCTTCTTCTTCGCTGTTTACTTTTTTTAAAGTACAGATAAAGCGTGATTTTTCTATTACTATTTCCGTGCGGCAATCTTTCTGAATAGTCTGCATAAGCAACTCCTTTCCAAAATAATTATATCATATCATGTAAGGCTGCGGCTTTAATTTTGCCCTGCCTTTTACGGAGGTTTGCCTTGAACCATTTAGTACCGCTTATCAGCGACCTTGCCATGATTTTAACACTGGCAGGGCTTGCCACAATTTTATGTAAAAAACTAAACCAGCCGCTTATTTTAGGTTATATGCTGGCCGGTTTTTTAGCAAGCCCTCATTTTACGCTGCTGCCCAACGTTATCGACAGCGACAATATTACCATCTGGGCTGATATAGGCGTTATCTTTATTTTATTTGACCTTGGGCTTGATTATAATTTTAATAAAATAAAAAGCACTGCCAATACGGCAATTATTGCTGCCGTAACTGAATTTACCGGCATTGCCTGCCTTGGCTTTGCCTGTGCCCAGCTTTTAGGCTGGAGCATTACGGACAGCATTTTTACCGGCTGCATGCTTACCATGAGTTCCACAGCCGTTGTCAGCAAAACGCTCGGCGAACTGAATCTTTTGAAAAAAGCCTTTGCCCCCATTGCTTTTGGCATTTTGGTACTGGAAGATATTTCCGGCATTATTATGATGGTTGTGCTTTCCACCGTTGCCGCAGCTGGCAGTGCTATTTCGGCTATGTCCATGCTGCAAAGCATTGGTCTGTTGGCGTTTTTCCTTATTATTTGCTTTATTATCGGCATTTATTTCCTGCCAAGTTTCTTTAAACAAACGCGCAAATATTTTAATGATGAAACGCTGCTCATAGTGTCGCTCGGCTTATGCCTGAGCATGGTTGTGCTTGCTTCCAAAATGGGTTTCAGCTCTGCACTCGGCGCATTTTTGATGGGCACGCTGCTGTCCGGCACTATTTACACCAAACGCACTAAAATGCTGCTTGAACCGGTTAAAGATTTATTCTCCGGCATTTTCTTCGTATCTGTCGGCATGATGGTAGACCCTTCCGTTGTCAGCGGTAATTTTGCAACCATTATCGCGCTTTCATTAACGCTTATTTTTGGCAAATGCCTTTTCACATCACTCGGCGTTATGCTCTCCGGGCAACCATTAAAAACAAGCATGCAGTGCGGCTTTTCGCTGACGCAGCTTGGTGAATTTGCCTTTATCGTCGCCAATATCGGTTCCGGATACGGCTTAACAAGCAGCTTTTTATACCCGGTATTTGTTACGGTTTCTGTACTTACTATCTTTTTAACGCCACATGTTTTACTTAACGCCGGTAAAGTTTACCGCAAACTGCTGCGCCGCCTGCCTAAAAAAACGGCCGTTATGCTTATTGAAGCGCACCGCGATAATAAAAGCAGCACTCAGCAAAGCGAGTGGAAAAACTTTTTGCAAATTTACTTTACCCGCATTATTATTTACGCCGTAATTTTAATTTTTATCTCGTATATCGGCACTCATACAATTCTCCCGTACTGCCAGAAATATTTGCAGGCTCCAATCAGTAATTTTACAGCCGCCGCGGCCACATTGCTGTTTATGTCGCCGTTTTTGGCTGCGCTTATGGTCAGCCGCCTTGGCAGGCGTGACCTTGTTGCCGGCCTGTGGTTCCAAAAACGCAGCAACCGCCTGCTGATACTTGTTTTAATGTTTGTTAAGGCAGCAATCGGCATGTTCTTTATTATGCAGGTGTTCACTTCCATGCTCGGACTGCATATAAGTTTAGCCATTATCGCGGCAGTAGTGCTGGCAAAGCTGATTTATTCATCAGATTACCTTGTTAGCCGCTATCTGCAAATCGAATCACAGTTTTTAATCAACCTCAATGCCGAAAATCTGGCTGCAGCCGCACAAAAACGCGCATCTGCACGGCACGGTATGTGGCTTGATGAAAAGCTTTACACCTGCGGTTACGAAATTGCCGAAAACTCACCCTGGGTTGGCTGGAGCATACGCCGCCTGGATGTACACCGTATTTACAAAATTTTCGTTATCGAAATACATAATTCTCATGGCTATCAGCCAATACCTTCGGGACATACCGTACTGCGCGCCGGTGATAAACTTTTAATTACCGCGCCGCTTTATGTGCTGCGCACCTTTGATGCAGCAATAAGCAATATGGGCTTGGGGCTTAACAAAATTGCCGAGCCTGTTACACTGCACCAGTTTTTGCAGCAGGAAGCAGACAACCGCAAAGAGCATGAACAGCTTTTATGCTACGCCATGCCTGTAACATCAGCATCACCGCTTGCCAAAAGCACACTGAAAAAATCCGATACGCTCTCTAAAGGCAAATGGCTGGCACTGGGCCTTGAACGCGGCAATTACACAATTTTAGACCCTGATGCTTCATTCGTTATTAATAACGGCGATATCTTATGGATTATCGGCAGCAGGCAAATGATAAACCAATTGTTCCGCGATACGACATTATAAAAAAGATGGCATCTTAAAATGCCATCTTTTTTATTTTATTCTTATTAAGCTATTTTTTCACTTAAAACGTATACGTTGCCTGTACGCTAAAGCTGCCGCCTTCTCGCTCACCGGCATAACCGCGCATGTTTAAGTCGAAACTCCACGGACTTTCCGGCGTGGGCTGATAATTAAAGCCAAGTTCTGCGATATAACTGCTGCCTTGCAGGCTTTGCTGCGGCGCACTTAAATTCTGCGTGCGCATATCGGCATCGCCGTTAAATTCATATTCATATGCCAACCCATAGTAAATACTGAAAGCGTTTTCTTTATTGGTATTAACCCTTGCGCCAATACGCAGGCGGTCGCTGGTAATGCTGTCAAACTCAAACTCATCGTTGGCTACGCTAAAGCTGTCACCTTCGGTATAGGTATGGAAGAATTTACCGTACACATCCAAATCGCTGTTATCGTTTAAGCTGATTATTTTACCAACACCGATATGCGCTCCATAATAAGCGCTGTCACTTTCATAGCCGTAATAATTGCCTGCGCCGTCACGCAAAGCATTATCCATTTCACTCTTTAATGTACCAGCGCGCAGCGAACCTTCCGTATAAACGCCGTTGGCATTTTCGTAACGTGCCGCAATGCCGCCGCCATTATAAACAAGGCTGCCGTCGCCGCGGAAAAATTCGTTGTTAAAATCGTTATACGTTCTGTAATTGCCGCTGCCATTTTCATAAAATACGCCCCAGCTAAACTCATCACCGTCTGTAAACTTATCAGAATTGCCAACACCTGCGATAGTGCTCCAGCCATTAATTTTTAAATCACTGTTCACATCATATTTACTGCTATTGCCATGTACAGCGGCAAAAGTTTTAATGCCGTAATTATCGCCGCGGCTTAAAGTATCCAGGCTGTCGCTGATTAAATCTGTGCCCTGATTAATAAATGCTGCTGCAACAGCACGGTTTTCGGCAACAAGATTAGTTTGCCTTGCTGTTTTGATATCAGTAATTTTATAAACCAAGTCACCATTCTGCAAAACCGCTTCCCCGGAACCCTGCACAGCAACGCCCGCCGTAAAGCCGCCGGATTGCACTTTGGCATCATCCAGTTCGTGCTCATCATTTTCAGAATGAATTAAAACCATCCTTCCGTTGGCATTAATTGCTTTGCTGTCCGTAAAATTGATATGCCCGGCATCAATTTCCGTGCCATGCAAATCAGCCGCGCTGCCGTCATTTATGTTGACAACAGTGCCGTTGTTCTGCCATTTCACATCGTTAAAACGGATTGCGTTAAATCCATCTATAGAACTTACCGCGCCATGCCAGCCGTTAATTATCAGTTCATTGCCCGTTCCGTTAATATTGGAACCATGCAGCCTGGCGCCGGCAATGTCTGCGCTGCCGCTGATAATGACTTTATTATTATTGGCGCTGCCTGTTTTAACTTCCAATCCGCTTGCATAATTTTTTGCAAAAATATAACCTCCATATACATCGCCGCTTACCTTGGCGTTGCCGCTGATATTAACAGTATTGTTATTGGATTCAAACTGTTCCGTGTCATATCCCTGCACAAAAGAACCATAAATGCCGCTTTTTAAAACGCCGCCCGTAATTAAAACAGCATTATTATTGGCTTTGGCATGGGCATTGCCATCTTTGCCGAGGCTGTTGGCCCAGCCGCCTACAACTGCATATTTAATTGTATCGTTAATGCCAATTTCGCCGCCGCTGATATTGATAATATTGCCGGAAGCTTCAGTATTATAGCCATTTGCCATACCACCGTAAACCGCTATATCTACTTTGCCGCCGCTGATATCAACAGTATTGCCGTTAGCTGCAGTATTTGCCTTACGGCTGGCAAAGGTATATGCCGTCCCGCCATACATATTAAAAGCCTGCCCGCCATTCATTTTTATGATGCCGCCTTCTGCCGCTGCATCTTCAAACTTCCATGTATCAGGGTCAGGCGTGCCGTCTGAAACGCCATACACATGCCCATAATTCATACCGTCACTAACTTGTGCCTGTTTTCCGCTTTCAGTACCATCCAAATCCTGTGCATATGCATAAGGCGCAAAGCCGGTAACAAGTAAGGCCATTAATGTTCCCGCTGTTAAAAATTTATATTGTTTTTTCATTGTTGTACCTCTTTTCCGGTATAAAAAAAGACATTTCCTTCTAAAATAACTTTTGAAGGAAATGTCTCGGTTAAAAAATATGTCCGTCTAAGTTTTTGTATTGAGTTGTCAAAGCATATTGCTTCTATAGTTTAATTATACTCCCTTTTAAGGCAAATAGCAATACTCCTACTAAAATAGTAGAAATTATTTTTGTAAACATTCTTACACTTTAGACGGTATTTTACAAAGAAAACACATATACTATTGATAACAGCAGCTAAAACTGATATTAAAGCTTTATTTTACGCCTGTTTTTAAAAGTTCCGCCAGAGTAATGGCAAAAGCTGCGGTACGCGGTACAGCAGTTTTTAAATCTACCGATTCATGGTCTGTATGCTCATCGTAATTTTCTACGCCCAAAGCATCAAGTGTCGGAATGAATTTTGCAGTACGGTTGCCGTCGGTTAAACCGCCTGCCACCCATTCATTTACTTTGCCACCGAACTCTTCGGCAACAACGCTGCTGTAAACGTCAATCATTTTCTGCACGGCAGGAGTTTTTTCCATAGGACCGGTTACGATGCCGCCGGTAACTTCCACTTTAGTTCCAGCGATAACGATTTTATCTGCCAGCGCTTTAATTGCCGCATCAAGACGCTGCTGTTCAGCAACTTCAAAGCAGCGTACGTTTACTTCGCAGTAAGCATCGCCAGGAATTACGCTGATTTTATCGTTGGTGCTGCCAATAACGCCGACATTGACGGTGTTGGGCGGGATAAACTGCCCGCTGTCGGTAATGCCGCGTTCTTCAAGCGCTTTAGCGGTAAAATCTTCCGGATTGCCGGGCATGGGGCTTGCCAGTTTGTGCAGTTCGGTAATGGTATAGGCAAGCTGGTGAATGGCATTGGCGCAGCTTTGCGATGCGTTGCCGTGATGCCCGCCTTTGCCGGTAACGGTAATTTTATATTTGGCATTGCCTTTGCGCTGGGTTACAATGCCCCAGTTCGGACGCGCTACATCCATAATTACGGCAAAATCTGCCTGCTGAGAAAGTTCTGCAACAATGCCTTCTGCAGTCGGGCTGCCGCCTTCTTCTTCGCCGTTAGTGTAGTAAATAATTTCTTTATAATCATCAAAGCCTGCTTCTTTCAGTGCCTGCAGGCCATAAATAACTTCCATTACGGTCGCCTTATCATCGCCAACGCCGGGACCCCAGGCAAAACCGTTTTCATCTACGCAGAAGGGACGTTTGGCAGCTTCGCCGCGTTTAAATACCGTATCTACATGCGCAACCAAAAGCACTGTTTGCGTGCCTTTGCCTTTAAGGCGGGAAATTAAATGGCAGGCGCGGTCATTATAACGGAACTCCGTTTCTGCACCGAGTGCTTCCATTTTTGCCGCTACAAATTTATTGGCCTCCGTCGTGCCTTCCAAATCGCCGTTGCCGCTGTCGATATTGGTCAGCGTTTCCAAATCTTTTACATAGTTGTCATATTCTTTCGCCAGATAGTCTTTAATAATTTTACGCATAGGCTATCCTCCTTTAATTTTGCTGTTACTGCTTAAATTCGCCGCCTTTGGCATTAATCCTGCCGCCTTTAAACTTTGGTGGCAATAAAAGCACGTAAAAAAACGGCAGGCTCCTGAGAACCTGCCGTTTAATCGGGCATAATTAATCGTCAAATACTGTATTGCGGGTCTCCCAGCGTTTAAACTGGCAGTAGCCCCACGGAATATAGATGCCGAAAGTAATGGTGGTTAAAACCATTATCAAAAGCCATTGAAAGAAGAAGCCAAAGCCTGTCCCTTCAAAGCGCAGACGGCGTCCATTCACATAAGTATTGCTGCATATCCAGCGCTGCTGCGCACTGTACGCCCAGGGGAAGAACAGCCCGAAGGTTAAAAACGTAAGCACCGTTGTCCAGATGCAAAGCCATAAATAACCAAAGCCGCTGCCTTCAAATTCAAAATCGCGTTTCATAAAATATCCTTTACTGCATTTTTTCTTTCAGCAGTTTGTTTACCATGCCCGGGTTTGCTTTGCCGCGGGATTTTTTCATTACCTGGCCAACAAGGAAGCCGATAGCTTTATCTTTGCCTGCTTTGTAATCGGCAACGGACTGCGGATTTTCAGCCAAAACTTCATCAACGATAGCGGCAATGGCGCCTTCGTCGCTTACCTGTTCCAAACCAAGCTCTTTAACAAGCTGTTTCGGGGTTTTGCTGCTGTCTTTCAGCATTTCGGCAAATACCTTTTTAGCAAGTTTGCTGCTGAGCACGCCGTCTTTGGTTAAAGTTACCAGTTCGCCGAGGTTTTCCGGTTTAATCGGGAATTCGCTGATGGTAATGTTTTCAGAGTTGAGGTATGCGGAAACATCACCCAAAATCCAGTTGGATACGCCTTTATCATCCTTGCTGTTAGCGCAGGCAGCGTCAAAATAATCTGCCATAGCTTTGGTTGCAACAATTAAGGAAGCATCATATTTAGGCAGGCCGTGTTTTTCAACAAGGCGCTGCAAACGCTGTGCAGGCAGTTCCGGCAGTTCAGCACGTACGCGTTCAATCCAGGCATCGTCAATTTCTACCGGTACAAGGTCCGGTTCAGGGAAATAGCGGTAGTCGTGCGCTTCTTCCTTGCTGCGCATGGAAAGAGTTACGCCGTTTGCTTCGTCCCAGGTACGGGTTTCCTGTACTACATGGCCGCCATCTTCCAAAATTGCTTTCTGGCGTTCAACTTCGTACTCAATGGCACGTACCAGTGCGCGGAAAGAGTTAAGGTTTTTAATTTCGGCACGGGTGCCGAATTCAGTTGCGCCTTCGGGCATAATGGAAATGTTGGCATCACAGCGCAGGCTGCCTTCCTGCATTTTGCAGTCGCAAACATCAATGTATTCCAAAACAGCTTTTAACTGTTCCATATAAGCGCGTGCTTCTTCGGCGCTGCGCATATCCGGCTCTGAAACAATCTCCAGCAGCGGCACGCCGGCACGGTTATAGTCTACGGAAGAAAAATCAGAGGTGCTGATGGTAGCGCCGCTGTGATTCAGTTTGCCGGCATCTTCTTCCATGTGGATGCGGGTAATGCCAAGGCGTTTGGGTACGCCGTCAACTTCGATATCAATATGGCCGCCGAGGCAAACCGGCTGGTCAAACTGGGAAATCTGATAGTTTTTGGCAAGGTCAGGATAAAAATAGTTTTTACGGTCAAATTTATTGAATTTCTGAATATCGCAGCCCAGTGCAAGACCGGTGCGGATAGCAAATTCTACAACCTGTTTGTTAAGCACCGGCAATGCGCCCGGCATACCAAGGCACACGGGGCATACATGTGTGTTCGGCAGGCTGCCGAACTCGGTAGAGCAGGAGCAGAATGCTTTGGTTTTGGTTTTTAATTCGGCATGTACTTCAAGGCCGATAACTGTAATATAGTTTTTCATTATTTGTTACCTCCCAGCGGTGCCATTGCTTTATGGAAGTCAGTTGCCTGTTCAAAGGTATAAGCTGCACGCAGCACGGTTTCTTCGTCCAGAACTTTGCCGATAAGCTGCATACCAACCGGCATGCCGTCTGCAAAGCCGCCGGGAACGGAAATGCCCGGCAGGCCTGCCATGTTTACAGGAATGGTGGTTACGTCCAGCATGTAAATGGAAAGCGGATCCATTTTGCCGTCCACCGGATAAGCAACAACCGGAGAAGTCGGAGTCAAAAGCACATCGCATTTTTCAAATGCTTCGTTAAAGTCGCGGCGGATAAGGGTACGTACCTGCATTGCTTTTTTATAATAAGCATCATAGTAACCGCTGCTCAAAACATAAGTACCGAGCATAATGCGGCGGCGTACTTCCGGACCGAAACCTTCGGTGCGGCTTAATCTCGTCATTTCCGGAGCGCTGGTAGCGTTGGCGGCACGGAAACCGTAACGCACGCCGTCATAACGTGCAAGGTTTGCGCTTGCTTCCGCCGGAGCGATAATATAATAAGTAATTACTGCATATTCGGTATGCGGCAGGGAAACATCAACAATTTCCGCACCCAAATCCTGATAGGTTTTAATGGCTTTTTCAATTTCAGCTTTAACCTTCGGGTCAACGCCTTCGCCGTAATATTCTTTCGGCAGGCCAATGCGCAGTCCTTTAACATCGGCGCGCAGGGCTTTAGTGAAATCGGGAACATCAACCGGCAGAGAAGTAGAATCGTGTTCGTCCTTGCCGCAAATGGTATTCAGCACGATAGCAGCATCAGTAACGTCGCGGGTAATAGGCCCAATCTGGTCCAGAGAAGATGCAAACGCAACGCAGCCGTAACGGCTTACACGGCCATAGGTCGGTTTAATGCCAACGCAGCCGTTAAAGGAAGCCGGCTGACGGATGGAACCGCCGGTATCGGAGCCTAAAGTCCAGATAGCTTCGCCTGCAGCAATAGCTGCGGCGCTGCCGCCGGAAGAACCGCCAGGAACACGTTCAAGGTTCCACGGATTGTAGGTTTTATGGAAGTAAGAGCTTTCGGTAGTAGAACCCATGGCAAATTCGTCCATGTTGGTTTTGCCGGTAAATACAGCATCATCAGCACGCAGTTTGGTAATAACATGCGCATCATAAATAGGCACTACATTGGCCAGCATTTTGCTGGAGCAGGTAGTTAAAAGGCCTTTGGTGCAAATGTTATCTTTAATTGCGCCCGGAATGCCTGCCAGTGGAGCAATGGTTTCGCCTGCGGCAATTTTGGCATCAACTTTGGCAGCCTGAGCCAGTGCGTTTTCTTTATCAAGAGTTACATAAGCCTTAACTTTATCTTCAACTTCATCAATGCGGCTGTATACATTTTCAGTAAGCTCCACGGAGCTGATTTCCTTGCTGACAAGTTTATCGTGCAGCTCGTGGGCTGTTAATTTATATAAATCCACAGTTGTTCCTCCTTCTGTTATTCGATTACACGCGGTACTTTAAAGCCGTCGTTATAAACGGCAGGCGCATTTTTAAGCGCATCTTCGTGGGATACGCCCGGCTGTACAACGTCCTCGCGGAAAGCATTGCTTACCGGCAGTACATACGGAGTCGGCTCAATGCCTTCCGTATTTACTTTTTGCAGAATATCGGCATAATTGAGGATTTGGTTAAACTGTTCGGTAAATTTTTCCATTTCGCTTTCCGGAATCGTTAAACGGGAAAGCCCGGCGATGTGTTCAACATCTTTTACTGTTACCTTCATTAGTACGCCTCCTAAAAATTTATGTAAGTTTAATAAATAACCTGTTCTATTATATCACACTGCCGCTTTGTTTTGCACTATTTTGGTAAGCTGTTGCTAAATAAAATTATGTAAAATAAATGCCGCTCCGGCGCAGAAAAAATCATTTGCATTTTTATTCACAAATCTTGACATTTTTTTAATAATTATGTATTCTTACATATAAGATGACAAAGCAGTTGCCGTCATCTTTTATTATTTTTTGGAAGGGGAAATGATATGTCTAAATTAAAATTACACGGCATGCGCAAACTGGCAGGAAAAATTGCCGCTGCCTTCTGCGGACTGTCTCTTCTGGCCGGCTCCTTTATGCCACAGGCCAATGCAGCAGCCTATCCGCCGCTGCGCAACACTACAACCGGCATGGCTGTTTCTACCAGCGACCTTGCTGATGAAGTCGGCATGCAAATATTAGCTGAAGGCGGCAATGCCGTTGATGCGGCCGTAGCCATGGGCTATGCTCTTGCAGTAACCAATCCCAAA
>CAJLLL010000010.1 GCA_905207485.1 uncultured Phascolarctobacterium sp.
ATATTTTAATTAGTAGTTTATACGGTATACCCGTATGGGTATATTTCTGTTTCATTTGTCATATTTTTATCAGAACATAACCTGCAAACGGCTCCAGATAACTTTGTCATCCAAACCGCTTTCTTTTCCTTCAAGGTCATAATAATGAAGCTGATACACCATATTTTTGGCAAGCGTAATGCCGCCGCCAACCATATAGCCTTTAAAGCCTTCGTTCATATAATAACCCCAATCGCCGGTATACATGGTATGCGCCACAAAAGTACCTGCGCCCTGATTATAATAATTAGCAAACAAGCCGTAACTGCCCGGTCTATTTTTATCGGCACCTTTGTAATTAACGCCAATAACATAGCCATCGGTATCAACGCCGCTGTAAGGTGAATCATAAACATCTACATCAGAATTCAAATATGTTGCCGCAAGCTGCACATCGCCGAAATTGTATTTTGCGCTTACATTCCACACACCGTTATCTTCACCTTTTCCGGCAGGAACGTAACCGCCGCTGTAAGCATCTGCACTTCCCTTGCTGTCTTTAAAAATATCATACCCGGCCGATAAATTCAGTTTGCCAAATTTGCTGCTCAGTTCCGCTCCATACATCTTTTCATAGCCGTAATCACTGGCAGTTGTAACCGGTTTACCGGCATAAGCGCTGAATTTTACGTTTTTACCATAGCTTGCGCGGATAAATTCTGCCGTATCATCATATAAGAACCCGTTGGCAAGGTACATATCTGCCTTACCGGCAGTAATCCTGGTGCCGCCGAGCCTGCCGCTGACATAGGCTTGGTTAAGATACACAGTTTCATCTCCGGTGCTGTTATTTAATTTTTGGTTGTTTTCAAAACGTCCGGTATAGCTCCAGTCATCATTTACAGTTCCGTTTACATAAATACGGCTGCGCAGCCTGTTTTGTGCGACTTTTCCGTGTTTAGCGGCCAAATCGCCGCCGCGGTCGCCATATTCATAACGTATTTGGCCGGTAATTTTTACATTATCAGTTTTCTTTTCAAGGTTGGCAACGCGCACGCCAAGGCTGTCAAGCTCATCAGCAAACTCTGCCGCCAGTTTGTCTACGTTAGCGCCCTTAGCCATTGCTTTGGCTACAATCTGTGCCATTTCATAGCGGGTCATAAGTTTGTCGCCGCCGTAAGTACCATCAGGATAACCGTCTACCACGCCTTCTGCTGCCAGTTTGTTTACAGCACCATAAGCCCAGTGACCGGCAGGCACATCGCTGAATGGGTTGGCTGCATAAGCGGATGCCGTTATGCCTAAAGCCATTGCCATAGCAGTTATCAAAATCTTTTTCATACAGTTTTCCTCCAAATCTTATACATTTATATCAGCAAGGCAATACAAAAGCAAAGTACACCGGTTCCTCCGCACCAGCACTGCCAAACTAATATATTGTGCAGCAAGCAGATTGTTTTACCTGCCGCTATAAACAGCACACATTACAACACTGAAGGAACTGCTATTTTAAGGCATATTACGGCTAAATAAACAAAATAAAAACCGCTTCGGCAAACCCGAAACGGTAAAAAACATATTAAACCAGCACTGGCTGATTTACGTTAATTACCCGTCTCCCGCAGGTTAAGCTGTAATGCTTATGCACAATAATTTGCTGGCTTGGGCTTTTAATTTAATACCCTTACAGCGGCGGGACCGCACCGGACTTGCACCGGTTAACGTTATTGCACATGCTGTATTATGTTATGTGTTTATTTTAGCACTTTCTACTAATAATGTAAATAATTATTTGTAATATTTTTTCAATTAAGTTTTTATACCATATACCCGTATGGGTATATTTTCAATACAAAAAATACCCCTAAAACCATTCAGCTTTAGGGGTATATAAATTAATGTTTAAAGTTTTATTAAATTACCAGTTAAGGTCTTCGCTTTCAACGCGGCCTCTGCCGGTCATAGCATCAAGCATAATGCGCTGCTCAATCTGTGCTGCCAGTTTTTTGGTAAATTTAACGGTATCCGGATTTACAGACATGCTGTCAATGCCGCTCTTAATGAGGAACTCGCAGAATTCCGGATATACGCTCGGAGCCTGTCCGCAGATAGAAACGGTTTTGCCGTCTTTGTGAGCAACTTCGATAAGGTGGCGGATTGCACGGCGTACTGCCAGATTGCGTTCGTCATAAATATGGGATACGGTATCATTATCACGGTCGCAGCCCAAAATGAGCATGGTCAAATCGTTGGAACCAATGGAATAACCGTCAACAAATTTGTTGAACTGGTCTGCAAGAATGATGTTGGAAGGAATTTCAGCCATCAGCCAAACTTTAAAGTCTTTGCTGCGTGCAAGGCCTTCACCTGCCATAATAGCAGTTACTTTTTCAGCTTCTTCTACGTTGCGGCAGAACGGAATCATTACGTTGAGGTTTTTCAAGCCAAACTCTTCACGTACTTTGCGTACAGCACGGCATTCCAGTTTAAACGCTTCAACATATTTCGGGTCGTAGTAGCGGGATGCGCCGCGCCAGCCGAGCAGTGCGGAAGGTTCATAAGGTTCAAATTCGTCGCCGCCTTTAAGGTCACGGTATTCGCTGGATTTGAAATCGCTGAAACGCAGGGTTACCGGACGCGGAGCCATTGCCTGGCATACCTGGCGGATGCCTTCTGCAAGCTGGTCAACAACTTTTTCCGGATGGCCGGTTTTAATGAGGTACAGCGGATGTTCGTGAATATAGGTAGTCCAGATAAATTCTTCACGCATCAAACCAATACCATCGCAAGGCAGGGTGGAATATTTTTCTGCCAAATCGGGGTCACCAAGGTTCATATAAATCTTAGTGCCGGTCGGCGGGAAATATTCTGCAACCGGTGCAGCAGCCTGAGCCTGAACTTCCGGTTTCTTTTCTTCCAGAATGCCTTCATATACAACGCCGTGGGTTGCATCAACAGTTACGTCAATTCCGTCAGGAACGGTAGTAGTAGCAGCTTCGCCGCGGCTCTTGGTGCCAACAATGCAGGGGATGCCCAGTTCACGGCTTACGATAGAAGCGTGGCAGGTCATTCCGCCGCTGTCGGTAACAATAGCTTTTGCTTTTTTCATAGCCGGTACCCAGTCAGGTGCGGTCATTTCGGTTACAAGGATTTCGCCTTCTTTAAACTCGTCGATGTGGGACGGGTCAAGAATAACGTGCGTACGTCCGGATACAAGGCCCGGGCTTGCGGGCAAGCCTTTAACAATAACCTTGCGGTCGGTAGTAGTCTGTTTATTTTCCACTTTAGGTTTATTCTCCTTATTGCGGCGGCTCCATACGGTTTCGGGGCGTGCCTGCAAAATCCAGATTTTGTTGTTGCGCGCATCAATGCCCCATTCCATATCCATGTAGCAGCCATAATGCGCTTCGATTTTTTTAGCGTAACCGGCAAGTTCCAAAATCTGTTCGTCGGTAAGGGTCTGTACGTTGCGCAGTTCTTCCGGTACTGCAACTTCTTCGCAGTCACCGCCTTCTTTGCGAACAAGCATTACGTCCTGTTCGTTTACGCAGCGGTCAATAATTTTGTTTTCTGCTTTGGATACCGTATAGTTATCCGGAGTAACAGTGCCTTGTACAACATATTCGCCAAGGCCAAAGGCACCTTCAATAAGGATATTGCTGTCATCGCCGGTAGCAACGTTAACAGTGAACATAACGCCTGCGGCTTTGGAGAATACCATCATTTGAATAACGGCGCTGAGCGCTACTTCGATATGGTCAAAGCCCTGTTTTTCACGGTAGTAAACAGCGCGGTCGGTAAAGCAGGAAGCATAGCATTCCTTAACTTTGGCAATAATGTTTTCGGCGCCTTTTACGTTCAGGTAGGTATCCTGCTGGCCTGCAAAGCTTGCATCCGGCAAATCTTCTGCGGTAGCGCTGCTGCGTACTGCAACGTAGGGTTCTGCCTCGCCTACTTTTTTGCCAAGTTCTTCATATGCGGCAGCAATGGATGCTTTTAAGTCTTCTGGCATTTCTTCTGCCATGATGGCTTCACGCAGTTTAGCGCTTACATCACGGAGCTGAGCGCTGTTTTCAACGTCAGTCAGCCCGGCAAGGATAGCCTGCATTTTTTCTTTCAGGCCGCTTTTTTCAATAAAATATCTATAAGCATAAGCAGTAGTTGCAAAACCATAAGGTACAGGCACATCAGTTTTAGATGTCATTTCACCAAGTGAAGAGGATTTACCGCCAACAATGGCAACGTCCCCTCTTTCCATTTGCTCGAACCAGAGAAGAAATTCTTTTTCCTTATTCATGTCCGTTACTCCTTTGTAATATACTTTTAGGGTCGCACCCTTAATATAGTGTATACTATATCATACTTATGTATAATATTCAAGCAGTTTTAATACTTATGACAAATATTTTACAAAAGCCCGCCAAATAACTGACGGGCTTTAAAGTTTAGCAAGTTTTTAAAATTATTTTGGGTTTTTGCGGCTCCACATATAGCCGATTAACATCAGCACAACGCCTGCAATATCGGTGTACAGACCCGGGTCGATAAGGCCGAGGCCGCCGAAGAAGAACAGTGCGCGCTGAATAAAGTTCAAGCGGCGGGGAAAGTAAGAGCCCATGGCTGCGGCAACGCCAACCATGCCGATAACTGCCGTGCTGCAGGAGAAGATTACGCCCATCGGAGTTGCATCAATCATCAAAATTTCAGGAGACAGTACAAAAATGTACGGAATGATGAATGCCGCAATTGCCAGTTTGGAAGCGTTGATGCCTGTACGCAGCGGGTCGCCGCCGGAAATGCCGGAGCCAGCATATGCTGCCAGCGCAACCGGAGGAGTAATATCTGCTACGATGCCGAAATAGAATACAAACATATGCGCTGCCAAAATAGGTACGCCCATCTGAATAAGCGCCGGAGCAGCAATGGTGGAAGTAATTACATAGTTAGCGGTTGTAGGTACGCCCATGCCAAGAATAAGCGAGGTAATCATGGTGAATACCATTGCCGGAATCAAGTGGCCGCCTGCCATATCAAGAAGTGCAGTTGCCATTTTAAGGCCAACACCGGTTTTTGTTACAACGCCGATAATGATACCTGCGGTAGCGCAGGCAATGAGTACGCCCAAAATACCTTTGGAACCGTTAATCATGCCGTTGACAAAATCCTTAAAGCTGATGCGGGTAGATTTACGCAGGCAGGAGCTGGCAATAGCAAGCGCAATGCCGACAAGCGCTGCACGCATCGGGGTATAACCGCTGCTGAGGAAGTGAATAATCGCAATCAGCGGAATAATTAAGTGGCCTCTTTCCATAAAAATGGATTTATAGCTCGGCATTTCGTCACGGCTCATGCCTTTAAGGCCGAGTTTTTTAGCTTCAAAGTGAACGCCCAGCCAAATGCCTGTGAAGTACAAAATAGCCGGAATAACGCCTGCTTTAACAACTTCCATATAAGGAACGCCTACAAATTCGGCCATCAAAAATGCTGCCGCGCCCATAACAGGAGGCATTAACTGCCCGCCGGTAGAAGCTGCCGCTTCAACTGCGCCGGCGAAATCCTTGCCGTAACCGAGTTTTTTCATCATCGGGATAGTGAAGGAACCACTGCCTACTACGTTAGCAACAGAGCTGCCGGACACGGTGCCTTCCAAAGCACTGGAGATAACGGCTACTTTAGCCGGACCGCCGCTTGCCCAACCGGCAATAGCATTGGAAATATCAATAAAGAATTTACCGAGGCCGGTAGTTTCAAGATAAGCGCCAAACAAAATAAACAGATAAATAAATGTTGAAGATACGCCCATCGGAGTACCGAAAATGCCTTCAGTAGTGTAATACAGATAGTTTACCAGTTCATGTAGCCCAAGTCCGCGGTGAGCCATAATACCCGGGAACATACGGCCGAACAAGGCATACAGCACAAACAAAATGGCAATGGTAATCATCGGCCAGCCAACAACGCGGCGCGCGCCTTCAATTACCAAAAGCGTGCCTATCAACGCTATAATGTAGTCCGTTTCGTTGTTCATGCCTGCACGCAGTACCAAATCATGGTAGAACACTACAATATACATTGTCACGGCAACGCCCAAAACGGCAAAACCTACATCAATCCAGTTCATTTCCTTACGCGACCAGGAAGCGCGCATCGGATAAAGCAAAAATACCAGTGCAAAGCCAAAAGCTAAATGTACAGCCCTTTGCAACTGTGCATCAAGCACGCCGAAAGCTGCCGTATAAACCTGAAATATACAAAAAACGATGCAGATAGCATTAATAATAGTATTCCAAATACCGGTAAGTTCCCTTTTATCGGATTCCTTATCGTATTTTCTTAATATTTCTTCAGCCGATAGCTGGGCCTTTTCAATATCATCAATAATTTCTTTTTTTAAGTCCATTACATCTCCACCTCTCATATAAAAAAATTAGATAAAACAATAAAAAATCATTCCAGCCAGTAACGGTAACGCGGCTCTGCTTTTATAGTAAGCAAAGTTCCGTGTCCAAACAGTCTGCACAAATCATATACAGTTTCTTCGTACAGTATCTTAGGGCTTGCCTGCTTTGCTGGACGCATATTTATAATTTTATAATGCCGGTTTAAAGTTAATTTAAAATGCCCGTCAGGTAAAGCTTCAAATTTGCCCTCTGAGGCAGAAAACGGAAAACCGCACCCCTGCGACTGATATATGGTATGTGTTAAAACCATATCGTCAGCGCCGTTAACCGTAAAATAATCACGCCACAGCGTCAGTTCGTAAGAATGCTTAAACTCCATCTGCCACTGGCTGCCCTGCTTTACGGCAAAGCACTGCTTGCTGCCGCGTTCCGGCAGCAGCGCTACTACAAGCTGCGTTGCATACCAGTAAAACGCACCAAGCGCAATAATAATGATACCGCCGAGAAAAACCGTATATAATTTAGATACACCCCGGTTACCGAGCACAAACGGTGACCGGGGCGTCTCTTTAAACCACATTATTATTTTTCTTTAAAGAATTTTTCAGCGCCGGGGTTAACAGGAATTGCCATGCCATCCATTGCGCTTTCTTTAGAAATTACGTTAGCTGCGGAATGAGCTGCTTTCAGGCGGTCGAGGTTGGAGAAGATAGCCTTGGTAATTGCATAGCAGGTATCAGCATCCATTTTGTCGGTTACAGCCAGCATGCAGCGTACAGCAACTGCGGAGCAGTCAGCAGACTGTTTATTATAGGTGTTAGCCGGAATGTTAACTTTAGTATAGAACGGATATTTTTCAATCAGGGAATCTGCTTTATCAGGAGCAACAGAAAGCAGAACTACGTTGTTCTGAGTTGCGATATCCTGAATTGCTGCGGTCGGATGGCCTGCGGTTACAAATGCTACGTCAACGTTGCCGTCTTTCAGTGCGCTGGAAGCTTCAGCAAAGGAAAGATACTGCACGTCGATATCATCATAGGTAATGCCGTATTCGGCCAGAATCTGGCGGGCATTGGCTTCAGTGCCGGAGCCCGGTGCGCCTACAGCAACACGTTTGCCTTTAACTTGGGAAAGGTCAGTAATGCCGGTTTCGGCAAGAGTTACAATTTGGATAGTTTCAGGATAAAGAGTTGCCAGGCCTTGCAGTCCGGGAACTTTTTTATCTTTAAACATTTCAGTACCGTTAATGGCGTAATAAGCGTTGTCGTTCTGAATAAATGCAACTTCTACCTGTCCCTGCTGCAGCATGTTAATGTTGGCAATGGATGCGCCGGTTGCCTGTGCGGAAGCATTGCAACCCGGGATGTTTTTGTTAAGGATATCCGCAATAGCGCCGCCAAGCGGATAGTAAGTTCCAGCAGTACCGCCGGTAGCAATGTTAACGAATTTCTGCGCCGGAGCTTTTCCGTCTGCTTTGTCTTCACTGCCGCCGCAGCCTGCAACAAGTACGGCAAAAAGCATCATCGACATAAAAAAGGCTAATAGTTTTTTCATAGTTTTCCCCCCTGTAAAAATAGTGAACGAATATCCTCCTCAAAAGTAAACAGGTATTACGCCACATAATTATAGCGTTAAATTCGCTTTTTTTTCACAAATTCCTGCAAATTTGTCTTTATTTTCGGCATTTTATTTCTTGTATACAATATTCTTTTTGGATACATTTTAAAAACCGCTCTTTTATGTTAACTTTTGCAAAAAAACTGTAACTATGTTATCATTATTAAGTAAAATCATTTAAGCATTATAAACTTATTAAATCAAAGGATGTGTTATAAATGGTAAACAACAATGCTTATGAACTTAAACTTGCCAAAACTCTGTTTGAAAACACTTATGCTGCAAGAGTTTTAAATGACAACAAAGATGTTATTGGCAAACTGCGTATTGTTCCTTCCATTCCGCTTGACAGAAGCATGCTCCCGGAAAACGCTCCTGTTGTAAGCCCGTTTCTGCTGGTTATTGTAGATGACGCCGACATCAACAAAGATAACCTTATTGATTTTGAAGAACGTGTTTCCTATGCGCTGTTAAAACGTTTCTCTACCGAAACCGTTGCCTTCCAGCACTGCCAGTTCTACTATCCTTCCCCTGCATTCATTTTTGAACAGCCTGGCGCAACCGATACCCCGCTTGACCCGACACCTGTTATGTAATTAACTTTTAAAAACACAAAAGCATCTGCCTAAGGCTTTATGCCCCAAGCAGATGCTTTTTTTATTTTCGTTTTTTGCGTTTTAATATTTATTGCAGTAAATACGCGGTATGCGCTGCGTTAACTGGCAGGAAATTTCGTCCGGATGGGTGTCCGCAAGTTTAGCTATATCGCTGACGGTAATTTCGTCCTCGCCCTGTTTGCCGATAAGCACTACCTCATCGCCAACTTTTACATCGGTTTCATGTCCCAGTTCAATCATAATCTGGTCCATGCACACACGGCCGGCCACTTTATAGCGCCTGCCGCCGATTAAAACTTCGCCCCGGTTAGAAAGGCAGCGCGGATAACCGTCAGCATAACCGATAGGAACAGTGCCAATCCACATATCTTCGCTGCATTTATAGGTTGCGCCATAGCCGACAGTGTCGCCCGCTTTTATCTTATGGATATGTACAACACGGCTGAAAAGCCCAAGCGCGCTTTCGAATTTTGGCAACCTGGCTGCACGTTCCTGAGTTTCCGGGTGTCCTTCCGGCATATAACCGTAAATAATCTGCCCCGGACGCACAGCGTCATAGTAAGATTCCGGGAAATACAGCGTAGTTGAACTGTTAGCTGCCGTAAAAATATATCTTTCCGGATCAGGAATTTGCCTTACCATGCTTTCAAAGCGGTACATCTGGTGTTTTACATGTTCGTGGCTTTCGCCGTCAGCGCAGGCATAATGCGTAAAAAAGCCATGCACGGCGATGTTAGTATATTCTTTTATGTCTTCTAAAAATGCAGACACATCTTCCGCCTGCACGCCAATACGGTTCATGCCGCTGTCTACCGCAACCATTACGCTGGCTGTTTTGCCAAAACGCGCTGCTGTTTCATCCAACAGCTTTAAATTGGTCGATTCGCATATTGGAATGATAGAATCCGTTTCAAAAGCGTCCTCATATTCATCCGGCATTAAAAGCCCCAAAAGGTAAATCGGGCACTTAAATCCTGCATCGCGCAGCTGTCTGGCTTCGCTTGTTACGGCAACGGCAAGCGCTTCGTAGCCTTCTTCCATTGCCATGCCTGCTACCAGCACCGCGCCATAGCCATAAGCGTTAGCCTTAACAACAGCAACAGTTTCTGTATGTTTAGGCACCAAAGCACGTATAGCACGTAGGTTGTGCCTTAAAGCATCCTGATATATTTTTAAATACGTTGTTCTCATCCGCGGTAAAACCTTTCTGACTTCCGGTTCAAAAACCGTTTTTGTTAAATCTCTATAAATTATAATACATTTTCGTCAAAATTTCTGTATACAATTTTAAAAATTTTTAGTGTTTCACAAAAAACTGCACCGCATATTTATTACGGTGCAGTTTAAAATCAGTTTTACATAATCGGAGCTTCGTTGTGGTGGCGGCGGTAAATGCCGAACGCAATTATTAAAAGTATGCAGCCGCCTATAATAAATAATGTGTTAAGCGGCAGGTATGTAGCAATTAAACCGCCTATCAGCGGACCTATCATAGAGCCAAACTGCTGCGCCGAAAACAGCATGCCAAATACGCGCCCGCGCTGGTTACGTTCTGTTTTGTTGGCCAAAATTGCGCTGATAGAAGGATGAATGCCGGCAAAAAACAGGCCTACCGTAAAATTAAGCACTGCAAAAAGCATTAAAGAATCCGGCATAGCCTGTAAAATCATTACAAAGCCTGCACCAACGGATGATAAGGACAGAGACAGATAAAAACCTCTGTTCTGACCAAATCGGCCCCAATAAGGCGCAGTTATGGCACTTGCTATACCAACCAATGAGAAAACCAAACCGGCAATAAAAATTATGTTGTCCGTACCGTCATATAGCTGTTCCACATACAGGCTGATGATAGGCTGAATTAACAGTATTACCATCTGTACAATACCGGAGCAAATAAGAGCTTCACGTATAGGCGGATTTTTTAACAGTGCGGTTGCAGGTTCATTATCAACTTCTTCTGTTTTGCCGCTGCCCGGCGGTTCCGGGATATAGAACCAGAAAACCAGTGTAATGATAAAAAGTACGGCAGCGCCAAGATAAAACGAGGTACGCATACCGAACATTGAAGCAAGCATGCCGCCTATCAAGGGACCGATAACATTGCCTGCCGTTAAGCCGGACTGCAATATGCCAAGGCTCATACCAAGCTTGCCAACCGGCACCGATGATGTGGCAATGGCAAGGCATACAGACCATAAACCTGCGGCAAAACCTTGCAATACGCGTACGCCTACCATTTGTTCCGGGCTTGTTACCATTCCGCCCAGAAGATATGAAAGCGCTAACCCCAAACCGCTGCGTATTGCCATTGGCTTTTTGCCATGCTTATCTGCCATTTTACCCCAAATTGGCGCCATAATGCCGCCGATTAAAAACGTAACCGAAAACACCACTCCGGACCACATTTTTACATCAGCCTGCGGCACGCCCAATTCACGTATCAGGTACATCGGCAAAAAAGGTATCAGCATTGTATAACTGGCCGACATAAAAACAACATTGGCCGTTAATATAGCCAAAATAATTTTCCAGTTCTTCACTTCATTATATCTCCCAAAAAAGCAAAACCGCCGCAAACGCGGCGGCTGCTGTATTTGCATTATTAAACTTATTTATTGCCTACTTCGGCTTCTACCCTTGCCAGGATGAAGCACAAATCAGATAAACGGTTTAATGCAATCAGAGCCTGCTGGTTAACAGGTTCTTGTTCTGCCAGGCGCAATGCACAGCGTTCTGCCCTGCGGGTAGTGGTACGGGCCATATCGAGCGCTGCTGCGCCAAGGGTATCGCCGGGAATAATAAAATGCCCCAGCGGTTCCAGCATAGCATCATATTTATCAATTGTGCTTTCCAGCATTTTTACATGTTCCTCTTTAATGTACGGTTCAGGCAGATTCATGCTTGCAATATCGGCCATCAGCGACATTAAAAGCTGTTGGATTTTTAAAATAGTCCCTTTTACATCCTGCCTTGTTACTGTTGCGCGCGCAAAGCCCAGTGCCGATGTAATTTCATCAACCGTGCCATATGCTTCCACGCGCAGGCTGTGTTTGGAAACACGCTCTCCGGTATAAAGGCCGGTAGTTCCTTTATCGCCTGTTCTTGTATAAACCGCTGCTTTTGTCATGCTGCCGCCCTCCTTTGGGAACAATCCTTAATTTTAATCTTAGTAAATTTCTTCGGGTTTGAAGAAGTTGTTGATTTCGCGTTTTGCGGATTCTTCACTGTCGCTGCCGTGAACAATGTTTTCACCGATGGACAGTGCAAAGTCGCCGCGGATGGAGCCCGGTACGGATTCCAGCGGATTGGTTGCGCCCATCAGGCCGCGTACTGCTTTGATAGCATTTTCACCGGAGATTACCATAGCGGCAACCGGGCCGGAGGTGATAAAATCAACCAGTTCACCGAAGAAGGGTTTGCCTTCATGTTCAGCATAATGGAATTTAGCCTGTTCGTCGGTCATTTTAACAAGTTTCAAAGCGGAAACTTTCAGGCCGCGGCGTTCAAAACGGGAAATAATTTCACCGATAAGATTTTTTCTTACTCCGTCAGGTTTAACAAGTACGAGTGTCTGCTGCATTTAAAATCGCTCCTATTCTTCTTTGTAATAATTTTATACTAAATCGATAAACGATTTTAGCCTTTTAAAAGTTCCTGGTACTTTTTGCTGTCCAGTTTTTCAATCATGGCAGTAATAAGTTCTACTGCGCCTTCATAATCATCCATATGGATTATGGACTGGTGGCTGTGAATATAACGGGTCGGAATGCTGAACGTTAAAGTTAAAACGCCGTCTCCATGCAAATGAATGCGTCCGCCGTCAGTAGCACCGCCTTCAGAAATGCTGATTTGCGTAGGTATTTTTAAATCTTTGGCTACTTTAGCCGCAAAATCGCGCAATGCAGTATTAGGAATCATACCGGCATCATAAATAGTAATTGCTATGCCGCTGCCGATTTTTGCCGGAGCAACATCATCTGCCACGCCGGGAGTTCCCCCTGCCACACAGGTATCAATTACAAAAGCGACATCCGGCTTTAACAGGTTTACGCTGGTCTGCGCACCGCGAAGCCCAACTTCTTCCTGTACGGTTGCCACACCATAAACAGTGTTAGGATGTTTTTTGGCGGAAATATTATCCATAACATCTGCCATTACTGCACAGCCAATGCGGTTATCCCATGCTTTTCCAAGCAGAGTTTTGCCATCGGCCATAACCGCCATTTCGGCATAAGGCGTAACAGGGCAGCCTTCAAATACGCCGAGTTTACGGGCTTCTTTTTCATCTTCAACGCCAATATCAATGTACATATCGCGTTTCTGCACAACTTTGGTACGTTCTTCTGGCGTTAAAATATGGGGCGGTTTGCTACCGATAACGCCTGCTAAATCACCTTTGCTGCCATGCACGGTTACGCGCTGTCCAAGCATAACCTGTTCCCACCAGCCGCCAAGGCAGACAAATTTCAAAAAGCCTTCTTTGGTAATATGTTTAACCATAAAACCAATTTCATCCATATGGCTTGCCAGCATAATTTTGGGCGCATTTTCATCGGAAACAGCACTGGTAAATACCACGCTGCCAAGTTTATCATAGCTTACTTCGGCTTTGCCTGCAAGGCGTTCCTGCATAAGCTCTTTCATAGGGGCTTCAAAGCCCGATACGGCATTGGTTTCTGAATATCTTTTCAGCCAAGCCAGTTTAGTTTTCTTATCCATTATTAACGGCCTCCGTGTCTTTTCATTTCGGCAGCCTGCTCACGCAGACGTGCTACACGTTCTTCCGTGCTGGGGTGAGTGCTGAACATTTGCTGCATAGTTTTTCTGCTGAACGGACAGATAATAAACATATGCGCAGTAGCTTCGGTTGCACCAGGCATGGTGCGGCGCTGTGCATAAGCCTCAATTTTTAAAAGAGCATCAGCCAGCGCATCCGGGTCGCCGCAAAGTTCGCCGCCGCCTTCATCGGCAAGATATTCGCGGGAACGGGATACCGCCATTTGAATAAGCGCTGCAGCGATAGGAGCAAGAATCATAATCAGCAATGTAACAATAAAGTTGCCGCCATTGTTGCCTTCTTCATCCTGATGGCCGCCGCCCAAGAACATGCCCCACTGGGCAATGGTGGTAATAACACCGGCCATTGTTGCGGCAATTGTGCTGATTAAAATATCGTTGTGTTTAACATGGCTGAGTTCATGGCCAAGAACGCCTGCAATTTCGCGTTTGTCAAGAACATCATACAGTGCCGTGGTTACGGCAACGGCAGCGTGTTCAGGGTTACGTCCGGTTGCAAAAGCATTGGGAACGGGGCTGTCGATAATATAAACTTTAGGCATCGGCAAATTGCCGCGGCGAGCAAGCTCCTGCACCATTTTATATAATGCCGGTGCGGATTGTGCATCAACTTCGCGGGCATTGTAGTGCCTCAGTACCATTTTATCACTGTTCCAGTAAGCATAAAAGTTCATGATTACCGAAATGCTCAACATCACAATCATGCCCTGCAAACCGCCGAAATAATCGCCGATAAGCACCAAAAGCACGGTCAGTGCTGTCATTAAAAAAGCTGTTTTCATAATAATTAGTGTCCTCCTTCATAAATAAAACAAAACATTAAAAAGCATTTAAGGCAAAGCCCTATTAAATATTATAACAATTTAAAGATTAATTTTCAAATACTGTAAGTGTATTTAGTGTAAAACTTCTGTGACAGGCACCAGTTTAAGCCCTGAAGCCTTTACTTCATCAATAACCTGTTCCCATGCGTTAACAGTATGCGGACGGGCATGGCAGATTGCAATGGCGCTGCCGTATTTATCGGCAATGGCAGCAGCCTGCCAAATTTTTTTGATTATCTCATCTTCGTTGGTGCTATTGTCCAAAAAGATATTGTTGCGGCCTGTCGGTATGCCCATGCCTGCAGCCAGTTTATCGCCCAGCGATTTAGCATAGGTATTGCTGTCTACAAAAAACAGCCCCTGGCGTTTAAGTTCTTTTAATACTGCCCGCATAGTGCGTTCATCACTGGTGGCTTTGCTGCCCTGGTGGTTATTAACACCGCTGATGCCGGGCAGGCTTTCAACCATTTCACGGGTAAGCTGCATAATGCGTTTATCATCCATGCTGGTTAAAACAGTGCTTTTACCTTCGCTCATCGCGGATGCGTTCATCGGTTCCATAGGCAAGTGCAGCATGGCAACCTGTCCGCCGCCGTTAATTACATGCAGCGAATCACTGCTGAAATCACGGTACGGAATAATGGCAAAACTGAACGGCGCATGCAAATTTACAAGACGCTGCACAAGGTCAACATCATAGCCGCAGTCATCTATAATTACAGCAAGTTTGCCGTGGTGGCTGCGTTTAGGCGTTTCCTTTTTTATATCTTTGTCTGGCTTATCAAGATTAAGGTTATGATAAAAATAAACCGTATCCGTTACAAACTCTTTAGTTCCTTCACCAGCCTTGGTGCTGATGGCAATATCAATCCTTACAGCATCCCAATCATTATAAGTAGTCTCTTCAAGGCGGGTTGTTTTAAGTTTGCTGCCATCAAGTTTATCGCTCAGCCAGCCTGCCGCATCGCGCAGTTCGGTTGCAGGTGGAACGCCAATGGCAAGTTCGCGTTTATTCCAGATTACCTTTACGCCGGAAGCCTGTTCTTCTTCCTGCTGTCCGCGCCCATTATCGGTAAGCTGCCAGTTGCTGCGTGTCAGCAAAATGTCATCAACCGCCTTCTGGGCTGCTTTTGATTCTTCTAAAAGCTCAATCTGTTTCTGGCCTGTAACGCTATTATCCTCTACATCTTTTTCTGCACGCGATGCCGCATAGTATATGCCCGCCGCCACAGCGGCGATAAGCACTACTGCCAGTATAATTACCGTTAACCAGTTAGAAGATTTTTTGCTTCTTCTCTTAGCCATGTCGTTCCTCCTTTATGCCCGCGGATGCGCTTTGGCGTAAATATCACGCAGGCGTTTATTGGTTAAATGCGTATAAATCTGTGTCGTCGATATATCGGAATGCCCCAAAAGTTCCTGTACGCTGCGCAAATCAGCACCGTTATCCAAAAGATGCGTTGCAAATGAATGGCGCAGAATATGCGGGGTAAGTTTTTTATTAATGCCCGCTGCCATGCCGTAAGTGCGGATAATCTGCCAAAAACGCTGGCGTGTAAGTTCATGTCCGCCAAAAGCAAGAAATACTATGTTCGTTGCATTTTCTTCATGTACAAGTTTCGGGCGCACTTCACTAAGGTATTTTTGCAAAAATCCGGCAGCGACAGAGCCAAGCGGAACAATGCGTTCTTTGGAACCTTTGCCGAAAGCGATGATATATTTCATATTTAAATCAACACGTTCCAGCGTCAGGTTAATCAGTTCCGAAACACGCATGCCGGTAGCATATAAAACCTCCAGCATTGTACGGTCGCGGAATCCTTCCGCCGTTTTTATATCCGGCTGGTTTAAAAGGCGCAACACTTCATCCTCGCTTAAAACACGCGGCAGTTTAATGCCTTTTGTCCCAGCTTCAATAACTTCCGCCGGATTGGCATCCATATAGCCTTCTGCCGTCATAAAACGGTAAAAGGCTTTTACCGCCGCCAGTTTACGGGCAATAGTTGCAGCCGCCATGCCTTTTGCCTTTAACCCGGTCATATAATCCGTTATCTGCTGGCGTTCCACGCTTGTAAGGCTGTCTGCGCTTTTAAAGCCCAATGCTTTTACAAACAGGCGCAAATCACGCTCATAAGCTTGCCTTGTATTTGGCGAAAGCCCCAATTCAACGGTTAAATATTCTAAAAAAAGCTGCATCTTTGTTGCCATAAAAATACCCTATATAAAGAAAAACAACGCCACAGCGCCGTTTTTCCTGCATTTGAAATTATTGTTCGCGTTTTTCCGGCTGCATAATTGTAATATTGGCTGCCGGAGAAATTGTAGAAATGGCATGTTTATAAACAAGCTGCTGCTTGCCTTCGTTTTCTATAATAACTGTAAAATTATCAAAGCCGCGTACCAAACCTCTGATTTGGAAACCGTTAACAAGGTAAATGATAACGCCCAAGTTTTCCTTTCTTACATGGTTCAAAAAGCTGTCTTGCAAATTCATAGCGGGTTTCGCATTGGTATTCATAGTTGTTTACAGCCCCTTCATAATTTATTATTATATTTCTTATTGTAATAATTTTAACCTATCTTAAACATTTTAACAACTGTTTTAATCATTTCGGCCGTTACTTTTTCGTAATCAGGTTCGGCAGGCAAATCAAACCACTGCACATACGGCATTTTTTTATACCAGGTAAACTGCCTTTTGGCAAAATTGCGTGTTGCCTGTTTCAATTTATCAACGGCAGTTGCGTAATCCCATTCGCCTTTTAAATACATTACCGTCTGCCTGTAACCTATTGCCTGCATAGATTGCGCCGTTTCCGGCACACCGGCGTCCAGCAGGCACTGCGTTTCCTGCAAAAGCCCCTGCTCAAGCATAATGTCAACGCGGCGGTTAATACGGTCATACAGCACGCTGCGTTCCATACGCAGGCCAAACACGGCAGCATCGTAAGCAAGTTCTTCACTCTTGCTGTGCGAAATATTATCGCCGCTTTCGGCTGCTTCAATAGCGCGTATTACGCGGCGCGTATTGTTAATATCAATACATTCCGCTTCCTGTGGTGCTGCTTTCTGCAAACGTGCAAACAAAACTTCTTTGCCCTGCTCTGCCAAAAGCTGTTCCAGTTCCCTGCGCAAAGCAGAATCTTCACCGGCAGAACTGAACTGATAATTTTCAAGCAGCGCTTTAATATATAAGCCTGTACCGCCAACAATAATGGGCAGTTTGCCGCGCGCTGTTATTTCATCAATCAGGCTTTCAGCCCGTTCTTTAAAATCAACTACGTTAAACGAGGCATCAGGCGGCAAAATATTTACCATATGATGCGGCACTGCGGCCAGTTCTTCTTCCGTAGGCTTTGCTGTGCCAATATCCATGCCGCGGTATACCAGCATTGAATCGCCCGATATAATTTCGCCGTTAAGCGCTTTAGCCAGCCCAATGCCGCAATGGCTTTTGCCGGTTGCCGTAGGGCCGAGGATAACGGCTATTTGTTTTTTCATAAAAACTATCTCCTGATAATTCCGTATTTTACGCGGCTGTATCTGCCGCCCTGCACTTCGGTACATCCGAGGCTGCGCAGAAAATCCTTGCTGCGCTCCTTTATCACCACGCGCGGTGCTGCTTTTAAGGCGAGTTCCAGAACAGATAATGTTATTTCTTTTTCATAAGCAATAGGCCTTAAAGGTTTCATATTAGCCGATGTTTTTACACCGAAACGGAACATCGGGTCAAAATAAACAGCATCAAAACTATCCTGCGGCAATATTTTTAAATAATCTTCCGCTTTGGCTCGAATAACTTTTATCCTGCGCATGGCTGCATCAACTTCGGCATTGCCGCTTGCATACTGCTGCAAACCGCGCGCTACCGTAAATGCCAAAAGCGGTGAAGCTTCCACGCCAACCACTTTTCCTTGTGCTCCCACGGCATAACTTGCCACCAGCGCATCACTGGCAAGGCCTAAAGTACAGTCTAAAACTTTTGCCCCCGGTTTTAACGCCAGGGCTTGCACCAAATGGTCACTTTCGCCCGCAGCAATATGCTTTAAGCGTAAATCCGCCATGCTGGGATGAAAGAAGAAACGTCCTTCTTCCGTAAAAACATGCGGGCCTAATTTTGTTGCCACCAAAAGCGCCGTTAATCCGAACTTGGCGCATAATTCTTCAAGCGAACCGCTGCGCCCGCGCCGCAGATACGGCACGCCAAACCCTTTTGCCCATGCGCGTGCCTGCCAGGCAAGCCCGCTGTTGCGCCCTTCTGTTACTGCAAATTTTAAACCGCTCATGTCCGCTTAAACATTTTATAAAGCTCTGCCGAGCTTATTTCTATCATACACGGACGCCCATGCGGACAGGTAAAAGGATGCTCCGTATTGCAAAGTTCAATAATAAGCTGGCGCATCTGGCGCATATTCAAAACCTCGCCTGCTTTAATTGCCGCCTTGCATGCCATCATATGCAGCATATTCTGGCGCAGGTCGCTTGGGCTGATGTTTTTCATCTCGCTCAGCATTTTGGTAATTTCACGGATAAAATCTTCCGCACCATCGGCTTTAATATCCGTTGGCAGGCTTGATACGCGCAGAACATCTTCGCCGGCAGGTTCGATATCAACGCCAAGGCGCAAAAAATCTTCACGATGCTGTTCAATAAGTTCTACATCATGCGCACTGACATCAAGATACAGCGGCATCAGCATCGTCTGCGCCGGTATGTTATTGTGCGCATTTACAAACTTGTCGTACAAAATACGTTCATGCGCTGCGTGCTGGTCAATTAAATACAGTGTATCTTCACTTTGAGCAATGATAAAAGTTTTATCTACCTGCCCGATAGGCCAGATACTTGTAGTTTCATTATCCGTATCAGTAAAGCCAATGATGTTGGAAACAACGTCATCCTGTTTTTTAAACTCTTCACGGACTTCATTAATGGTATAAACAGGTTCGGTTTTAGGCGGAGTATAAGTATATTCCGGCTCTTTCCATACGCTTGGCTGCACTGGTTTATCATACACAGGTTTTGGGGTTTCCGTTTTAAAAACATTCTCATAAAGCGGACGCTGTTCCGGCTGCGGTTTTGGCTGAGGAACAGTTTTTACAGGTTCATCATCTGTAATAATACCCTGCCCGACCGGCTTAAACACAGCCAGTTCGCTGTCCGGCAAAAGGTTGAGCGACTGCTGCGGTTTTGCGCTCATCGGACGAGTTAAAGCATCAGTCAATGCTTTATACATTGCCTTATAAACAACGCTGTCATCGCTGAATTTTATTTCGCTCTTCTGCGGATGCACGTTTACATCAATGCTGTGCGTGTCAACTTCCACCATCAGCACGGCAAAGGGAAAACCGCTTTTTGGTATCTGCGACTGGTATGCGTGGTCAATCGCTTTGCTCATCATGCGGTTATTGATAATGCGTCCGTTTACCATAAAAGTCTGCCATTGGCGCGTGCCTTTCAGCAAAGTAGGCTTGCCGATATAACCGCTGATTTTTACATCAGTACCGTCAAAATCTACTTTTAACAGCTCATCGCTTACTTTTTTGCCATATAAAGCAGTTATAGTATCAAAAAGGCTGCCGTTGCCGGGCGTGCTTAAAACTTCTTTATCGTTGCTTACAAGTTTAAAACGTACTTCCGGACGTGAAAGCGCAAGGCGTGTTAAAAGTTCGTTAATATAACGCCCTTCCGTTACATTGGTGCGCAAAAACTTGCGGCGCGCCGGCACATTAAAAAACAGGTTCTCAACAATTACGGTTGTGCCTGTTTGTCCGCCGCTTTGCTGGCATTCCATATCTTCGCCGCCGTCAATGCGGATGCTGGTTGCAAATTCTTCATCCGCCGTGCGCGTCAAAAGCTGAAAATTGCTGACAGATGCAATACTTGGCAGAGCTTCACCACGGAAACCAAGCGTATGCAGGCTCATTAAATCTTCTGCCGCACGGATTTTACTGGTTGCATGGCGCAGCACGGCAAGGCGCGCATTAGTTTCCGTCATGCCGCTGCCGTTATCTGCTACGCGGATATACTGCGTACCGCCTTCAAAAATCGTTACTTCTATTTTATCTGCGCCGGCGTCAAGTGCGTTTTCTACCAGTTCCTTTACTACGGAAGCAGGTTTTTCCACCACTTCGCCGGCCGCAATCTGGTTAGCAGTGTTCTGGTCTAAAAGTTTTACTTCGGCTGCTGTCATAAAGCACCTCCTTCGCGTTTAGCCTCCTCCTGCAATTTATATAAAGTATTCATCGCCTCAATTGGCGTCATGCTCATAACATCCATATTTGCCAGCCGCTGCTGCAATGCGCTGCCAAACAGCGAGCCCATCATGCCGCTGTCATGCCGTACCTGCTGCACCTGTTGATGCCCGTTATTATCGTATTCTTCCAAAAAGTCATTGGCACGTTCCAAAACACGTTTGGGCAGGCCTGCCAGCCTTGCAACATGCACGCCATAGCTTTTATCGCTGCCGCCGCGCACAATACGGCGTAAAAAGACAATATCATTGCCGCGTTCTTTAACCGCAACACTGTAATTTTTAACGCCTTCCATAGTGTTTTCCAGTTCAATAAGCTGGTGGTAATGGGTTGCAAATAAGGTTTTAGCCTTAATTTTTTCGTGAATATATTCCATAACGGCGCGTGCAATGCTCATACCGTCAAAAGTACTGGTTCCGCGCCCGACTTCGTCTAAAATAATCAGGCTGTTTCTGGTAGCGTATTTTAAAATCTGCGCCACTTCGTTCATTTCTACCATAAAAGTGCTTTGCCCTGTGGCAAGGTCATCACTGGCGCCTACACGGGTAAAAATTTTATCAACCGGGCAAATATTGGCCTGCCTTGCAGGAATAAAGCTGCCCATCTGCGTCATCAGCGTCAATAGCGCAACCTGACGCATATAAGTGGATTTTCCTGCCATATTCGGACCGGTAATGATAATCATGCGTTCATCGGTACTGTTTAAATTAGTATCGTTCGGCACAAAAATATCGCGTTCCAGCAAACGTTCCACTACCGGATGCCGCCCGTCTGCAATATGTATTTCGCTGCGGTTGTTAAGCTGCGGGCGCACATAATTATATTTAAACGCAGCCTCTGCCAGGGATGCCAGCACATCAATATTAGCCAGCGCACGCGCCGTTTCCTGCACTTCCGGTATTTTGGCGCGTATCTGCTCACGCAGATTATTAAAAATATAATATTCAAGCTGTTCAATTTTTTCTTTGGCGCTTAAAATTTTATTTTCAAAATCTTTCAGTTCCGGCACAATATAACGCTCGGCATTAACAAGAGTCTGCTTGCGTACAAAATAATCCGGCACAGAAGCCGACTGCCCTTTGCTGACTTCGATATAATAACCGAAAACCTTATTGTAACCTACTTTTAAAGTTTTGATGCCAGTTTCTTCTTTGATTTTCTGCTCAAAGTTCTGCATCCATGTTTTATTATCTTTGGCAATGCTGTGCAGTTCATCAAGTTCCAAATCGTACCCGGTACGTATCATGCCGCCTTCGCGTACGGAAAACGGCGGCTCATCAACAATAGCTGCCGCAAGCGTATCATAAATCTCCTGATGCAGATGCAGTCCGTGTGCCCAATAGCCCAGGAGCCTGCTTTGAGCTGTATTCAAAAGTTCTTTAATGCCCGGCAAAACTGCAAGCGAACTGCGCAGCGCCACCAAATCGCGGGCATTGGCGCTGCCAACTTCTATACGGGAGATAATGCGCTCAAGGTCAAAAACCTTTTTCATTTCTTCCGTAAGCCTGGTGCGGAGCTGCAAGTTGTTCAAAAGTTCTGCCACGGCTTCCTGCCGCGCGTTAATCTGCCCCAAATCAAGCAGCGGGCATTCTATCCAGCTGCGCAGTTTACGCGCCCCCATGCTTGTAACGGTAAAATCCAGCACATCTAACAGCGTGCCGCGTTTGGTGCCGTCACGCATATTTTTAACCAGTTCAAGATTGCGGATTGCCGTTGCATCAAGGTTCATAAATTTTTCTGTAGCAATACGCGTTAAACGGTTAATATGGGTTAAATCGGCCTTAACGGTGCTGTGCAGGTAGCGCAGCATATGTTCCGCCGCACTATGTACCAAAACATCCTGCCCGTATTCGCTGCCTGTAAAATGCGTTTCAAAATAATCTGCATTTTCGTTTTCTTCCTGATAGAAAGACACAGCACAATCCGGCAATTTGGCTTTAATCCAGTTTTCCAGTTTATCCCATTCCGTTATGCCGCTGTAAATCACAATTTCTGCCGGCTGAATACGGAAAAGCTGTTCCTGCACGGCAGTAAGCATTTCTGCCCCTTCACCGGTAAACCACTGGCATTCGCCGGTAGAAATATCTGCCGCAACAAGGCATAAACGCCCGCCGTCCTGCTGCAAAAATACCAAAAAGCGATTATGTTTATCATCCAAAAGCTGCTCGTTTAAAGCTGTGCCCGGCGTAATAATTTTTATAACCTTACGTTCAACAATGCCTTTGGCAAGTTTCGGGTCTTCAACCTGCTCACAAATGGCAATGCGGTAGCCTTTTTTTATCAGCTTGGCAATATAACCATCAACACTGTGATAAGGCACGCCGCACATAGGTATGCGCTCTTCCAGTCCGGCAGCGCGTCCGGTTAAGGTAATATTCAGTTCGCGCGATGCTGTTAACGCATCGTCAAAAAACATTTCATAAAAATCGCCTAAGCGGAAAAACAGCAGCTCATCCTGATGCTGGCGTTTAACCTCCAGATACTGCTGCACCATAGGCGTATAATTTGCAGCCATTTTTACTCCGCCTGTCCTTTCACAAGCCATGTCTGGGCAGTTTCAATTTTTACGTTAACTTTCTGCCCTGCGGTAAATTCACGCCCTTCAACGGGCCACAAAACAAGTTTATTGGTGCGCGTTCTGCCGCACCATACGCCGGGATTATTCTGGCTGGGGCCTTCGGCAAGAACTTCATAAGTTTTGCCCACCATTTCCCTGTTGCGCGCAAGGCTGTTTATATTTTGAGCCTCCATTAAACGGTTAAGGCGCGCTTTTTTTACATCCAGCGGAATCTGTCCTTCCATTTTAGCAGCAGGCGTTCCGCTGCGTTTGCTGTAAATAAATGTGTAAGCAGCGTCAAAGCCAACTTCTTTTACCAATGAAAGGGTATCTTCAAAATCTTCCTCAGTTTCGCCGGGGAAGCCTACAATAATATCTGTTGTAATGGCAGCCTCCGGTACATAGCGGCGAATCATCGCCACCAAATCAAGATACTGCTCGCGTGTATAGCCGCGGTTCATTAATTTTAAAATGCGGCTGCTGCCCGCCTGAAACGGAATGTGGAAGTTTTCGCAAACATGTTCACATTCTGCAACTGCTTGTATAACATCTTCGCCCATGTCGCGCGGATGGCTGGTCATATAGCGGATACGTTCCACACCGGGCACTTCATTTACACGGCGCAGAAGTTTGGCAAACATGCCTTTTTCGCCAAAATCCTTGCCATAGGAATTTACGTTCTGCCCAAGCAGCGTAAATTCTTTATAACCATTGGCAACGGCCTGCTTTACTTCTTCTACTATATTTTCTATGCTGCGGCTGCGCTCACGTCCGCGTACATACGGCACAATGCAGTAAGTGCAGAAGTTGTTGCAGCCTACATAATAGGAATCCACGCAGAAAATCCGCTCTGGCGCACGCGGTTGCCTTCAAACTCACTGTCTGCAATTGCCATGCCGTCATAAACACGTCCGCCCTTATCGGCGATAAAGTCTGAAAGAATTTCTTTAAAGCCATTTACATGCGCCGTACCAATTAAAAGGTCTATCTGCGGATGTTTTTTTATCAGTTTTTCACCATCTTTTTGCGCCATGCAGCCCGCTACGCAAATAACCTGCCCCGGATGCTGTTCTTTAACGCGTTTTAATTCGCCGATTTTTCCTAAAATGCGTTTTTCTGCGCTTTCGCGTACGCAGCAGGTATTTACTACAATAACATCGGCATTATGAAAATCATCAGCTTTATCGTAGCCCAAATCTTCAAGCTGGCCTGCGTAGTGCTCAGCATCACTTTCGTTCATCTGGCAGCCGTAGTTAAGCACAAAATATGTTTTGTCTTTTCCCGGCGCGTTTAACTCTTTATCTAAAATCATACAAACCTCCAAAAATCTCTAATAATAAATTATACCATAAAAGGAGCAGTATCATCAATTTTTACAGTAAGCTGTTGCTAATTTAAAAATTTCTGGCAAGCATCACGCCGCCAGCCACGCCTAAAATACCTGTCGCAACACTGCCCGCAGCGTAAAGCAGCCCGCCATATAAATTTCCTTCCGAAATTAATGTATATACTTCATAACCAAAAGATGAAAATGTAGTAAATCCGCCAAGCACGCCTACGCATAAAAACAAACGCCATACCGGCGGCAAAAGCTGCTTATCTTCAATCAGCGTCATTAACAGCCCCATCAAAAAACAACCGGCTGCATTAATTATAAAAGTACCGTACGGAAGCTGCGGATTAAAATATTTAGCAGCGGAATTTCCTGTAAGATAACGAAGCACTGCTCCAACAGCGCCGCCAGCGGCTATATAAAACAGTTTCATTGTACTCTCCGTCACATAAAATTACATTATTAATTATACCACAAAAAATTAAAGCCACCCGGCAAAATACCGGATGGCTTTTTTAAATCAGTTAATTTTTATTTAAAATAATTTACGCCGCTGATAAAGATTTTCTGGTCTTTATTGCCGCTGATATTTTTAAACAGGCCGGGAACGAAACGTTCGGTATGGCCCATTTTGCCGAGAATTCTGCCGTCAGGGCTGGTAATGCCTTCGATAGCATACAGAGAACCATTGGGATTATACGGCATTGCCATAGTCGGTTTGCCGTTTTCATCAACGTACTGGGTTGCAACCTGTCCGTTGGCAAACAGTTCCTTAATGGTTTCTTCCGTTGCATAGAAGCGACCTTCACCGTGAGATACGGCAACGGAATGGATTTCACCGGGTTCAACGGCACTGAACCACGGAGATTTATTGGAAACAATGCGGGTATTGACAATCTGCGATACATGACGGCCGATATTGTTGAAAGTTAAAGTCGGGCTGTCAGATTTCATATCGCGGATTTCGCCATAAGGCACAAGGCCGAGTTTTATAAGTGCCTGGAAGCCGTTGCAAATGCCGAGCATCAAACCGTCGCGGTCATTCAGCAAACGTTCGATAGCTTCCTTAATGCGCGGGTTACGCAGCATAGTAGCAATAAATTTGCCGCTGCCGTCCGGTTCGTCACCGGCACTGAAGCCGCCCGGAAGCATAACAATCTGCGCATTGTCAATCATTTTTACCATTGTTTCAACAGATTCTTCAACTGCCTGCGGAGTAAGGTTGCGGACAATGAAAGTTTCTGCAACTGCGCCGGCATCTTCAAAAGCGCGGGCAGAATCATATTCACAGTTAATGCCCGGGAATACCGGAATAAATACGCGCGGTTTGGCAATGGTTACCGGTGCGGTTAAAGGCAGTTCTGCCTTGTAAAGCGGCAAATCAATGTCTTTGTCATCTTTATCCGCAGTTTTGGACGGGAAAATGCTTTCCAGCGGAGTGCTGTATGCTTTTTCTGCTGCGGCAATTTCAATAACGTCATCGTTGATGGCAATAACTGCTTTTTCAGCCGTATGGCCAAGCAGCATGTAATCAAGGCCTTCAAAAAGTTCTTCCGGCTCTGCGCCTGCAGCAAGTTCAAGCACCATGCCGCCCGGCTGCAAGGTAAAGAGTCCGTCCGTATCATTATAAGGTTTAATGAATTCAAAGCCAAGGTTATTGCCAAGGCACATTGTGGTAATAAGCGCTGCAATGCCGCCTTCTTTTACAGCAGCCGCTGCGTTTATTTTTCCTGCCAGAATGGCATTGTGTACAGCAGTAAGGTTTTGTTTCAGCACGCTGAAATCAGGCACTTCGCTGTTATCGCGCGGGCAGGAAAGGAAAACAACTTTGCTGCCTGCCTGTTTGAATTCAGCAGATACGGCTTTGTCGCCGTCGATAACATCAACTGCAAAGGAAACGAGTGTAGGCGGAACCATTTTATCCATAAAAGTGCCGGACATGCTGTCTTTGCCGCCAATAGCAGGCAGTTCCAAAGCATCAAGTACGGTAAAGGCACCTAAAAGTGCGGCAAACGGCTGGCCCCACAGTTCGGTATTATGCAGTTTGGGGAAATATTCCTGACAGGTAAGGCGCAGTTTTGCCGGGTCAGCGCCCAATGCAACAGCACGGGTTACAGATTCAATAACTGCATACATTGCGCCATGGAACGGGCTCCAGCAGGCAACGTCCGGGTTATAGCCACAGGCCATAACGGAAGCCGCCGTGGTTTTTCCGTGCAGAACAGGCAATCTGCCTACCATACCTTCCGAAGGAGTAAGCTGTTTTTTGCCGCCAAACGGCATCATTACGCTGCCGCGGCCGATAGTGCTGTCGAAACGTTCGGAAAGCCCTTTCTGGCTGCAAACATTCAGCCTGCCAAGGTTAGCAAGCCATGCTTCTTTTAAGTCTTTGGCAGCAGCTACTTCTGCCGGAATTTTATCAAATACACATTCGCCGGCGGTTTCGCAAACTTTAACATCGGCATGCTGGGCAACGCCGTTAGTATTCAAGAAGTCACGCGAAAGGTCAACGATTTTATCGCCGCGCCAGAACATAACAAGCCTTCTTGTTCCGGTAACTTCACCGATAACGGTTGCTTCAAGGTTTTCTTCATCAGCAAATGCCACGAATTTTTTAATATTTTTCGGAGCGATAACAAGAGCCATACGTTCCTGGGATTCGGAAATTGCAAGTTCTGTACCGTCAAGGCCTTCATATTTTTTAGGCACTTTGTCAAGGTCAATAACCATGCCGTCGGCAAGTTCGCCGTTAGCAACAGATACGCCGCCTGCACCGTAGTCGTTGCAGCGTTTAATCATCGGCGTAACTTCCGGGTTGCGGAACAAACGCTGAATTTTGCGTTCCGTCGGCGGATTGCCTTTCTGTACTTCTGCGCCGCAGCTTGCCAGAGAATCAACGGTATGTTCTTTGGAAGAACCGGTTGCACCGCCGCAGCCGTCGCGTCCAGTTCTGCCGCCAAGCAGAACCAAAAGGTCGCCCGGTTCAGGAGTTTCGCGTTTAACAAGGTTACGGGGAACAGCGCCTACAACAGCGCCTACTTCCATGCGTTTTGCTACAAATCTATCATGGTAATATTCCTGTACATGTCCGGTTGCAAGGCCAATCTGGTTGCCGTAAGAACTGTAACCAGCGGCAGCGCCAATGGTAATTTTACGCTGCGGCAGTTTGCCGGGCAGAGTATCTTCAACCGGTACGCGCGGGTCGGCAGCGCCGGTTACGCGCATTGCCTGATATACATAAGCACGTCCGGAAAGCGGGTCGCGGATTGCACCGCCAAGGCAGGTAGCAGCACCACCAAACGGCTCAATTTCCGTCGGATGGTTATGGGTTTCGTTTTTAAACAGCAACAGCCATTCTTCGGTTTTGCCGTCTACTTCAATAGGCACAACAATGGTGCAGGCATTAATTTCTTCCGATTCGTCCAAATCGTTAAGTTTGCCTTCAGCACGCAGTTTTTTCATACCAATAACGGCAATATCCATTAAAGTAACAGGGCGTTTGGTATCTGCGCCGTAAACTTCGTCACGCGCTGCCATGTATTTATCAAGCGCAGCCTGTACCGGCTGATTGTAAAGGCCGGGTTCAATTTCCACGTCCTCAATCTGAGTCATGAAAGTGGTATGGCGGCAATGGTCAGACCAGTAAGTATCAAGCACTTTAATTTCGGTAACAGTCGGTTCACGGTGTTCTTCGTTAAAATATTTCTGGCACCACAGTAAATCTTCAAGGCTCATGGCAAGACCGTTTTCTACACGGTAGGTTTCCATTTCGTCCTTACTGAAAGTCAAAAAGCCTGCCACAGATTTAATTTTCTGCGGTTCTTCGCAGCTTTGTACAAGAGTTTCAGGTTTTTCCCATGCTGCTTCACGCGCTTCAATAGGATTAATGCAGTAAGCCTTAATTTTAGCAAACTCTTCGTCGCTGATTGTGCCGGACAAAATATAAACTTTGGCAGAAGATACCAGCGGGCGTTCTTTTTGAGTAATAAGCTGAATGCACTGTGCTGCAAAGTCTTCCCTCTGGTTATACTGGCCGGGCAAAAATTCCACGGCAAAAGCACGGCAGCCTGCCGGAACTTCCAGTTCTTCCGCAACGGTATCAACCGGCGGCTCGCTAAGCACAAGACCTTTGGCAGCAGCAAATTCTTCATCCGTTACGCCCATTACGTCATAGCGGTTAAGTACACGGATGCCGGTTAAGCCTTTCATGCCGAGGTTTGTCTGCAAATCAGCCAAAAGGCCTCTTGCCTCAACAGCAAAAGCATCTTTTTTTTCTACAAAAATGCGTCTGATTTTGTCCATTAAATCAGCCTCCCTGCTTTATTTTCAATAATACTCGTTAATGTAATTGCGGCATTTGGCAAACAATGCCTGCATAAAACCGCATTTCTGCGGATTATTAACTTTTATTTTACCGGCGCGCACAAGCTCATCAAAGCTAAACGCACCGAAATATAACTGCGTAAAAGCCGTAACATCCATAATGATTTCTTCGTCATCAAGGGTGCTGGCATGGCTGAGCACACCATTTTGTGCCTTTATTTTCAAAAGCCCGTTGTTCAGCGGCAAAAATTTATCTGTAATAAGCAGCACTGCTTCGCCTTCAAGTTCCTGCGGAACAGGCAAAACGTCCAGCGCTTTGCGGATGTTCAGACAGCGCGCCATCATAAAAGGCTTTAAGCTGCCGCAGTAACCAGCATTGTTAAAATCAAGATGCGCCAAATTCCCTTCTTCTGCCAGCCACTCCAAAGTCTGCGCAGCGCTTAAATGCCCTGCCGCATAACGCAGAAGTGCTGTTTGCGCTTCATGATTCAGCGTCAGCATTTCCTGTACTTTAAAAACGCCGCCGTCAACGGAATACAGCATATAACCTGTTGTTTGCCCATTTTGAACAGCAGCGGCAAACATTACTTTTTCGGCTTTATAGCCGTTTAAAAGTTCCTGCCATTTTTCTGTTGAACGCACCGCCATGCCGTTTAAACTCTGCATGCAGTTTTTATAAACGGCTTCGGCTGCTTCTACCCCATCTGTTATATCTGTATAGCGCACTATTTTTATATTTTGCACTGCCGGCAAGTTTTTAAGCATTGCCAGCGGCAGTTTGTAATTATGGCGGTAATAACAGTAGCTAAAGCCATAAGGCGTATAAATGGCCGGGTCAATGGGCATTAATAATGCAAAGGCCGCCCCCTGCGCCCGCAAAACCGTAAATGCGGTTTCCAAAAGCGGTTTGGTTAAATGCTGCCCGCGGTATTCCGGCGCCGTTGCCACACCAACAATGTACGGCAAACGTATTTCCCGCCCGCGCAGCCTAACCGCGTATGGGTTCAAATGCAGCATACAGGCCAGTTTATCACCATCAAAGCCGCCGATAACAGTATTCTGCTTTAAACAGTATTCCGCAAAATACCATTCATAAAACGGGTCGCCCTTTTTTTCAAAGCAGTAATCCCACAAATCCGCTGCCTGCGGCAGCAGGTTTGCATTTAAAAGCCTAAAATCCATACATTCCTCTGTTATTTAAAAACGGTAGAATATTTTTTAATCATAAATTCCGGTTTGTACGATTCTTTCGCCTTGCGCAGTCCTTCGTGCCCCATATCTTCCTCACGGTTAAGATATGTTACATCACCCCACGCGTTTTTGGCAAAATCGCGGTTAATTACCGAATACAAGCCGCGTATTTCCGGATTAGCCTTTTCTACATGCAGCACTGCGGTATCATCATTAATTTTTTCGCCGAAGCTGAATGCTTCAACCTTGCCGTTAATGCGAATTAAACCGCCGCGCAGATTCAGCACTTCAAAATTGTTCAACGCTTCATGAATGGCGCATTTTTCGCATACAAGCGAAGGGTCGTCGCCCATACGGCGTTCGCACCACATATCGCCAAAAGCAATGCATTCATCAATATTGCTGCGGTTCATTTCTTCATAAACGTAATCCGGATATTCTTTTACAAAAGCATTGCAGTGGTTCTTTTTGCCGTGATATTTGCGCCCTGCCAGTGTTGCCAGATTCTGCTGCAAATATACATAATCCCAGTTATCACGGTCTTCGGTAATTTCCAAATCGGTAAACGCTTTCAGCAGCCTTTCCTTGCCGTCTTCGTAAATACCGTGAATTTCAAACGGCTGGCCGCCGTTATATTCCTTAATTTCCTGCATCAGCAAAGGCAGGTCTTCATCTTTGCCGCCAAACGGCTGTAAGAAAAAATCAATATCGTTGCGTTTTACTTTTATAACCAAAAAGTCATGCGCAACAGTCCAAAAAATATCATAACAGGTTTGCCACATAAAAAGGTTGCCGAAAGCACATTCCGAGCCGCGGTAATCCGGGCGGGACATATAACTTTCAAACAAAGCCTTGTCTGTAACGGCAATTTCTTTAAGTGTTAAAATAAAATGACCCCCAATTTTCTTCTTATTAAAATATTATACCATAACGCGCATAACTTTCTCAAAATTTCTGTCACATTATTTATAAAATTTGCCGCAAAAACAAAAACCTGCCGCAAAAACGGCAGGCGTTGTTATTTAATTATGCACGGTGATGTGCGTTAAAGCAGTCGCGGCAGTAAACCGGACGGTCTTCGGAAGGTTTGAACGGAACTTCGGTTTCTTTGCCGCATTCAGCACAAACTGCCGGATACATCTGGCGGGCCGGACGTTCGCTTACAATGCCGAGGCGCTGTTTGCGGGCCTGACGGCAGGCAGGGCAGCGGCCCGGTTCGTTGGTAAAGCCTTTGGATTCATAAAATTCCTGTTCGGAAGCGGAAAAAACAAATTCCTTGCCGCATTCCTTGCATACTAAAGTTTTGTCTTCTTTCATTGTTATCAGCTCCTTACATTAAACATACCCCATGAGGACTTCATAGACGTGCCACGGCTTCGATATAAATGCAAGAAGCATTAAAGAAGATATGAACCCTTTATGAACCAACAGAGATATACTATTTAAAGTATATCTTTTTAATGTACAAATGTCAATATATCATAGCTGTTTTTAACATTTGTGCGGCAAAATTTAACGCAAATAATATGTTGCGTTGGTACATTCAAGCACTGTATTATATCCGCGCCATTTGGCAAGCGTAGTTGTACTGCAATTACCTACGCTGAAATTCCATATTTTGTTCAAATCAACGTCCAAAAACAAACATAGCAGCACACGGATAATGCCTCCGTGGGATACTATGGCAATATCCGCATCGTCCATCTCTGCCAGGCAGCGTTTAAAAAACGGTTCTACGCGCGCAGCAACGGCCGAAAAATTTTCGCCCCCCGGCACATGGCACAGCGCTGGATTTTTAAAAAAAGCATCAATGTCGCCGGGCCACCTGGCATTAATTTCATCAAAAGTCATGCCTTCCCATTCTCCAAAGGCAATCTCTTTAATGTCATCAAAAGTTTCTACCTTTAAGTTATGAGTTTCAGCCATGGGCTGCGCTGTCTGGCGTGCGCGCGTAAGGCTGCTGCAATAAATTTTATCAAGGTGAATCTCCTTAAAATGCTCTGCCAGTAATTCTGCCTGGGCTTTGCCTTTGGCATTCAGTTCAATATCGGTTTGCCCCTGAAAACGGTAACTTTTGTTGGAATCGGTTTCGCCATGGCGGATAAGATACAGCCTGCCCATTATTTTGCCTCCTGTTTGCCTTTCAATTCTTCGGCATGCGAAAATTCTTTTACTTCTACATGTACGCCTGCTTCGGCAAAGGTTTCCATTTCTTTATAGGCTTTAATGCCTGCGTCCAAAAGGCTTAACGCCAGTACGGCGCCTTCGCCGCGGCAAACTTTTACATCTAACCTTAACGGCGCAGCAAGGCCGATAGTTTTCAGCAAATCTTCCATTGCCGGCTCTGAGGATACATGCCCTGCAAAAAGATAGCCTTTAACCGCAGCGTTGTATTTTACCGCTGCCAGTGCAGCAAGGCAGGTTGCAGCGCCATCTAACATTACAGGCACTTTTAAAGCTGCTGCCTGCAAAATGCCGCCTGCCATAGCGGCAATAGTTTTACTGTCAAGCTGCTGTAAAAATTCATAGCCGTTTTCAGCGATTTTATCAATAGTGTATGCAGGAACTTTTTCATCTGCACAGCCAAAAGCCAGTACCTGCTGTCCGCCGTTTGCACCGGCAGCTTCTTTTACCAAAAGCGCACCTTCAAGCAATGCTTCTTCAATATTTTCTGCCGTTATCAAAAGAGTTTGGGTATTTATTTGGGAATTTTCTGCAAGTACGCAGACTGTTTTTTCACCCTGCATATATTCAGCCGCTATTGCCGGTTCATCAGTCCATACCAGCAAAGTTTTATGTGGATAGTTCACATCATTTTTATCGGCGCTGCCGTAAATTGCAGCATAGCGTGTAGTCATTTCTTCCAGTTTGGCAAGCGAGCCGACCGGTTTAATTAAATTGTCAAAACGCTCCTGCGCCTTGGCAACCAGTGTTTTATCAAGAGGCTGAACCGTGCCAGCCAGAACATCTATTTCCATTTTGCACCATCCTTTTTATGTTAATCAGCACGCAGCAATCAAAAGCACGCGCGCCAAAATTATCAGCGTTATCAAATACAGCACATTGCCGCATTCTGTCAACGCGCCGTAAGTATCGCCCGTTAATCCGCCAAGCTGACTTTGCAAAAATTTGGCAATGCCAAATACCAGCACAAAAGTTACAGCCATCACCGCAAGGTAAGCCGTGCCGCATACCGCCGTTATGGAAATGCCAAGTGCCAAGGCTATAACAGTGTATATAGGTTTGGCATACATGGTAAACATGTGCCCGATGCCGTTTTTACGCGCATACGGAAAATTGACGATGAAAATTACCATAAACGTACGCGTTGCCACACTCATGGCTATCAGCGCCACCGTAAGTTCCGCCGGGTTAATGGCAAGGTATGCCGATACTTTCAGCAAAATAAGCACAATAACCGCCAAAACAGCATTGGAACCTACATGGCTGTCCTTCATAATTTCCAGCATACGTTCGCGGCTGCGTGCCGAAAATACGCCGTCAGACGTATCCATAAAGCCGTCGTACATCAGTCCGCCGGTAATTATTATCTCGGCAAGAATAAGCAGTGCCGCACGCATAAAATCGGGTACGGCAAGCCATACAAGACCATAGTTAACTGCTCCCAAAAACGCGCCGATAACAAGCCCTATCAGCGGAAAATACGGTACGCTGCGCGAAAAATCTTCGTCGCGCCAATCAGTGCGGTGACTGAAACGGATGCGCGTTAAAAATTCCAGGCAGGTTATAAAATCACGCATGCTGTTCACCTGCGGTTAATTTTTTATATAAATCAAGCGCCGATTGCAGAATAACTATTGCCAAAGATGCGCCGGTGCCTTCGCCAAGGCGCATGCCTGCATCGACAATAGGCTGAAGGTTTAAAATTTCCAGCATTTTGGCATGTGATATTTCTGCCGATAAATGCGAGCAGAACATATAATCTGCGCAGGCAGGTTCAATGCCGTAAGCCAAAAGCGCCGATGCCGTTGCGTTTACGCCGTCCACCATGGTCGGCACGCGGCGGCGCGCACCAGCAATAATCATACCGGCAAGCCCGGCGTGGTCATAACCGCCAACTTTGCACAAAATATCCATTGCATCGCCAAGTTTCGGTTTGTTGACAGCCAAACCGTCAGCAACAACTTTACGTTTTACTACCATGCGTTCATCGTTAATGCCGGTGCCGCGCCCAACTGTCAGCTCCGGTGCAAGCCCGGTAAACGCAGATACGATAGCGGCGGTTGAAGTTGTATTGCCAATGCCCATCTCTGCCGTTACCAGCATGTTATAGCCTTTATCAATACATTCATCGGCAACTTTCATGCCGCGCTGCAATGCTTCTTCTGCCTGCTCAAGTGTCATGGCAGGGCCTTTGGTAAAATCTTCCGTACCCCAGGCAACCTTTTCGTTGCGGACTTTTGGCAAGTGGGTTAAATCAAAAGTTGTGCCCATATCCACAACAAATACATCTGCACCGGCATGGCGCGCCATTACGTTAGCACCTGCCGTGCCGCGCATATAACCGTTAATCATCTGCATGGTTACTTCCTGCGGGTAGGCGCTTACACCATATTTGGCAATGCCGTGGTCGCCGCACATTAAAAGCATGGCACTTTTTATTTTGCCTTCAAAATCAGCCGTTCCGCTGATTGCCGCATATTTTTCAACCATTTTTTCTATTTTGCCAAGCTGCTCCGGCACTTCGTCCAAACGCAACCAGTTTTGGCGTACAATTTCTGCCGCATCTTTATTAAGGGGCGGCACAGTAATTTTCTGCATCAGTTTTCCTCCTCAAACTTAAAAGCCAGTTTCTTCATATCCACTGCCTGTCCGGCAACGCAATAAAACACGCTGTCTGCCGCTTCTGCAACCTGCTGGTTTACCCAGCCCGCAATATCGCGGTATTCGCGCGCCATAGCATTTTCCGGCACAATGCCTGCGCCGACTTCGTTAGTTACAAACACAACCGTTTTGCCGCTTTGGCGTGCAGCAGCAAGCAATTTGCCAATTTCTGCTTTTACAGCCTGTGCTTTTTGTTCAGTTGTGCCCTGCAGCGCATTTTTGCCGTACAATAAATTGCTCATATAAAGCGTCAGGCAATCAAACAAAACCGTATCTGCCTGCTGCGCAGCTTCCTGCATCACTTCATGAGCGTTGTAGGGGGCTTCAAAATTTATCCAGCGCGTCTGGGGGCGGCGCGCCTGGTGTAAAAGTACACGTTCTGCCATCTCGTCATCAAAAATCTCGGCGGTAGCAATGTAGGCGCACCTAGCGCCATAATGCAGCACATATTTTTCAGCAAATTCACTTTTGCCGCTGCGTGCACCGCCCGTTACCAAAACAAGTTTACCCGGCATCTTAAAACTCCTTTCTATAAACAAAAAATCCCCTTTATGCAAAGAGGATTACACTTTTGCCAATATGCAAGCACCCACCTATCCCCCGTAGGCAATAGCACTCGTAACAGGCAGGTCTCCTGGCTCAGGTTCATCGCCGCGCTGCGCCTTCCCAAAGCATCGCTTCAGTGACATATTGCAGACGGCTCGCCATTACAGTAGCGGGACTGCGCCGGATTCGCACCGGCTTCCCTATTAAGCTCGCGGGGTTAACCGCATCACCTGTTGATTTTTTCCGATAAATTATATTCTATGCGTTTTTAAAAATTCCTGCCGTGGCAGATAAAAAATTAGCGGCAGCATTTACGCCGCCGCGTGATATTATTTCAAGCTGTTTTTATAATCTTCAAGGAACTGTGCCAGACCTTTATCTGTTAAAGGATGCAGCAGCATTTCTTTTAATACTTTGGTAGGGATGGTAGCAATATCGGCACCTGCCAGCATTACTTTTTCTACATGTTCCATATTGCGGACACTGGCTGCGATAATTTGCGTATCAAGGTTATACTGACGGAAAACTTTAACCATTTTTTCCACCAGTTCTACACCGTTTTCGCCGATATCATCCAAACGGCCGATAAACGGGCTGACATAAGTTGCACCTGCACGTGCTGCCAAAAGTGCCTGCTGCAAACTAAACACCAATGTTACGTTGGTTTTAATGCCTTCTTTGCTTAAAATTTTAACAGCTTTCAGGCCTTCGGCAATGCAGGGAATTTTAATAACAACTTTATCGGAAATTTTCATCAGCTTACGCGCTTCGGCAACCATGCCTTCGCAATCGGTGCTGATAACTTCTGCGCTTACAGGGCCGTCAACCAATGCGCAAATTTCGGGAATAACCTCAGCCTGGGTTCTGCCGCTTTTAGCAATCAGGCTCGGATTGGTGGTTACGCCATATACAACGCCCAGCGCTGCCATTTCTGCAATTTCCGCGACATTAGCGGTATCCATAAAAATCTTCACAACGCATACCTCTTTCATATTTAAAATAAAATAAAATAAAATTAAACAAACATAACTTAGCGGCTAAATTAAAAACTTGCTTGCAAGCCGTTTTTAATCAGCGGCTCACTTAAAACAAAACCGTCTGGTCGCTGTCCGGCGGTAAAAAAACATCATGCCCGCGGCCTTTGCGGTTTTTGCTGTTTACCCAAGTGCCGCACTTCGGGCACTGCATTTCTGCCGCAGGCAACGCCCACGCCAGTTTACTGCCGCATTTCGGGCAAATAAAAAGCACCTGCATATTTTCGCCGGGCTGATATTTTTTCATATTCCGTCAACTCCTTTGCGGCCTTACCAGTCTATTATACACTATCGCCGCATTTTTTGCAGATTTTATTACAAGTTTTATGGACAAACTGCGTAAAATTTTATATGCTATTATTAAATAAACTTTAAGCGAGGTTACATTATGGCACTGCAAAAAGAATTTGAAGCACTCGGCTGCTGGAGTGCGCCGACCGAAGAAGAACATATCAGCGTTTACGGGCTGGATTTTGATAACTGCTATATTATTTTTACCGATTTGGACGGCAAAACGCCTGTTAATGCCAACGAACCAATTGTTGCCGCCTGCTACGATAACCGCGATGCCTTTATGTGGGGCAAAGAACTGCAAAACTTTGACGCATTAAAAGCACTGCGCGCCGCCAACGCGGATGACGAAGCCTTCATCGCCGCCGTTGAAGCGTATACTCTGCCGAAAGAATGAGAGCAAAACATTAATAATATTATCAGGCAACCCAAAATTAAAAAGGGCCTGCTGACAGAAAACATTCAAAAATTGCAATATTCCATAAAAAATAACAGTCAAAAACACACTTTGAACGTAGTGAATAAGTGTTTTGACTGTTATTTTGCTAAAATTATTGCTTAAAATTTTTGAGTTGACTGTTAGCAGGCCTTTTTTGTTGTAACCATATCAACTTTTACACCATCCATGCCGGTATGTACCATAAATCCTGCGCCGCAGGCAGTAAATCATCGGCAAAACATATTATGCCGCCTTCGCCAATTTTTATGTTAGCATCTGCGCTCACCGGCTCCAGTATCGCAAAAGTTTTTACCGCCTTTTGCGGATACGCACTTTTCTTTATTGCTACAGGATATGCCGTGCCGTTTTCGTAGATGATTAGTTCTATCTCTTTGCCGTTAAAGTTGCGCAAATAATACAGCGGCGGTACTATGCCTTTATTAACATAGCTTTTGTAAATCTCTGCCACAACCCATGTTTCAAAAAATTCTCCGCTCGTTGCGCCTGCTTCTAAGGCATCAGCGTTAAGCCAGCGAGTTAAATACGCAGCAAGGCCGGTATCAAAAAAGTACAGCTTCGGTGCTTTTACTATATATTTTGCTCCCGGCGGCATAAAAGGCTGAAGCAGATAAATTATGCCTGCTGCCTCCAGTGTTTTTATCCACTGCTTGGCAGTTGGAGCGCTTACCTCTGCCGCTTTCGCAAGTTCCGCGTAGTTTATCATCTTGCCTGTCTGTCCGGCAGCAGCGCATAAAAAGCGGAAGAATACCATTTCGTCATTAATTTGCAGCAGCTTCATCACATCGCGCTGCAAAAAGGTTTGCACATAACTTGCGTAATAACTTTGCCAGTCCTGTTCTCCGCCGTTATAAAGCGCCGGCATGCTGCCCTGCCAGATTAGTTTATATATTTCTTTAAGGCTCTGCTTTTTTGCGTTATTGATGCGTTCAAACAGTGCTTCTTTTACCGGTATAAATGGTTCTGTATTATCCGTACCGTTAATTTCATTTGCTGTTAAGCCTTGCAAATCTATAATGCCTACTCTGCCTGCAAGACTTTCCGTTACGCCCTGCATTAACGGCAACCGCTGCGAACCAGTCAGCCAGATGTCGCCATTTTGCGCTGCGTTATCGGCATATATTTTAATGTAGCTTAAAAGTGCCGGTGCATATTGTATTTCATCAATTAAAAGCGGCAGCGTGTAGCGCTGCAAAAACAGAGCCGGGTCGCTAATGGCCAGACTACGCACGGCCAAATCATCCAGCGTAACGTAAGTACGCCCAGTATCTTGCGCCAAGTGTTTAAGCAAAGTTGTTTTGCCCACCTGCCGCGCCCCGGTTAAAAGCAGTACCTTAAATTGTCTCGATATTCTGTTTATCGTTTTTTCAATATTGCGTGTAATGTACATAAAGCCTCGAAAATTAAAATTATTAATATTTTCCTATAATTCTTTGTTTAACAAAACAAATCAAAAACTGCATTTCTTCTCTGTTTTTAAAGATTGCATACCACAAAATAAGTGTAACATTTACGCAAATAAAAATACCTGCTATAAAATTTGATAAAGTAACTTTGGTAAACAAACTACTATAAACAAATTCGCTTATCATTGCCGCTAACAACGCCACAGCAGCAAATTTTAAATAGTCAATAAAATAATCTTTTAGTTTAATATATATACCATTGTTAAAAAGTACATACGGCTCTACCCAAAAACAGGTTAATAAAGTACTTATTATCCCACCCAATACTACACCAATTGCACCGTAATTAATCGTTAAATAAATTGAAGCAGTTAAATTTATAATAGATTCTGCCAATGGTTTGTAACGATCATTCCAATATAAGCCGCAGGCATCACGAAACATTAACACTGCTTTGCGCATATAGGTTAAATAAAACGAAAATGCCATTGCCGCTGTAACTGTTTCACTAAACAAATAATCCTTGCCAACCCACAGTTCTACAAACGGATTAAATAAAATATACAAACCGCAAAAACAAATTGCTGCCTGTAAAGCCGTTATAAATTCTGTAATTTTAAAGGCTTTTATTTTTTTGCTGTTTTCTTCAAGCACCATTAAATTTCCGACACTGGCAGTAATGCTTTCAAAAAATTTGGCAGCAAATGTATTAAGCGCTGCTAGCACCATATAGTAGTTGCTGTATAAACCTACTGCTGCAAGCCCAGCGAATTTACTTAATACAAGGTTACTGCTGCTAAAAACTACCATACCACCTATTTTATGGCATATCATAGCTTTGGTATTTTTTACTATCTGCCGTTTTATATCTAAATCTAAAAGTTTTGCCGGTTCATTTAAGTACGAATATTCTTTATCCGCCTTACGTGCGATGATAAAGTTTTCCAGTATTGTTCCAAACAGCATTAAAATAATAAAGCACCAGTAATTTTCAAAAATAAGTAAAAATATTATTTGCAAAACAGCAACTAATACCTGCACAGTCGCCTGATAGATATTAACTACATACTGCTTTTGATCAGCAATTAAAAGGCTGCGTTTATATGTCCACAAATAGCTAACTACGGTATTAAGCAAAAATACTAAATAAAAATAATGCACTTGAGGTACGCCTTGCCCATCTTTTATAAAACTATCCAAAAACGGAAACAATGCCAAACCAAAAACTAAAATAATACCACCAACAGCAATATACACATTTTTAAACAAGTGCATTATACTTCTTACAGTTTCTTTATCACCATAAGCCAAAGGCTTATATAAGCTATACACAATAGCAGGACCAATTCCAAGTTCCGCCAATGAAAGCATTGCCAGTACATTTGTAAATAACCCGTTAACACCTAAATATTCTATCGGCAGGGTTTTAACAAATACCATGCGCACAATAAATTTAAGAAGGTTAACGACTATATAATTTATTGCTGAATATTTAATGTTCCTGCCGACTGCCTGCATCGCCATTATCTTTTACATCATTTTCCTTTCCAAAACACATTGCATAACCTAAACCTAAAAGTACCCAGTAACAGTATGTGATATTTAATGTATTGCTAAAACCAGATGCTAAAGTTCCTAGCAAAGATATTAATAAAATTGCAAACTCTAACTTTTCTTTATCTCGATACAATATTTTCAAAATATTATAAATCAAAAAAACTGCCGGGAATAAATAACAAAGTAAACCAACAACACCACTTTCTGCAAATACTAAACTATATGCGCAAAAACTTGGTATAGGCATTTTTAAAATACCTTTTTCGTTTTGATATTTAATCCAATTTTGTACTTCCCGGTTATTTTCAGCAAAATCAGGAAAATAATCCGGCATATATGCAGGTACTAATCCTTTACCAACGCCTAAAATCGGGTTGTCCAACCCAATCACTACATTTGCATAAATTGTTGAATAACGTGCTCCATTACTACGTGCATCTACACTTGCAATATTCGTCAAATTCTTTTTAAAATAATCTTCTGCACTAATATCTTTTTCTGTCATGAAATTATTTATAAAATAATTTGAAAGTACAAATGCAAATATAGTACATATACTTACCAGAACAAACTTTCTTACAATAAATTTATTATGTATCCATAAAGTATATGCTAACAAACATACAAATTCTCCACATAATAAACCTACGCCAGTACGCGAATTAGTTAAAAAAATTAAAGCCGTAAAAATTACCGTAATTATAAAAAATAAAATTTTACTCTTTAGAATATTTGAATTAATTAATTTATACCATATAAACGGCAATGTAAAAGCAGCCCAAATACTAAAAAATGATGGCTCTGCAAAAATCGACCTTATTGCTCCTGGTTGTAAAAGCCTAGGCCACCAACCATGATTTATCTCAATATAATGAAAATACGGACTAATTATAGTCAAAATATTTTTTGCAGTTTCACTACCACCTAAATAAAATAACTCAATAATGCAGTATCCAAATATTATAACTAATGATGATAAAACCGCTTTAATTAAAATATCAAAAGCAATTCGCCAATTGTTATGATACCAGCAATAAATCATATAAACTCCACCAAAAGTATATAATACTTCGAGCAAAGCACCTTTAATTCTTCCTTGTATCATCCAAATAATTGTTAATATTTTTTCATCAATAAAAATTCCAAAATTACTTAAAATATTAATAACTTTAGGAAGTTTTTCAATCTGTGTTACTGGTCCATCCAATATTAAATCATAATATGGATATGTATATAATCCGATTATTAAAGAAACACAAATCCCCCCCAGATACACAATAATGAATTTTAAAAATTTATCAAAAT